>NZ_CAXBDN010000001.1:0-46501 GCF_963974375.1 uncultured Marinobacter sp.
TGACGATGATGTTTTGCTGGCGATGTTGAAGCAACGTGGGCGCGATTGGTCCGAAGTCCGGCCGGAATGGGGACTGGCCAATAATGCGGCAATCGTTTTTGCGAGGCGCGAACTGACCCGAAGCGTGGACCTTGGCGGACGGGTATTTCTTCATGAGTATGACCCGGACATGGATCCAAATGGCGACATCCTGGAAAGCCTGCTCAGCGCGCCCATGGTTGTCGCCAACTGGATTAACCTGCAGTATTTTGCTTCGGTTACTTCACCCCAGACTTACGGATCCGGAAACAAACTGTTGCATTCGGTCATTGGTGGCAAGCTGGGCGTAATAGAGGGAAATGACCCGCAGCTGAGAATAGGGCTACCACTTCAGTCGGTCCATGATGGGCAGCACTGGCGCCACGAGCCGGTTCGGCTTACGGTTTTGATTGATGCGCCGCGGCATCGAATCGAGCGCGTATTGCAACAGCGAAGCGAGGTCGCTGCCCTGGCTGAAAACCAGTGGCTTTTTCTGTATCGACACACAGGAAATGGCGTCGAATGTTACCGGGAGGGGGCCTGGCACTCACCAACGGGAGGCAATGGATCGGGCTCCTGAGCCCGATCCTCGGCAACGTTCGTCACAGGGGATGATTACCATTGCAAACGACTGCCTGAAGCCCCGGCAACTTTTCCGGCTCCTGCGGATGGGGTTCACGAATCCGGGTTATTGCAATATATGGACAATTTCAGCCTGTTCTGGTCTTCCCGACACTATGTCCTTTCATTAACGCGCTCTCAACCATTCCTCCAATGGCTCGACGGCCATTGGCCGGGCGAACCAGTAACCCTGAAACAGTTCACAGCCAAAGCCCCGCAGTGCATCAAACTGGGCCCTGGTTTCTATGCCCTCAGCCACGGCGATCAGATCCAGCTCATTGGCCAGAGCGATGACACCTTTGCACACGGCTGCATCTTTCTCATTCTCCGTGACGTCCTTGATAAAGCTGCGGTCAATCTTGATCTTGTCAATTGGCAGGGCGCGAAGGTAACTCAGGCTCGAAAAACCGGTACCAAAGTCATCTATGGCTGTTGCTATGCCCATGTCTCTCAGGGCATGAAGAATATCGACGGCGCCGTCGGTATCTTTCATCAGAATCCCTTCGGTGAGCTCCAGCTCCAGATGACGGGGCGGCAACCCCACCATGGTCAGCGCCTGCTGCAAGGTGGCAAGGAAACTGGACCGATGAAACTGGGTTGGCGAAAGGTTCACCGCCAGCCGGCCACTGAACAACCCTGCGTTGATCAGCTGAAGCGCATCGCTGCACGACTGTTCCAGCACCCAACGGCTGAGGGCGGTGATCTGCCCGGTCTCCTCAGCAATGGGAATAAACTGGGCGGGAGAGATGGCACCCTTTACCGGGTGATGCCACCGCACCAGTGCTTCGAGGCTCACCAGCTCGCCCTGGGCATCCAGTATCGGCTGGTAGTTCATATGAAGCTGATTGCCTTCAATGGCATCCTGAAGGTCATTCTTGAGTGCTACCCGGCGCTGTAATTTACTGTCGAGATCACCGGTGAAACGCTGCCAGGTATTCCGGCCCATCTGTTTGGCCTTGTACATGGCCATGTCAGCCTGCTGGATGAGTTTCTCCGGCGCGTCGGTGCCCGGTTCCAGAACCGCGATACCGACACTCGCTGAAATATGAAGTTCATGGGGGTTCACCCGATGGACCCGCTCAAGGGCTTCGATGACCCGTTCGGCCACAATCGCTGTTTCATCAGCGGTGGCCAGGTTTGGCAGCAGCAGCACAAATTCATCACCGCCAAATCGAGCCAGGGTGTCGCTTGGCCGCAGTATGGATGACAGCCGCTCAGTCACGCTTCTGAGCAAAAGGTCGCCGACCTTGTGTCCGAGGGTGTCATTGATGGGTTTGAATTCGTCCAGATCCACAAACAGAACCGCCAGAATATGGCCTTGTCGTTTTGCCAGCTCAAAATCGTGCCTCAGGCGATCATTGAACAGAGCCCGGTTTGGCAGGCCCGTGAGCGCATCGTGGGTGGCCTGATAAGCCAGTCGGTTCTCCTGCTCCCGCTGCTCGGAGATATCCGTCATGATGGCCGCGAAGTGACTGATGCGACCGGACTCATCACGAACCGGGGCCATCGAGAGCTGATTCCAAAAGGGAGTGCCGCGCTGATGGTAGCTTTTGAGGGTTATTTTCAGGGGCGCTCCGCGGCGTACGGCAGTTTTCACCTGTTTCAGGTCTTCCGGGTCAGTCCCCGGGCCGTCCAGTAACGTCGCTTTCTGACCGATCATCTCGGCCGCTGTGTAACCGGTAATTTTGGTGTAAGCGGCATTGACGTAAATCGTCTTCGCCGTGCCGGAGCGCACGTCGATAATCAACACCGCGTTGCGGCTGGCATCCAGGCTTCGGCGAAAGACCCGTTCCGACGCTTCGGCTCTGACCCGGCGGGTGACGTCCTTCGCAACTCCAAAAGCACCAGTGACCTTGCCATCCACCACAATGGGAATGAATGTAATATTGTAGTGAACCGGTTCTTCAGCGGGCGCACTGAGGGCCACGGAGAAGTTCTGGGGGTGCCCGGCCAAAGCGTTGCCAAACGCCGTTTCAAAGGACTCCTGATCATCCTCAGGCATCGCACCAGGCTGACCTATAATATCGCGGTAGTGCAATGGCTGCGTGTCCAGATCACCATGCTCCACGATGGTCGCGCCCTGCGGATTGATTTCCCGATAGAAACCCCGGGTATCGAAGCCAAAAATGGCATCCGGGCTCTGGGTAAATAGCGAGCGAAACTCCTGTTCCTTTATATTGAGTGCTTTGAGATGATCTTCCCGTACCGACAGGAGTGAGCGACTGATAATCAGCAGATAGCTGAACACCAGGCCCATCAGGATGATCAGCAGTGGCAACTGCCCCCGCAGGGTACTGAGCCCTGGCTGATCGGCATAGACCCCGATATGTAACTGAAGACCTTCCGGAAGTTGCCTGACTGCCTGCCCATAGAGAATCTGGCCGGTCGTGTGCTCAGCCTCTGAGTCGTCAGACTGCGCGGATTGCGGCGTCATCAACGCAACGGCAACGTCAAACCGGTGACCTCCCGATGGGAACAGGCCACTGAGCATGTCGTTAAGATCAAGGGAAGCCAGCAACAGATAGTCCGATCCATCACTGGCGGTCACCGATAGCAGTGCCTTGTGCCGATTGGACTTGTCCGGGATCAGCCAGCGGGTTTCTGACGGCTGGCCTGACCGCAGCCAGGCCTGGACCCGGGGTTCCGCAACCTGCTCGCTGCCCCATCGCTGGTATTCGGCATCCCCCGTGGCTTGCCAACGCATTGCGGCTTGCCCGTCAAACAGATAGAGCGCCGTCAGGGCAGAAATATCGTTAAAGTAAGCAGTTGAATCCTCGTCCAGCAAAGCGGGCGGGACGTCAAACTCAAGGCTCTGCCAGCGCCGCAGCATTCGTTCAAGAGCGGCCTCGTGCAATCGAATGCTCTTTTGCGCGAGTATGCTGACACTTTCGGCGAGCCGGGTTGCGGACCGGGTCCGCTCATCATGATGGGCCCAGCTGGCCACGGTGGCCAAAACAAACGTTAAGGCTACGGAGGCAACACCGGCGAAGATGGCAGCTGGTCTGGGTATCAGGCGGGTGGCAGCATACTTCCGTGCTGCCACCAGCAGAACGCCAACCGCAAGAAAAATAACGAAAGAACCGCCCCGGCCAAAGGCCAGGCTGCCGGGCAACTGCACCTTTGGCAACTGATCCAGGATCAGACCACTAAAGCCGACCAGGGCGCTGCTCGTCAGAAAGATAAGGAATAAGGCTTGCAGCCTGAGATCGCGCGGGGTTTCGGTCATCGAAAACTCGTACATCTACCGTCGAGCTGAAAGACTCCCTCCATACTCACGCATCGAATGACGTCATACCAAAGCTGCCTGCTTCGGGTAAGCCGCCTATCATTGGACCTGAGTGAATAACATGCAATAGGTTATTGCCGCTCTCGTGGCGAGGTCCATGTTAAAGGTTGTAAAACATGAAACAGATTAATGTCTTTTCGTTATCTTTCGGGTCAGCGAACCCCATGTCCTTGGGAATCACTCCCTCCCGTCACATGCAGAAGCCATTGAGAAGGCGGTTTCAAGGTGTTTATACTCGACAGCCTAGGCATGAAGTCTGTGAACCGCAGTCAGAAAAACAAGAATCGTCGACGCCGGCAACAGCGTGGCATCGACTCCATAAACATACACAAGGCTTATTGATGAAACTCGATCAGGCAATTCAGGAGCGTCGCTCCATCCGCGGGTTTACAAACGACCCGATTCCCCGTGAACTGCTGGAAGAAGTAATCGCACTGGCAAACCGCGCACCCTCCTCCATGAACACCCAGCCCTGGCACCTTCATGTACTGACCGGCGAACCGCTGGAGCGGGTCCGTCAGGGCAACACCGAAAGAATGCTTGGTGGCGTACCCCCTACCCGTGAAATCGAGGATTACGGTGCCTACGAGGGTGAACATCGCAAACGCCAGGTGGAAATCGCAGTACAACTGTTCGAGGCCATGGGTATCGAACGGGATGATAAAGAGCGTCGTCAGGACTGGGTCATGCGGGGTTTTCGTCAGTTTGATGCGCCCGTTTCCATTGTGGTCTGCTTTGACCGGGACCTGCTGAACAACACTATCGCTCACTTTGACACCGGTGCCATGACCTACGGTCTGGTACTGGCCGCCTGGAGCCGGGGCCTTGGTGCGGTCATTAACGGTCAGGGCATCATGCAGAGCCCGGTGGTGCGGGAAGTGGCTAACATTCCCGAAGACCAGGTCATTCTCACCTGCGTCGCCCTAGGCTGGCCGGATGAGGAGTTTGTAGCCAACTCGGTGATCTCCCGCCGGCGCCCGGTGAGCAATACGGCACGCTTCGTCGGCTTCGAAGAGTAAACAATTCAAGGCCTGAATGATCATGGAATCGATCATCACAGCGTTTGCAACCGGGTTCGGCCTGGGTTATTCACCCTGGCTGCCCGGCACGATCGGGGCGCTGCCAGGCCTGCTGCTGGCCTGGGTGATTCTCCGCCAGTCCCGACGGCGACAGGTCCTGAGCGTGCTCTTTCTGATCGTTCTGGCGGTGCCGGTTTGTCACATTACCTCCAACACCCTTGGTGGCAAGGACGACTCGCGGATTGTTGCTGACGAATTCCTCCTGTTTCCCGCGGCCGTGGCACTCCAGTCTGCTGCGCGCCATCCTGCCGTGCTGCTCGGCACCTTCGCGGTCAGTCGGGTAATGGATGGACTGAAACCTCCACCGGCGGCACAGGCAGAGGGCTTTGCCGGTGGCCTGGGCATTGTGCTGGATGACCTGATCGCCAATATTTACCTGTGGCTTCTGCTGGCGGCTGGTATCGCGGGACAGAGGCGAATCAGCAAGCACAGGTAATTAAATCCGCTCCAGTTCCTTGCCGGAGCCCCGGGTAGCAAACCAGTCCTTTCAAACGATCGTATGAGCCCTCTGATGCCAACAAGCCAGCGAGGTTCATATGCCCTACCAAGCCCCCACCAACGATCTGAAATTTCTGCTGTTTGACGTACTGGGCGTTGACCGCCTCAGTGAACTGGATACCTACACCGACGCCACCAGGGATCTGATTGAAGCCATTCTTGGAGAGGCCGGCAAAGTCTCGGCGGAAGTCCTGGCACCGACCAACCAGGACGGCGACCGGATTGGCTGCCAGTTTGATCCGGAGACCAAGAGTGTCACCACGCCCCCCAGCTTCAAACCGGCCTACCGTCAGTTTGTTGAAGGCGGCTGGACTGCGCTGGACTCGCCGGTGGCCCACGGCGGCCAGGGTCTGCCCCATACTCTCAAGTTTGTGGTGGATGAGATGGTCTGCTCCACCAACCTGTCACTGGGCATGTACGCAGGCCTCACCCACGGCGCCATCTCCGCGCTGTATGCCCACGGCTCCGATGAGCTCAGGAACACCTATCTGGAAAAGCTGATCAGCGGCGAATGGACCGGCACCATGTGCCTGACCGAGCCCCAGTGCGGCACCGACCTGGGCCTGATCCGCACCCGCGCCACGCCAAAGGAGGACGGCAGCTACGCCATCGAGGGCACCAAGATCTGGATCACCGGCGGTGAGCATGACCTGGTGGATAACATCGTGCACCTGGTGCTGGCCAAGCTGCCCGGAGCACCGGACACCACCAAGGGCATCTCGCTGTTCCTGGTGCCCAAGTTTCTGCCCGATGGCGCTCGCAACCCCGCCTTCTGTGGCGGCCTTGAGCACAAGATGGGCATCAAGGGCTCCGCCACCTGCGTGATGAATTTCGAAGGCGCCACCGGCTGGCTGGTGGGCGAGCCCAACAACGGCATGGCCTCCATGTTCACCATGATGAACGAAGCCCGGCTAATGGTGGGTATGCAGGGCCTGGGGCTGGCCGAGCGGGCCTACCAGGAGAGCCTCGCCTTCGCCCGGGAGCGCCTGCAAAGCCGTTCCCTCAGTGGCCCGAAAAATCCCGATGGCCCGGCGGATCCGATCATCGTGCACCCGGATGTCCGCCGCATGCTGATGCAGCAGAAGGTCATGAACGAAGGCATGCGGGCAATGGCCCTGTTCACCGGTCATCAACTGGATCTGTCCGTCGCTCACCCGGACGCTGATCACCGCGAGCGGGCCGACGACCTGGTGCAGCTGTTAACTCCGGTGGTGAAAGCGTTCCTGACCGATGAAGGTTCTGCCAATGCCAACATCGGCCTGCAGGTGCTTGGTGGCTCCGGTTTCACCACGGACTGGCCTCTGGAGCAACTGGTGCGGGACGGCCGTATTGCCCGTATCTACGAAGGCACCAATGGCATTCAGGCCATGGACCTGGTGGGTCGCAAGCTCCGCCTCAAGGGCGGCCAGCTTTTTGCGAACCTGTTTCAGGAGCTCACCGGCTACCTCGAAGCAACCCCCGATGCGCCGCATCAGGCAGCGCTGAAGGATGCTATTGCATCACTGCAGGAAGCAACCCAATGGCTGGCCAAAATGGCACCACAGGACCCGGAGCAGGCCGGTGCCGCTGCCACACCCTATCTGCGCCTGACGGCGTTGACGGTGATCGCTTACCTGTGGTCACGGATGGCGGCAACGGCCCAGGCCGGCATTGATTCCGGAGAAGGCAATCAGCGGTTGTTCGAGAGCAAGCTGGTCAGCGCACGGTACTTCATGGAGCGAGTACTGCCGGAACATCAGTTGCTGAAGCTGGATATTATCAGCGGCAAGGACAGCATCATGGCCTTCGAGGACGATCACTGGGCTGCCTGAATCTGGTGATCGCTACCCTGCAGCACCGATGCTGCAGGGTCCGACCAAAGCCCTCATTCAGCGCGGTTTGTATTGAGTGGGGCAGTAACCTCGCAGCACCCCGGCCGGACGCAAGGCCAAATGCTTGGTTCTGCGCCCGCTGACCCGCTGGCGCCAAAGCCTGAAGCTACGACCCTTGAGTTGACGCCGCATCAGCCCGATCACCGCTTTCTCGTCCAGACCGTAGGTCGCTGCGATCGCCTCGAAAGGTGTGCGATCTTCCCAGGCCATTTCGATCACCCGGGAAAGGTCGGCGTCGTCCAGTGCGGATGGCAAAGGCATCAAGCTCACTCAGGCTCACCCGTCTATTTTGGCAAGGGAAGCCGCCAGGGCTTCAACCCGCTGATTGGTCTCGCCAACCAGGGTATCAATTTCACCCGCCGACACACTGGACTTGCGCGCCAGTGTTCGCACCTCGTCGGCCACCACCGCAAAACCGCGCCCGGCTTCGCCGGCCCGGGCCGCCTCGATGGTCGCGTTCAGGGCCAGCAGGTTGGTCTGATCGGCAATGGTATTGATGGTTGAGAGTATGCCGCTGATCTTGCTGCTTACCTGTAGTACGGAGTCCATGGCCTCCTGGGTCTCATTGAGCGCCAGATGCCGGTCCGTGATATCGATACCGAAGAGCACATAACAACGCACATCACCGTTGAAGTGCTTCAGGGCCACCACCTGGTAGTCCAGTGCAAGTGGCGGCATGCCTGCCAGCTCAACGGAATCCCTGCCGCTGAACTCTGCAGTGGTTCGCAGGGCATTCAGATTATCAGTGGTCAGCTTCGACCAGAGCGCCCTGGCAACCTGAGTGACCTTGTCGTTGCTTTCGTATTTGTCATGCATCAGCGTGTTGGCGGACAGGAAGCTGCCATCCGGATTGAACTCCATGGTGATCATGGACCGTTCAATAGCCTCCAGACGCCGGGTGAAGTCGACGGTCTCCTGCTTGCTCCGGGTAATATCAGCTTCTACCGAAATAAACCGCTCCACCCGGCCACGCTCATCGAATACCGGTGCGATGGAAAGCGACACCCAGTAGGGTGTGCCGTTTTTATGGTAATTGAGGATTTCGGTGTAAAAGGGCTCCTGCCGGTCCAGGTGATAGCGGATGTTTTTAATGGTTTCAGGATCGGTGTCCTTGCCCTGCAGCATCGGTCCGGGCTTCTTGCCCCGGGCCTCTTCCAGGCTGTACCCGGTCAGTTTTTCGAAGCCGGCGTTGATGTACTCGATCTTGCCATCGGCATCCGTAATGATAATGCCGCTGTTGGCCTGATCAGCCACCAGCGACAGCATCTCCATTTTTTCCCGCTTTTCCACTTCTTCGGTCACGTCTTTGATGAACGCGGTATAGGTAATGCGACCGTCAAACTCGATTTTACTGATGGCGGCCTGGCCCCAGAGCCAGCTACCGTCCTTGCGTTGTACGTTGAGCTCCTTGTAACTGCCGACAATCCGGTTTTCGCCGGTCTTGCGGTTTCGATTTACAAAACCGTCGTGCTGGGACTGGATGCTCTTGGGCACCAGCATTTTCACGTTATTGCCCAGAACCTCCGACCGGTTATAGCCCCACACTGTTTCGGCAGCCTTGTTAAAGAAGGTGACGTTATTGTTTTCGTCGATGGACACCACCGCATCCATCGCCTGTTCCAGAGTCTGGTTCATCATTTCCCGGGCGTAACGCTCGCTGGTGATATTGCGTACGAAGACCGTGCGCTTCCGGGACTGACTGCCCGGCTCTTGCGACGCGGCCAGCTCGGCCCAGAAAGCCCGCCCGCTGGCACCGGTCAGTTGCACTTCCCTTGGCCGGCCATTGGCGCCAATGACAGCGTGAAGATCCGACGCAGGAAACAGACGGGAGGACGGTTGGCCAACGACGTCAGCCCGGTTGTACCCCCACAACTGCTCTGCTGCTGCATTAAAGAAAGTGACCTGGCCCTGCTCATTGACGGAAACAATCGCATGGGGCGCCTGCTCCAAAGCACGGACGTGCTGAGACTGCGAAAACAAGCGTGAAAATAGACGAAGCATAAAAGGTGAATCCTGTGCCGGGGGCAGCCGGGCTGGCTGTAGTGTGCCGATTTCGAAAACAGGTCGGAGAACATTGAATCGTTGTCAACGGGTATCGGCTTGACGGCTAAAAACGTTAGCCACTTTTACGGATAAAGGTCATGGAGCGGTTCATCGGGCGCGGTAAAAAATGTCTTAACAACCTGCCATTGAACCCGGCTCAAAGAGTCTGAATCAGCATCGGAATGGCGCAGGCCAGCTGCGAATGCACACTAAAGAGTCACTTTTAACCGGCCCTGCTCTCTCCGCCGACCACCCAAGTCCCTTCCGGATACCCGCCCCCGCTGTACTCAAACCACTCTGGCAAGGAATGGCATTTTATTTGCTAGCAATATTTTGATATTTGCTAGCAAATAAAGGAGCTGTCCCTTGCTGACCAACCAGCGAGTTCTTGTCATCGGAGGTAGTTCAGGAATCGGAGAAGCCACCGCTTTGCGGGCTGCCAGCCAGGGTGCCCGGGTAACCATCGCATCCAGAACGACCGACCGGCTTGAGTCCGCCCTGACACGTCTACCTGAAGGCGTGTCTGCCCGGTCGCTGGACGTGTGCATCGATCCCGATGTTGAACACTTCTTTACGACTCATGAGCCCTGGCACCACGTGATTCTGGCCGGATCTTCCACCCAGGTAGGCTCGATAAAATCACTTCCGCTTGAGCAGGCCCAGGCCGGTATGCAGAACAAATTCTGGGGGGCCTATCACGTCGGGCGTCATGCCCGGATCGTCAAAGGCGGGTCACTGACCTTCGTTTCTGGTGTCTATGCCCAGCGCCCCAACGTCAACGCGGTGTTGCAGGGTGCAATCAATGCCGCGGTGGAAGGGCTGATGAGGGGGCTTGCGCTGGAGCTCGGGCCATCCGGCGTGAGAGTCAATGCGGTATCGCCAAGCACCACCGCGACACCTCTCTGGGACCGCCTGGGCGCGGCCGGGCGTGAGCAGAAGTTTTCCGACATGGCGCGACGCCTGCCAGTCGGCAGGGTGGCCCTGCCAGATGATATCGCCCAGGCCATTCTTTTCGCCGCCACCAATGGCTTTGCCACCGGCTCCACCGTGCTGGTGGACGGCGGCGATGCCCTGGTGTGATCCCACATCACCGATTCCGAGGAGAAACCTTATGAAACTTCTGAACGTTCCGGTCATTGACCTTGAACCCTTTCGCCATGGCGACGACGCCGACAAGCAAGCCGTTGCCGAAGCCGTTGACCGGGCCTGTCGCGACATCGGTTTTCTGGTCATCAGCGGCCACGGGGTCAGCACCGACCTCATCGCCCGCACCCGGGAGATCTCACGGGCCTTTTTTGATCTGCCACTGGCTGAAAAACGGAAAGTTGCACGGCCATCCGTTGAGACAACCCGGGGATACATTGGCGTCGATGAAGAATCCCTGGCCCGTTCCCGGGATCCCAAGGCACCCGGCAGCGACCTCAATGAAAGTTTCATGATCGGACCAGTAGACACCCCGGCGGCGGATTACGCCTGTGCACCAGAGGCCGGAAAGCATTTCGCTCCCAACATGTGGCCGGAGAATCCACCGGAACTGAAAGAAATCTGGTCCGATTATTACCGGGAAATGGGCTCGCTGGCGGCCTTGCTGATGCGCATTTTTGCCATGGCACTGGGCCTTCCGGAAGATCACTTCGATAACAAAATTGACAAACACATCAGCCGCCTGCGGGTCCGCAACTACCCGGCGCAACTGGAGACTCCTGCTCCAGGTCAGATCCGGGCCGGCGCCCATTCCGATTACGGCAGCCTGACCATCCTCGCCACTGAAGACAAACCCGGCGGACTGCAGGTCTGCAACGCCAATGGCGACTGGGTTGACGTACCCATCGTGCCGGACTGCTTCATCATCAACATCGGAGATCTGCTGGCCCGCTGGACCAATGACACCTGGGTCTCCACCCTGCACCGGGTGGTCAATCCGCCAGCCGGTGCCGGCAGCGAGACCCGCCGCCAGTCACTGGTGTTCTTCCATAACCCCAATTACGACGCAGATATCACCAACCTGATACCAGAGACGACAGCCAAATACCCACCAACCACTTCCGGTGATCATCTCAGAGCACTTTATATGGCGACCCAGAATGGCTGACAAAGCCCGGCAGCACCGGTAAACGCAGCCTGTCCCGGACGGAACCCATACACAACCTTTGTATAACGCCGGTTATCGCCTCTCCGGAGCCGCCCAAATCCCTCAGCGGCTCCGGTTCTTTCCTCAGTAGTTGTCATACTGACACTTGTCAGGCTACCATCAGTGGAACAAGAAAAATAAACCTACACCGCGCCTGGCGATGGTTGGCGCTGTTCTGTTTTAACCAGGCAGCCCCGGCTTTGTGGCCACCATTTATCCAATCTGATCGGAGGACGCGCATGGAAGCTGACAACAAGGATAATAATCCGGAACTTACTGGCAGCGACCAACTGACCGAAGCCGTCGTCGACGGTGTACAGGACACATCCCTGACCGAGTTGCGCAGGGACCAGATTTGCGAGGCGGCGCTTGAGCTGTTCCTGAAAAAAGGGTTTGCCTCAACCACCATTCGTGACATCTGCGCCCAGTCAGGTGTCAATCAGGCCAGCATCTACGATTACATTGCCAACAAGAACGACATTTTGAGGCGGCTATTGAACAAGCTTTGGTTCAGCTCGGATGTGGTCAATCTGGCAGATCGCATTGTTCAGCATCAGGATGCGCCGTTTGAGGAGCAGGTCACCGAGTACCTGAGGGACTCCTGGACCAAAAAACGCAAGGGAACCTTACTGGCTTACCGGGCGGTGCCACACCTGCAGGAGGACGACCGCCGCGCCATGCGCATACGGGATGAGACCGTCATCCACTCATTGGCCAGCCAGCTCAGGCGCATGGCAAAACTGGCTGACAACGATCCCCGGGCAGAGATCCTCGCCAACCTGATCATTTTCATGGCCGCCTTCGCCCCGATGCGGGACTGGCTCCACAAGAACGTCGATGACGAGATCATTCTGTCCACTGTTGCTGCCGGCATCAATGCCATGGTGGTCCACCTGGCCGAGCAGCCAAACGAACCGGCCGAACTCTGACCTGATTTCCGGCCCATACAAAAAAGCCGGTCAGCCATGGAATGGCTGACCGGCTTTTCAAGTCCTTCGGGAAAGGTTGTCAGGCTGTTGCCAGACCTCCGCCCCCTGCCCGGTTCTGACGCCAGACCACAAAGTACATCACCGCGCACAACAAGCCGCCGACGATGGTGGTCCAGAATCCCGGGAAGCTGAAGGCGAAGCCTGCGGCCACGAACGGCAGCTTGAGCCAGCCACTGACCTTGCCCGCGCCCAGCATATAGCCTTCGAGGCCACCGGAGATAAACATGATGCCGACAATGATTGATGGCAACACATAGAACAACGGCGTCAGATCACCCTGCAGCACCAATGCCGGCTGGAACAGGAAGAACAGAGGCACAAAGTAGATCACCACCCCCAGCCGCATGGCCGTGAACGACGTCTTCATGGGTTTGGCTCCGGCGATGGTGCCCGCCAGGAAGGCCGCTGCCCCCACCGGTGGCGTAATCACCGACAGCATCGCGTAATAGACGATGAAGAAGTGCACCGCAACGGTATTCAGGCCACCGACCTCGATAATCGCCGGCGCCAGGGTCACCGCCAGGAAGATATAGGCGACGATGGCAAGGCCCGCCATGCCCATGATGAAGCAGGCAAGAACACCGAAGAAGATGATCATATAGATGTTGCCACCGCCCATAGCCACCAGGCCGGACGTCAGTGATCCCGTCACACCGGTAATGGTCAGGGCACTGACCACAAACGCAATGGGCAGGATAATGGCGGCAGTCTGGGTGACCAACACCCCGATCTGACGAGCGGTCTCAAACAACCGGCGCGGTGTCATCCGGGTTTCTTTCTGCAGGAAGGACAGGGCGATCATCAGAATGCAGGCATACCAGGGAGTGTAATACTCCCAGCGCATGTACAGCAGCCCCCAGATCAGGAAACCCAGAACCAGCAGGAACGGCCAGCCGCGCATCAATACCTTGCGGGTGGACGGCAGATCTTCCTGCGGCATACCTTTCATCCCGGTACGGGCAGCGTAGGCATCCACCTGCAGCATCAGGCCGAAATAGAACAACAGTGACGGGATGATGGCAGCCAGCAGCACTGTTGCGTAATCCACCCCGATGGTAATGGCCATGACGAAGGCAATGGCCCCCATCACCGGAGGCATCACCACACCACCGGTAGACGCACAGGCCTCGATGGCTCCCGCATAATGGGCCGGATAGCCCACTTTTTTCATGGTGGGAATGGTGATCGAACCGGTACCGGCAATGTTCGAGAAAATGGAACCCGACAGACTGCCCATAAAGCCGCTGGCCACTACCGCAACCTTGGCAGGACCGCCACGATAGCGGCCAAAGCCGGCGTTGGCCAGATCGATAAAGAAGTTACCGGCTCCGGTCGCCAGCAGCACCCCGGCAAACACCAGGAAGCCCAGCACGATCTCGGCGACAATCTTGGTGGTGATGCCCATCATGCCTTCGGCACGGAAGACGTGGGCTTCGATCATGTATTCAAAAGTGTAGGGAATGCCCATCAGCAGTCCCGGGAAGTAATCCGCCACCAGCGGATACATACCCAGCAAAATAACCACCAGCAGGAAGGGAATCCCGCCACTGCGGCGGGCCAGCTCCATCATCAGTAACCAGATGACGACGCCCATATAGAGATTGGTCCAGCCCGCCTGCACCATGTCCCAGGCGTTGGCGGCAAAATAGAAACTGATGGCCAGCGAAACCGCAGCGGCGACCAGATCGTACACCGGCACTTTTTTCTGGCCGGGATACGCCGGCAGCGCAATAAAGGCTGCTGCCGTAAAGAAACCGATAAAAACCCAGTAGTACTCACCTTCCAGCAAACGCTGGCCATTCCAGGTAAACCCGAAAATATAGGCAAGGCCCATCAAAAGTCCGCACACACTGAAGGTGACAAAGAGAATGCTTTGCCAGGAAAACAGTTGGCCGAGGCGGGTAATCTCGGACGGCGGTATGATTTCTTCATTAGGAGAGGAAGTAGTGGTCATGACGCCTCAGACGAAGAGTTGCACAGTTGCTCGGGAACCAGGAGGCAAAGCAATGCGGATGTAGCGGGTAACCCACTACATCCGTATCCACTGGTTATTACAGACGTGAACGGAAGCCTTCCAGGCCTTCAGTATGACGATTCAGGATTTCAAGAAACTCCTCATTCTCATGACTGGCCTGAATGCGGTTCTCGCGAGCTTCTTCCATTGCAGCCGTGCGGGCCTCGATCCAACGATCCATTTTGGCAATGGCTTCGTTGTTCCAGACATCGTCCTCTTCAGTCCAGGCACCCACTTCTTTCAGGTAACGCACCGTGCCTTCATGAACCGGCAGCGGGCTGCGGTTCAGGTAATCGCGGAACACTTCAAGTGACATACGGGTAGCAAGGGCATGGGTGCCTTTGTAGTCGTCGTAGGACTCGTGGAACCATTTCGCCATGCTATAGGCGAAATCGGCGTCCACATCGGCGGGCACGCCATAGAGGAAGTTGGAGGCAAGACCATCAACGCCACGGGCGGTACTTACGCCCATGCCGATCTCAACGGGAACCACCATCGGACGATGGGTCAGGAAGCCACTCCAGGCCTCGCTGTTGTCCAGATCCATCGGTAGCCAGCGAATGCCACCCGGGGAGCCTTCCATCTCGGACAGTACGGAACTGATAGGCGCACAGTAGGCAACGTCCGTCTTGCCTTCGACCACCGAACGACAATTTTCAACATAGCTGCTGGCAGGAACAAAGCGCAGGACTTCCTTGGCTTCTTCTTCCGACAGACCAAGATACGCTGGCAGCGCCTGAGTGACCGCTGTCACCATGGGCGGCGAAAACACACCCTGGGCGACCCGGACACCACCTTTTTTCAGGTCGTCCATGGTCTTGATATCGGAATCACCGGAAACCACGAAGCCCCAGGGCGTATCGTTGTGGTGCCACAAAATCCGCTGGGCAACCGGTTGGGTGCCGGCGTATCCGCCAATGCCCTGAACCTGGAAGCGAACCTCCGCGGCCGATACGGAGCTGATGGCAATATCCCGACGCTCGGTCAGACGACGATAACGCTGGGTCTCGCTGTCTTCAGGCACCACCCGGGTGTTTGAACCCATTTGCTGCTGAAAAATAGGGGCCCAACCGTTGGTGGAGGCAAAGCTGCCGCTGGAGGTACCTGGCGTACCGATAACCATCAGCCTTGGCATTTCGTAATCCGAGGCGTAGGCCATGCTGCTGGTGCCGATTGCAATGGCGGCAGCGATGGAAAGTGCAGAGCCCGCGGCCTGCCGTATGGTGAACTTTTTCATGCTAAATTCTCCGGTGTTGTTTTTATATTCAATCAGTTACTGATCGCCGGAATCACTTCTCCCTGTTGTCTGGCGAGCCATACAACACGCCCCTCAATGCTGTTAATTAGCCTTTTGCTGCCAGACGTCATGTCGGCAAAAAAGCAGGGCTGACATCTGTCAGGCTATGCAGGAAAGTTGCAAAGGTCAAGCTTTCTGACAACCACCGGTAAGGAAGAAACCGAGTATCTTCCCGGGTCTTGTCTACAATGAAGCTTGACAGAGTATTCCCGTCCGCCGTAGCGTTAGCCTGACAAGCGTCAGCCTAACGCGTGATCAAGTCATCATCCAGTTACAACGCGACCGGATTTCCGTCAGGGCTATAAGGGTGTCGGGCAAGAGTCCAGCAACATCTCTGTAACACCCGCGCCAACGCTCTGCACAGCTCGGTATCATAAGAACAACCCAAGGAGAAAATGCCAGTGAACGATGATATTTACAGCAATCCCCTACTGAACGATCTGACCATGTCAGAGAAAGCACGCCCTTTGTTGGAAGCGGTTAAAAAGCACATCCGCGACAACGTCGACCCCATTCTCGAAGAGTATGAGCGTCTGGGTGAAGGCCGTGCCGACCGGTTCAGCTACGCACCCGGTCAGCTGGAGCTGCTCGAGGGTGCCAAGCAGAAGGCCAAAGAGTCCGGCCTCTGGAACTTCTTCCTGCCCAACGCCGAAACCGGCGAAGGCCTGTCGAACCTGGACTACGCCTACATCGCCACCGAGCTGGGCAAGAACCCGCTGGCGTCCGAGACCCTGAACTGCTCCGCGCCGGACACCGGCAACATGGAAGTTCTGGAGCGTGTCGGCACGCCGGAACAGAAAGAGCAGTGGCTGAAGCCCCTGCTGAACGGCGAAATTCGTTCCGCCTTCGGTATGACCGAGCCTCACGTGGCTTCCTCAGATGCGCGCAACATCGGCACCACCGCAGTCCTGGAAGGCGATGAGTGGGTCATCAACGGCGAGAAATACTACATCTCCGGCGCCGGCGACCCCCGCTGCAAGATCATGATCACCATGGTCAAGACCAGCCCCGAGGCCGAATCTTTCCGTCAGCAGTCCCAGATTCTGGTACCCATGGATACCCCGGGCGTGACCGTTGTTGGCCCCATGCACGTGTTTGGCCACGATGACGCACCCCACGGCCACATGCACATCAAACTGGATAATGTCCGCGTACCCAAGGAAAACATCCTCTGGGGCGAAGGCCGTGGCTTTGAAATTTCCCAGCTGCGCCTCGGGCCAGGACGTATCCACCACTGCATGCGCTCCATCGGCGCTGCTGAAAAAGCTCTCGACCTGATGATCGACCGTGGCCAGACCCGCGAAGCCTTTGGCCGTCCGATCATCGACCTGGGCAAGAACATGGAAACTATCGGTCGCACCCGCGTCGAAATCGAAGCCATGCGCATGATCGTCCTCAAGGCCGCCAAGGCCATGGACGTCCTGGGTAACAAGGAAGCCCGTGTCTGGGTATCCCTGGCCAAGGCCATGGTGCCGGAGAAGGTCTGCAAGATCATCGACGATGCGATCCAGGTTCACGGCGCCACCGGTGTCAGCCAGTGGTCTCCGCTGTCGGACATGTACACCAAGCAGCGTACCCTGCGTCTGGCGGATGGTCCGGATGAGGTTCACCACAACGTGGTGGCCCGCGCCGAGGTGAGAGCCTACAACCAGAACGAGTACCGTCACCGCGCCAGCGACTACGTCGACAAGAACTGAGTGTAACCACGCGACGCACCAAGGAGTCTGTTTATGGAACTCAAAGACCGCATCGTCGTGGTAACGGGGGCGGCCGGTGGTATCGGCCGCGCTCTGGCACTTCGTTTTGCCCAGGAAGGTGCCCGCAAGGTTATCTGCGCCGACATTGACGGCGCTGGTGCTGAAGCGACCGCGAAGGAAATCGACGGTATTGGCCGCAAGGTCAATGTGGCCTCAGAGGACGACATCAAGGCACTGATTGATGACGTCGAAGCCAACGTCGGCCCCATCGACCTGTTCTGCTCCAATGCGGGCATTCTGGTCCAGGGCGGTCCGGAAGCGGCAAACGAGGACTGGCAGCGGATCTGGGACATCAACGTGATGGCCCACGTCTATGCCGCTCGTCACCTGGCGCCGCTGATGATCAGCCGTGGCGGTGGTTACTTCCTCAACACGGCCTCGGCCGCAGGCTTGCTGTCCCAGGTGGGCTCTGCCCCCTACGCGGTCACCAAGCACGCTGCGGTGGCATTGGCGGAGTGGCTGGCACTGACTTACGGCGACGATGGCATCAAGGTATCGGTGCTGTGTCCCCAGGCAGTTCGCTCAGCCATGACAAAGGGCCACGAAGACGGCGTAGCCAGCATCAACGGCATGCTGGAACCGGAACCCGTGGCTGAGGCCTGCGTAAAGGCTATCGCCGAGGAAACCTTCCTGGTGTTGCCTCACCCGGAAGTGCTGAAGTACATGCGCAACAAGACCGACAATTACGATCGCTGGATTGGCGGTATGCGCAAACTGAACCGGGCTTACAACCGGGAAAAAGAAGGTCAGCAGTAGCGCCCTCACAAGGGGACATGACCTTACGGAAAGCCGGGCCTGATCACTCAGGGCCGGCTTTTTTCTGAGGTTTCGCCCGTATGGCTACCAAGTCTGCACGCCAGACAAACTGAAAATCCGCCAGAATTTGACTTGTTTCACAGCTTTCGCGACAGTACTGGTCGCCGACAAAACCAATCGCTTGCTCAACCTGAATTCACGCCACCGATTCACGGGTTTTATCAGTTCACACAGCAAGCTCCTGCAAACCAGAGAGAGAAAACAATGAAAAAAACACAGCTCGCCATGAGTGTCGCCCTGATCGCCGGCATGACGGCTGCCTCCACCCTGAACGCAACCACCCTGCGTTTTGCCTCGGGCTATCCTACCGGCTCTATTACCAGTGAAGCACTGGAGGTTTTCCAGGAAAAACTCAAAACCTACTCGGATGGCTCACTGGACGTCAGGATTTTCGAGCTGTCATTGCTGAATCTGGCCGAAACTCCGCCCGGCATCCGTGACGGTATGGCCGACATGGGCGTGGTACTGACACCCTATTTCCCGCGGGACTTCCCCAATACCAACATGGTGGCGGAAGTATCCATGTCAGTAGAGCTGGGCAGCGAACCCCCCAGCCAGGTCGGCCTGGTCTATACCGGTGCCATGTCAGAATACATTTTGTTCCACTGCACCGACTGCCAGGACGAATTCGATGCCCAGAACCAGTTATTCCTGGGCAGTGCGGCAACGCCTCCCTACTCACTGCTGTGTCGCGAAAAGATCGACAGCATGGAAGCACTGGCAGGCAAGAACCTGAGAACCTCCGGCGCCCAGTGGGCCCGCTGGGCGGAAGCCGTGGGCGCCAACCCGATTACCATGTCTGTTAACGAAATCTACGAAGGCCTGAGTCAGGGCGTGGTGGATTGCTCCGTCCAGTCCACCTCAGAACTGTCGGTGTTCAACCTGTTTGAAGTGATCGATGACATCACTGTGAATTACCCCAGCGGTGTTTTCAGTGGGGTTGGTGCGGGCAATATCAACAAGCAGGCCTGGCAGGCACTGGACAACAGCCAGCGGGAAGCGCTGCTGAAAGCAGCGGCAAGCCTGTCCGCTGAATTCAGCTGGGGATATGAGGCCGGTGCGGTAGAAAACGAGGAAATTTCACGGAACCAGGGTATTGGCATCACCGAGGCCAGCGAGGAGATGCGGGAAGCCAACCGGACCTTTATCGAGGACGATCTTGAAGGCATCGCAGCCAACTACTCCGAACGCTACGGCGTCGCCGACGCCCCTGAGAAAATCCGGGTGTTCCGGGAGTTGCTCACCAAATGGGGTGACCTGATCGACAATGTTGAAAGCGGCGAAGAACTGGCAGAGCTTTACTGGGAAGAAGTCTTCTCGAAAGTGGATGCCAGCAGCTACGGTAACTGAAGGTCCAACGCTACAGTAACCTGGTAATCACAACGCCCCGGATCAGCAACTGACCGGGGCGTTCGCTTAGATACCGGCAAGTATCCTGATAAACTGGTGACACTCTCAACGCCCACCCCCGGAGTGACCACCATGCACGACTTCCTCAAGGCCCTGCCCAAAGCCGAGCTGCATCTTCATATTGAAGGATCACTTGAACCCGAGCTGATGTTCGCCCTGGCTGAACGCAATGGGATAGCCCTGCCCTATAACTCAATTGAGGCCGTGCGGGCCGCCTACGATTTCAACGACCTGCAGTCGTTTCTGGATCTCTACTACCAGGGCATGAGCGTGCTGCAGACGCCAGAGGATTTTTACGACCTGACCATGGCCTATTTGCGCCGGGCTCACCAGGATGGCGTGGTTCATGTGGATATGCACTTTGATCCTCAGGGCCACCTGGTGCGGGGCATTTCGCTGGCGGTGGTTATGGAAGGCCTGACCAGCGCTCAGGTCGACGCTGATAAGGAGCTGGGCGTGTCTTCGGCGCTGATCATGGCGTTCCTGCGGGACCGGCCAGCCACTGAAGCCATGGAGGTTCTCGAGAGCGCACAGCCCTGGCTGAGCCATATCAGTGCCGTAGGTCTGGACAGTGCCGAACAGGGCAACCCGCCGTCCCGGTTTACGGAGGTGTTCCGGCGGGCGAAAGACCTGGGGCTTGAGCGAGTCGCCCACGCTGGCGAAGAAGGACCTGCTGACTATATCCGTGAGGCTCTGGACCTGCTGGATGTGTCCCGTATCGACCACGGCGTGCGTTGTCTGGAGGATCCGGCGCTGGTGGCCCGCCTGCGGGACGAACAGACGGTACTGACGGTGTGTCCGCTGTCCAACGTGCGCCTGAAAGTCGTCGCGGACATGGCGGATCATCCGCTGCCGAAGCTGCTGGAAGCCGGACTGAACATCACCCTGAATTCAGACGATCCCGCCTACTTCGGCGGTGGCATGCTGGCCAACTACCAGGCCTGTGCCGATGCATTCGGCTGGAACAGGGACACTTTCAGAACACTGGCAACCAACGCCCTGCAGGCGGCCTACATGGCCGACAGCCGCCGCCAGCAGTTGTTGGCGCAGGTGACCGCCTGCAACTGACCACGGCGGCAATGAAGAAGCGACGCAATGCTTTATCGCCCGCTGCCGCAGTGGTATTTTCAGGCCCGATTCCTGTTAGCGACTGACCCACAACATCAATGAATAACTGACCGGCAAGACAGCGGGTCAGTATCAACCAATCAGGGGAGATCATCTGTATGTCAATTCGTCTTGAAGGTCGTGTCGCCATCGTGACCGGCGCCGGCGGCGGTCTCGGTCGTTGCCACGCACTGGCACTGGCTGCCCGGGGTGCAAAAGTGGTGGTCAATGATCTGGGCGCAGAGGCGTCCGAAGCCGTTGCTGACGAAATCCGTGCGGCCGGGGGCGAAGCCATTGCCGTGGCCTGTTCAGTGACCGATTACGCTGCCGTGGAAGCCATGGTCAAGCAGGCCATGGACAGCTGGGGACAGGTGGACATCCTGGTCAACAATGCCGGCATCCTGCGGGACAAGACCTTCGTCAAGATGGAGCTGGAGGACTTCCGCCTGGTGCTGGACGTTCACCTGATGGGCGCCGTCAACTGCACCAAGGCGGTCTGGGAAATCATGCGCAACCAGCAGTATGGCCGCGTCATCATGACCACCTCTTCATCCGGCCTGTTCGGGAATTTCGGTCAGTCCAACTACGGCGCCGCCAAGCTGGCCCTGGTGGGTCTGATGCAGACCCTGAGCCTGGAAGGTGAGAAGTACAATATTCGCGTGAACTCACTGGCACCCACCGCTGCTACCCAGATGACCGAAGGCCTGATGCCGGAAGACGTGCTGGCGAAGCTGCAGCCGGAAACCGTGTCGCCCGGCGTGGTGTTCCTGGCCTCTGAAGAAGCCCCGAACCGTACGATCCTGGCCGCAGGTGCCGGCTCCTTTGAGGTGGCCAACATTACCCTGACCCAGGGTCGTTACATCGGTGATGGCGAAGACGCCGCAGACCAGATCGCCGCTCACTTTGCCGAGATCGCGGACCGTACCGGTGACCAGGTGCCGGGCTCCGGCTCAGGCCAGGGCCAGCAGGAAATTACCAACCTGATGGCCAGCCAGAACAAGGCCTGACCCCAGGGGTGTTGCAACCATGACCGGTGACGGCAGATCCAGCGCAGTCACCGGTCATGGTCCCCGAAAACCTCCGCTCTTTACCACTCAGCGCTTGTGGCCCTGAATGTGGTCCTCAAGTCCCGCCAGTATCAGGTTAATGCTGAACTCCACGTCGGCATCGGACGGCTCCTGTTCCGGTGCGTCCGGCTCTGGCACGGGCTCCCCGTACAATGGCTTTAGCCTCAGACCTGCAGACGCCACATTGGCCATACCGATACCGTAGGTATAGAGCGCACTGGTGGCCCGCAACCGGTCCGCTTCATGAATTCCCGCCCGTTGCAGCGCACTGCGAATGTACTGATAGATCTCCCGCTCCCGGGGGGTGCCATAGGGGCTGCTGATCATATAGGGAAACAGGTTGGGGTATCGCCGGGCCACCACATAAAAGCCCTTGCCCAACTCCCGCAGGGCCTGCTTCCAGTCGCAAGGAGGCGGGTCCGGCAAGGGCACCTCCTCAAGTACAGTCTGGAAAACCCCCAACAGCAGAGCCTGTTTGTTTTCCACATGGTGGTAGATCGACATGGCATCCACCCCAAGCGCGCTGGCCAGCTTGCGCATACTCAGGTCTTCGACGCCGGTTTCCTGCATCAGATCCAGAGCGGCCTGATAAATACGCTCCGCAGTGAGCGGTTCCCGCCGGGGCCGGGCCTTTTTTGTCATGACAGTTCCTGCTCCAGACCATTGACCAACCCTACACCGTAGAGTAGATTTGGCAAGCACCCTACAGCGTAAGGCTGACTTCAGATTACGCCAGCCTTCGGGTTGCAACAACCGATATTACCGACGCACAACATCAGGCCCTGCAGCGCAGCGATCCGCTGTCCGGGGGCACCAGAACGCCATGTTACAGGGTCAGACATCATGATTCACGAATCCGGGATCAACGAATCCGGCGTCAGCTCTTCAGCCCTTGATGCAGCGGAGCGAATTCCGCATCCACCGCGACAACCGCTGGTGGGCAACCTGCTGCAGATACCCAAATCCCGGATGGCCCAGCATTTTCTTGACGTGTCCCGGCAGTATGACGGCATTTTCGAGATCGACTTTGCCGGCTTCAAGACACCGTTCGTGTCTTCGGCGGAACTGGTGGCGGAGCTATGCGACGAGCAGCGTTTCCGCAAGGTGATCAGGCCGCCATTGTCGCTGCTGCGCGGGGTGGTCGGCGATGCGTTGTTCACCGCTCACAGCGACCAGCAGCCCTGGGGCAAGGCCCACAGGATATTGATGCCCGCTTTCGGTCAGCGGGCCATGAAAAGCTATTTCGACGCCATGCTGGAAGTGGCTGAACAGCTGTCGGCCCGCTGGGAGTCGCGGCCTGGCCACGACATTCTGGTGGCGGATGACATGACCCGGCTGACTCTGGACACCATCTCGCTGGCAGGCTTTGGCTATCGCTTCCAGTCCTTTGACAGCGACCAGCTGCATCCGTTTCTGGACGCCATGGTCCGGGTGCTGGCCGCCAATATGGCAAAGCTGACCAAACTGCCGCTGTTCAATCGCTGGCGCAAGGATTCCCCGGACTACCTGAACGACGTGGCCCGGATGAATGAACTGGTGGACGAAGTCATTCGCGCCCGCCGCGAGCAGCCGGTCGAGGGCAATGACCTGCTGAACCTGATGCTGACCGCAGAAGATCCTGAAACCGGCGAGACCCTGGACGATGTCAATATCCGCCACCAGGTGCTCACCTTTCTGATTGCCGGCCATGAAACCACCAGCGGCCTGCTGACCTTTACCCTGTATTTCCTTTTGCGGCACCCCCATGTGCTGGCCCAGGCCTACGCTGAAGTGGACCGGGTACTGCCCGGTGATACCCGGCCGGAGTATCGCCACCTGGGCCGGCTGACGGTGATCGAACGAATACTGAAGGAAAGCCTGCGGCTGTGGCCGACCGCGCCTGCGTTCATGGTGGCGCCTTACGAAGACACCCTGATTGGCGGTCGTTACCTGATCCGCAAGGACCAGGGTGTGTCCATCGCCCTGCCCGCTTTGCACCGGGACCCGAAGGTCTGGCAAGACCCGGAATCCTTCGATATTGATCGCTTTCTGCCGGAAAACGAAGCGAAGCTGCCGCCCCATGCCTACAAGCCTTTTGGCAACGGTGAGCGGGCCTGCATTGGCCGCCAGTTTGCGTTGACCGAGGCCAAGCTGGCACTGGCGCTGATTCTGCAGCGTTTCGCCCTCAGCGACCCCCACGACTACCGGCTGGACATCAAGGAAACCCTGACCCTCAAGCCGGACAACTTTTATATCCGCGCCCGGCGCCGCCAGCCCCATGAGCGGCTATCGGTAAACCCGCAGACTGACCAGGGCGCCGACGACACAGCGAATCTCGATGCCATCGAGGGTCAGGGCGAACCCTTTGTGGTGGCCTGGGGCAGCAGCCTCGGCAGCGCCCGGGATATTGCCGAGGAAATCGCCGGCCGGGCCGAGAGCCTCGGCTTCAGTAGCCAGTGCCTGACCCTGGATGAACTGGCAGGCGGGCTTCCACAAACCGGCAAGCTGGTGGTGGTCACCGCCACCTACAATGGCTATGCCCCGGACAGTGCCAAGAAACTGGAGCAGCGCATTCTGCAACAGGCCTTTGCCGGCCGCGATCACAGTGCGCTTGAGTACGCGGTGCTGGGCTGCGGCAACACTCAATGGCCCAATTATCAGGCATTTCCCAGGCTGATTGAGCAAACCCTTGCTGAAACCGGCGCCCGGCAGATGCTGGCGCGCGGTGAAGCAGATGGCAACGGCGATTTTGACGGATCGGTGGAAGCCTGGCTTAACGGTTTGTGGTCCAGCCTGGGGGATCAGGACAGTCTCAACGACGTCACTCGTGCAGTGGGCCTGGACTTTCTCGACCAGGCCTCCACCCGCGCCAGCGTGCTACCGGCAGATGCCGTTACCCTGACCGTGATCGACAATCAGGAACTGGTGCAGCCGTTACCTGCGGCAACGGATATCAGCGGCAAGGCACCCCGGACCTCCACCCGGCGCCTGGTTCTGGCATTGCCCGAGGGCATGAGTTACCGGACCGGAGACCATCTGGCCCTCTATCCCGCCAACAGTCCCGGGCTGGTCAATCGAGTAGCTCATACCCTTGCGGTTGACGTGACCGACACCCTGGCCCTGGCCGCCACTGGTCCCAGACACCTGCCCCTGGGGAAAACCCTCAGCGTGGGCCAGTTGCTTACCAACTTCCTGGAACTTCAGGATCCCGCCAGCCGCAAAGACCTGCGAACACTGCTGGCCCATACCCGGTGCCCTCACACCGCAGAACAACTCAACGCCCTTCTGGATAATCCGGACCAGTTCCACGCCAGCATCACCGCGAAACATCTGTCCGTTGCAGATTTGCTGGTCAAGTTTCCGGCCATATCCCTGCCGTTCGCCGTATTTTTGGCCCTGTGCCCGTCACTGCGGCCCCGGTTCTATTCAATCTCGTCCAGCCCGTTGGCCAATCCGGCCCAGGTCACATTGACCGCAGGCACCGTTCAGGCTCCGGCGTGGTCCGGACTCGGGGAGTACCGGGGCGTAGCCTCCGGTTATCTGCAACCGCTGCAACCGGGCGAATCCGTTGTGGGCTATCTGCGCACGCCCAAACCGGCGTTTGCACCACCCGAAGACACCAGGCTACCGATGATTCTGGTGGGACCCGGTACCGGCATCGCGCCATTCCGGGGTTTTCTCGAAGAACGGTCACGGCAGGCAGCGGCAGGTCAATCCGTGGCGACCAGCCTGCTGTTCCATGGCTGCCGACATCCGGACCATGATTTTTTCTACCGGGAGGAGCTTGAGCACTGGGCGGAACAGGGCATTGTAGGGCTGAGAGCGGCCTATTCAGGCCTGCGGGAGCACCCTTTCCGTTATGTACAGGATGCCCTCTGGGCCGCCCGGCAGGAAGTCTGGCGGACACTGGAAGCCGGCGCGACCATCTATGTCTGTGGCGATGGCCGCCGCATGGCCCCGGCAGTGCGCGACTGCCTGTTGCGGATTCATCAGGAGCTCGGCAGCAGCAGCCGGGAAGAAGCCTCCGCCTGGCTGGCAGAACTGATGGCCAGCGGCCGCTACCGCCAGGACGTGTTCAATTCGGACTAATGCCGTATCCGCGACACCGGCTGTCACAGTTCGTCGCGGAAGTACTCCAGCAGATTGTCCGCCACCCGCTGGCCCATGGCCAGCCGGGTTTCGGTGGTGCCACTGGCGTAATGGGGGATAAGCACCAGGTTATCCAGTTCCAGCATCGCTGGCGGCACGTGGGGTTCGTTGGCCAGTACATCCAGTCCCGCTGCACGGATGCGGCCGCTTTGCAGGGCCCGGATGAGCTCCGGCTCATCCACGGTGGTGCCCCGGCCAATATTCACCAGAATGCCATCCGGCCCCAGGGCATCCAGAATTTCCCCGTTGATCATATTCTCGGTGGCGGCGCCGCCGGGTACAATCACCATCAGGAAATCGCTGTCGGCGGCCAGCTCCCGGAGCGAGTCAAAGTACCGGTATGGCACCTGCGGATTGGGCGTGCGCTGATGGTACCCGATGGTCATATCGAAGGCCGCCGCCCGCCGGGCCACTGCCTGACCGATCTGCCCCAGGCCGAAGATACCCAGGCGCTTGCCTGTCACCCGATTGGACAGCTCCAGGTCCCGCAGCCATTTGCCTTCGCGGACATTGCGCACGGCCGGCAACAGGCGCCGTGATGCCGCCAGCATCAGCATGATACCGGCGTCAGCCACATCGTCCGTCAATACACCGGGCGTGGTACCCAGATGAATACCCCGGGCCTCGGCAATGGCCACGTTCAGGGCGTCGGTGCCGACGCCGGAGGATGATATGATCTCAAGGTTGGGCAAGGCGGCCAGCAAAGATTCGGGGGCACCCTGGGCGGCATTGGTCAGCAGGGCACGAATCGACGGCCCCAGCTCTGCCAGCATGACATCCGCTGCTGCGGCATCGGCAGGCAATGTATGCAGCCGGAACCCGGCCTTCAGTTGCGGCAGGACGTTCGGTGGCAAACGCCCGGCAATCAGAACATCGATAGCCATGACCCGTTCTCTCTTGTTGTTCATCAGGAATGTCGGTGTGAGGCGACAGGGATTTTAAATAAGCAATCTACTGTTTACGGCAAGTTGGCCGGTTTCTCAACTCCTGAGCGTCCGAACGGGTGAAATGGATATTCGCCGGCCAGGACAAGATCCGTTTTGTTGTAATCACAGTATTTATTTAGCTAACAACACTTTGTGCCTTCAAAGGCGACAGGCTATGCTTTCCGGGCAAGCTCCCCCAATGGCTGGTAAACCCCGATGCTCCGATGGTTGGTAGCAGTAGTGACAGCGCTATTTCTGACTGGCTGCGCGTCGCTGGACAGTCATGGTATGCGATCGGCAACTGCGGATATTCTGAGCCGCACGGCAACAGCCTTGCGCACCATCGGCGGATCAGACCCCGAACGTTACCGGGCCGAACTGACCGAGTTGCTCGAACAGCCGAATATTGACCCCCTGACCCGATATCTGGAACAGCACGGTAACGACGCAGACCGCGCCCCCGTCCTCACCCGGGTGCGAGCCGAACAGGAAAAGCGGTGCCAGCGGGTCAATGACAGATTCACCCGGGAAAAACCCACATCAGAGCGCGCTGAACGTTTTCGCGCTGGCTATCTTTATTCCTGCCCGGAACAGGTGTCCGCCTACCAGGAAGCACTGGAAAAAACACAACGGTCCGACCGCGAACCGGTTGAGGACAGCGCGCCAGCCAGACGCCCGACGCCAGCCACGGCAACTGAAATGGACACAGCCAGCAACGGTCTGAACAGATCGGATGAGCAACGCTCGCCAGACGCCTCCAATGGCACGCAACAGCAAAGCGACTGCTATCTGCTGACCACCATTCGTAACTTCAGTGCCGCCCGCAACGCCTGCGAGGGCCCGGCACGGGCAGGCGACGCCAGGGCCCAGACCAACATGGCAGTGATTGAAAGAGCGTTCGAGAATTACCCCTCTGCCCACCAATGGGCGCAAATGGCAGCAGACACATCGGCGGATGCCTGCTTCCTGCTGGGCCAGATGCACGAAAGCGGCCAGGGCGTGCCGGTCAGCGCCGAGCGTGCGGTAAGCTGGTACACTAAAGCCGTCGATCTGGGACATGCAGACGCACCGGCCGCCCTGGAACGGTTGCTGAAAACCACCTCTGGAGAGCCCGCTCCGTGACCTCAGAGTCCTGTTAATGTTTGCTGCATTACAACGGCGCCTGACGATCTGGCGCGTCCACCCCTCGATGCGGTCGTTATTGTTGATGCTGGCCGCTCTGGTCGGTCTCTTTTTTTCCGGCATGCTGCTGCTTTCCGGCCTCAATCTGAATTACTCACAGCAAGCCCTGTCGGAACTTCGACGCAGCCAGATCGAGGAAGTTTTCACCACCGGCCTGACCCGTATACACGCCCGTCAGCAGATCCTCGAGCACTACACGGCCAGTCTCGCCACGATGGGCGAAAGCTTTCACCGGCTGGCGCAGGTGCAGCCATCCTCGGGCATCTCTGCAGCGACCTTGCGCCGGCAGCTGGAAGCGACGTTGCGGACTCAACTTGATGACTCCGACGGCGCCTCCGCTGCAGGACTCTGGTTCGAAAGCGGCGCCCTCAGCCCCCGCCCCTATACCGTTTACTTCATCAGGCCCGACAATGGCGACGCGCTTGAGGCCGCTGAACCGGCCGGCGCAGATGGCGGCTTCCGCAACAGCATCTGGTATCAGCGCACCCTGGGCGAAAACTGGCAACCATCGCGTCACCAGCCGGGCACCGTCTACTGGTCACCGGTTTACTTCGATCTGTCCACCAACCGCGCCGTTCTGACCCTGGCCAGTCCGATGTTCGGCGAAGACGGCCACCTGATCGGCATGGCAACAACCGCCTGGACATCGCAACAGATCATTGACCTGATAAGCCGCATGACCGTTACGGAAAACAGTTTTTCCTTCCTCAACGACCGCAACAACCGCAATCTGTCGAGCCTGAGTCAGGGCGAGGACAGCCTTCGGGAACAACGGATCATTGACGCCATTCTGGCGGAGAATCTTGGCGCGCAGCTAGCGGCGCAGACAGCACCTTCTGGCGCTGGCTTTTTGGGGGCGATTCAGCAACTGCAACACCGGACTCTGGAACTGGACGGTGAAGGCTATGAGCTCTATTACGCCATTACCCCCGCAGGCATGGTCTATGGCAGCGGCGTGCCCACCAGCGAGATTGATCAGGTACTGGTTCCGATGCGAGATGCCAACCTGAGGATCCTGTTGCTGACCGGAGCCGTGCTGTTGATCCTCAGCCTGTTTCTGCTCTACCGGATTATCATGATGGCCCGTGAGCTGCAGGCGTCCTACACCGACGCCCTGACCGGCCTGCCCAACCGGTCACGGTTGTTGAGGGATCTCGAGCAGAGCACCAGCCGCTTTCTTATCATTCTCAACGTAGACCGGTTCAAGGAAATCAACAGCCTGTTCGGCAACCGCTGTGGCGATGAAGTCCTGACCACCCTCGCCCGGCAGTTACGCAGCTACGTCGCCTCAGCAGCGGAGCTGGAACGGGCCAGAATCTATCGCCTGCCGGGTGATGAATTCAGCATTCTGGTGCCACTCGGACCCGACGACCACGTCTCCGGCATTGACCAGCTGGCCAGACACCTGGTCGCAACACTAGGTGCCCTTGAGGTTAACTGGCAGCAGCAGGCACTCAATGTGAGCATCAGTGCGGGGATTGCCCGGCAATACGCCGGCGACCAGGCGGGCAGTGCCGAACATTTGCTGAGCCAGGCCAAAGTGGCGTTGCTTCAGGCCCGGGAACAACAACGTCACTACCTGATTTACAACCCTGACCAAAAGGTTGAAGAAAATTACGAGCAGAACCTGGTCTGGGCGAGGCGCCTTAAAGAAGCGGTGGAGCAGGATCGTATTGTGCCGTGGTTTCAGCCCATATATGACAACACCAGCAAGCGCATCACCAAGTACGAATGCCTGGCACGAATGATCGGTGATGACGGCGAGGTCATCAGTGCCGGGCAATTTCTGGACATCGCCGACAAACTTCGCCTGAACCGGCAGATTACCCGGATCATGATCGAAAAATCCTTCGCCCGGTTTCATCACCAGCCCTTCGATTTCTCCATCAACCTGTCCTATTCGGATCTCACCGATCCGGACATTCTCAGACTGGTACACGACAAGCTCGTAAACACCGGCATTGGCCATCGGGTGGTCTTCGAGATACTTGAATCCGACGGTATCGGGAATTACGACGCGGTGCTGACCTTCATTGATATGGTCAAACCCTTTGGCTGCCGGATGGCGATCGATGACTTTGGTACCGGCTACTCCAACTTTGCCCACCTGCTGAGGCTCAAGGTGGACATCATCAAGATCGATGGCAGCCTGATCCAGCATCTGGGCGAAGACCAGACCACCTACCGGGTCACCAGTGGCATTGTCCAGTTTGCCACCAGCCTTGGCATTCAGACCGTCGCCGAGTTCGTGCACAACCGCAACGTCCAGGCCCGGGTTCTGGAACTGGGCATCGACTTTTCCCAGGGTGCCTGGCTGCAGATGCCAGGACCGGATATTGATACGCCGCAGCATCCGCAGATCACTACCTGACATCCGGCCTGCCGGGCCTTACTCCGCCAGCGGTTCCAGCTCCACCGACTCACCAGCAAGCACCCGGTACAGGTCTTCAAACTGACGGGTCAACGGGTGTTTGGGCGCCATGTGAATCAGTGGCTGCCGGCTCTGGTGGGATTCTTTCATCTTTACCGAACTGGACAGCCGCACTGGCAATACCGGCAAACCCTCATCCATCAGCTCCCTAAGCAACTGCTTCGGCAGACTGGCCCGGGGCTGGAACTGGTTGGCGATGATGCCTTCCACTACCAGATCCGGGTTGTGGTCTTCCTGCAGATCGCGGATCTCGTTGAGAATGTTGTACAGGGCCTGACGGGAAAAATCGTCGCAATCAAAGGGTATCAGACACCTTTCTGCTGCAATAAGTGCCGAACGTGCGTAAAAGTTCAGAGAGGGTGCAGTGTCGATGTAGATCTCTTCAAACTCCTCGCCGAGCTTCTTCAGGGCCTCCCGGAGCTTGTAGATCTTGTGTTTGGCCTCCAGTTTGCGCTCAAGAAATTCCAGTTCGGGACTGGCGGGCAGCACGTACAGGTTCTCCCAGGCGGTACCGTGGACAAATTCGTCCGGGCGACGATTGAAGACCGAGAATCCGACGGTCTGCTCCAGCAGGTCCGCCACCGTATTCTTCAGCTCGGAGGCAGGCTGACCCAGCAGGTAATGACTGGAGTTACCCTGCGGATCCAGATCCACCACCAGGGTTCGCTTGCCTCTGGCAGCACTGATTGCGGCCAGATTGCAGGTAATGCTGGATTTGCCGACACCGCCTTTCTGGTTGAACACCACACGCCTCATCGCACACCTCCATGGTGTTGGTCTGTCGTCGACATCCTGCGTGGATACAGCCGACTCCGGTTGGTGAATATCACGTTGCGCTCTTCCCGCTTTATCTTCAAGTAACCATTCCGGTGCTCACTGCCGCCAGTCACCCTCAGACCCAGAACCAGAGCGTCAGAACCAGCAGCAAAAGGCCGACAATCAGCGCCATAGCCCCCCAAGGGAACGCTGGCGGGCTCTCTTCTTCGAGCTGCGCTTCGAGATAATTACGTAACATCCGGGTATTGCGGGTGTTGGCCTTGAACACTGCGTCGAAGGCATCTCCGAAAACCGGCAGCAGACCACCCACAAACTCGATGACCATGTTGCGGATCATGCGGGCTTTCACCCGCTTGCTGGCACCGGCCCGCTGGGCTTCCAGCAGCACGTAGAGCGACAGTATCAGACCCGCGAGATCGCCGATCACCGGAATCAGGCCGATCACCGGACTCAGGCCGAAGGTAATTCGGGTAAATGGAATCCGGATGTTGCTGTCAGTGTAATAGCTGAATCGGTCCAGCCGCGCCAGGATGGCGTGGTACTGCTCTCGGGATAGTCGTTTTGCCATTGCAGGGTCTCCGCCCGGATTCATTGATCGCCGGCCGGCCGCTGCCGGCACCATCCTTTTCGTGCTCTGATTCAGAGTATACTGACCACCATTCAAATACACGAAGATGGAGCCCTGTGGCCTTATGAAATTCCGCATCATCCCGGTAACCCCCTACCAGCAGAACTGCACCCTGATGTGGTGCGAGGAAACCCTTGAAGGCGCGGTGATTGATCCGGGTGGCAACATTGAACGCATCCTGGCCGCGGTTGAGGAGGAAGGGATCGTCATCAGGAAGATACTGCTGACTCACGCCCATCTGGACCACGCCGGTGCAGTGGCAGTCCTGGCCAGAGAGCTTGGACTGACCGTGGAAGGCCCGCAAAAGGAAGACCTGTTCTGGATCGAAGGCCTGCCCATGCAAAGCCAGCGTGCAGGTTTCGCCCACGCCGAGAGCTTCACTCCGGACCGGTGGCTGGAAGATGGCGACACGGTGAGTTTTGGCAAGGTGGAACTGCAGGTGCTGCACTGCCCGGGTCATACCCCCGGGCACGTGGTGTTTTACCATCCGCAGAGCCAGCTGGCCCAGGTAGGGGACGTACTGTTCGCCGGATCCATTGGTCGCACCGACTTCCCCAGGGGCGATTACAACACCCTGATCCACTCGATCCGGGACAAGCTGTTCCCGTTGGGCGACGATGTCCGCTTCATACCGGGCCATGGCCCCATGTCCACCTTCGGCCAGGAGCGGGCCACCAATCCTTTCGTATCAGATCATCGGGGTTAGTCCCGCTCCGCAGACTCCCGGATATCAATCACCACCGTCACCATCATTCCTGGCCCCAGTAATTCGGTGGGGCCGTCATCCAGCGAGATTCGTACCGGCAGTCGCTGGGTAATCTTGGTGAAATTGCCGGACGGATTCGGGTTTGGCAGCAAGGCAAACTGACTGGTGGCGGCACGGCCGATAACCTGAACCGTTCCCGTGAACTCCTCTTCAGGATAGGCGTCAACCCTGACCCGAACCGGTTGGCCGGCGCGCAGCTCCCCGATACGGGTCTCCTTGATTTTGGCCTCAACCCACAGGTCATCCGCCGTATGCATCATCAGAATAGGCTGGCCCGCCGACAGATATTCCCCGGCCTCTACGAATATCCGGTTCACAACCCCGTTGCGGGGACTGCGAATGATCATATCGTCCAGGTACTGGCGCTGCTGCTTCAGATCAGCACGGGCCTCCTCCAGATCCTGCAGGGTGACATCCAGCCGAGCCCTCAGCATTTCCGGATTGGGCAGCGTCATCTGTGATGTCGCCACACCCAGGCGGGCATTGGCCAGTGCCGTGCGGCGTACCAGCACCTGCTGCCGGGCCTGCTCGACTCTGGCCAGAGCAGACTGATAGGCAAAGTAATCGCGATCCCGCTCCTGGCCAGGCAATGTTCCGCTTTCAAACAGCCGCTGGGAGCGCTTCCAGGTACGCTCAGCATCCTCCAGATCGGTTTCCGCTACCCGCAGCGCTGCCAGATCCGTTGCCAGTTCGCCCTCGGAGACCTGAACTCCACCCTCAAGCTGACTCACGGACAGAGCAATCTGCTGCTCCTCAAAAGCCACCTGAGCCTGCATTCTGGCGACCCTTGACTGACGTTTGTCGAGCTCCAGTTCGTCGGGTGCACTGTAAAGCCGGGCAATCAGGCTGCCCTCATCCAGCTGATCACCTTCGGTGACGACAAATTCCTGGATCAGCCCCGGCAGCCGACTGCTGACGGTGACCAGATTGGTGGTGATACTGGCGTTATCCTCGATAACGTGGATCTGCCGGTAGTAGAACCAGCTGGCAAACCACCAGACGCAGCCCAGCAGAAGAACCGCCACCAGCAGCAGGCGCGCCAGGCGCCGGGGTGTAGACCCGGTCGGTTTAGCGGAACTGACTTTGGTTTGTTCACTGCTCATTGTCGATATCCCCGGTTTTCACTGTTTTTGTTGTACATTCATACTCCATCGGGTCAGCAGCCAGGACGGCACCAGAATGATGGTCAAGGCCGCCACCACTACCCAGAAACCATCCTGATAGGCGTAGATGGACGCCCAGAAAACCTCCATCCGCCCCACCAGTTCCGAGGCTGCAAATGCCTGCTGGCTTTCACTGGTACCCAGTCGTCCGGCCACTCCCTGCAGCTGCGATAGCGTTGACATCGCTACGCTGTTACCCGGCGTCAGGCCATCAGCCAGATGATCACTGTGAAACGCCGTACGACGCTCCATCAGCAGCACCAGGGCGGCGGTACCCAGGGCGCCACCCAGCTGCAAAACAAAATTGATCACCCCCGAGCCATAACCGATCAGCGCTATCGGCAATGAACCTATGGCCCGGGCGAAGGTAGGCGGCGGGAAGGTAGCCATACCCGCGGACATCAGCGTCAGCGACCAGGCCAGGGAAGCGAACGATGTGCCATCATCAATATGGGCAAACCGGTAAACGGCGTAAATCGCAAAGCCCAGACCCGGTATGGTCAGGTAATGGGGCGGCCAGCGGTCGCTCAGCTTTCCCACCACCGGCACCAGCAGTGCCAGCACAATGGTAGACGGCAGGAACATCATACCGGCGGTGATCGGGTCGTAGCTCAGAATGGTCTGCACGAACAACGGCAGCAGATACATGATGGCGTAAAAGGCGCCGCCAAACAGGAAGATCGACGAGCAACCCGCCATGAAACCCTTGTACCGGAAGATCGACAGATCCAACAAGGGCTTGTCGACCCGTTGCTCCCAGCTGATAAAAATCACCGATAACACCAGGGTCAGCAGCAACAGGCCCTGCACGCCTTCACTTTGCCAGCCCCAGCGCGGGGTATTGGAAATTGCCGCCAGCAGGGAAAAAATCGCCGCAAACAACGTAACCGCGCCAAGCCAGTCAAAGGGTGGCCGCGGGCCATCGGTCATACGACCCGGCAGGAAAAAATACCCCATCACCATGGCAACCAGGCAAACCGGCAATACCACAAAAAACACATAGTGCCAGGACAGAGTCTCCACCAGCCAGCCACCCACCACCGTAGCCAGGGTCAGCGGCAAACCCAGGCTCATTCCGTATATGGCCGTGGCCAGACCCCGCTGCTGTATCGGAAACACCGAATACAGCGCCTCCATCGCCAGCGGCCGCAGCAACCCGGTCATGGCCCCCTGCACCACCCGGGCGGTCACAATTGCGCCGAGACTGGTAGCAAAGCCGCCCAGCAACGAAGCCCCGATGAACACCGCCAGCAAACCCAGATAGGTCGCCCGCTGGCCAAATGCCTGGGACAGCCAGGGTGCGACCAGCAATGCAACCGTCGTTGCCGCCAGGAATCCGGTGGAAATCCACTGCACCTCGGCGTCGCTGATGCCAAGCGAGCCCTTGATGTGAGGGGTTGCCACATTGACGATGGTGATGGACATCCCGAGCGCCACCAGTCCCAACAATACCGTGACGGTGACCAGCCACTTATAGTTGGGACCGTAACGCTGGAACATCATGTCCAATGGAGACATGGAACTCCCGGTCAGTGCCCGCTGGAGGTAGAAAAAGATTTGTTCGGCTAGAGTGTCTGAGGCTAATCAATGCCGCAGGCCCCCTCGTCGTCTCTTTGGACGAATTTAGCATGCTTCCTAAATTTAGGCGATCAGCGGCCGATAAAGACTACAGACAAGAGTGGAAGGGTGCTCGCAAGAGATGCCAGGTACATGATCCGGATCAGGAAACCACCTGTTACAAAGCCCTACCATAAACCAACATCACTGCGCTGGCCTTTGATTATACTTGGCTGCAAAACGACAACAGGAGTACAGCTATGCCGGTTGGCAAAAGCGTCGGCTTTCGAACAAAAATCGCCCTTCCATACATACTGACGGCGCTGGCCATTGTGGTTCTTGGTGCTCTTAGCGTGAACACCTCCCGCAACCTTGTCAGCGACACCGACTTTCTGGCGGAAAATCTGCTGCCCGCAGCCACTGAAATACTGAATGGTGACCGCGATCTTTACCAGGCTCTGATCGCCCAGATGGCCTATGTCCAGGCCAGAGAGCGTAACCTGCGTCCCGAAGAACTCCGGGAAGAATTCAGGGAGAACGTTGAGCAGGCCCGCCGGCGCATGGATTCTGCCCAGAGCCGGATCAGCAACCCGCAGATGGATCAGGAACTGGAAGGCTTCAGTGAAGCCTTTGATGCCTGGGAAACTTCTGCCACCAGTGTGCTTTATCAGGCTGAAATCGGCGATACCTATGGTGCCCGGGAAATCATGCTGGCCGACACCAATGACCTGTTTGACGCACTGCGGGATTATTATGCCCGGGCCGGCCTGTTTGCCGAAGGCCAGGCCGCGGATCGCGCCGCTGAAGCCTCCGCGGAAGGTCAGCAAAGCGCCTTCATGATTCTGATCATCACGGTGCTGGTACTGATCGTCACTGCACTGATTTTCCTGGCCTCCATGCGCGTAGTGGTTGCCTCCATCCGCACCCTGCGAGACCAGCTCGATAACATTGCCCAGGGTGAGGGAGACCTGACCCAGCGAATTCCGGTTACCAGCAACGACGATCTGGGGCAACTGGCCGGATCCTTCAACCAGGTCCTGGCCAATCTGCAGACGATGATCCGCACTATCCAGGAACTGTCGTCCCAATTGGCCGGCGGTGCGAAGGATCTGGAACAGGCGGCGGGTGAGAACCGGGATGGCGTGTCCCGTCAGACCGACTCCATCACCATGGTGGCGACCGCCATCAACGAGATGCAGAGTGCCATTGAAGAAGTGGCCGGCAACGCCTCCCAGGCCTCTGAGGTCTCCCGTAATGCAGAGGGCAATGCCGCCAAGGGTGCGGACATCGTTCGTCAGTCCGGCGGTCAGGTTCGCCGCCTGGCGGGCCAGATCAACCAGGGTGTCGAGGTGATTCGCAAACTGGCGGATGATTCCAGCAACATCACGTCAGTTCTTGACGTTATTCGGGGCATTGCCGAGCAGACCAACCTGCTGGCCCTGAACGCCGCCATCGAGGCAGCCCGTGCCGGTGAGCAGGGCCGCGGCTTTGCGGTAGTGGCCGACGAGGTGCGGACCCTGGCGAAACGTACCCAGCAGTCCACCGAGAACATTCAGGAAATGATTACCGCCCTGCAGAACGGCGTATCCGACGTGGTCTCGGTGATGGAGTCCAGCACCCTCGAAGCCAGCGCCACCGAGAAGACCGCCGCCGAAGCCGAGGGCGAACTGACCTCCATCCTGGATGCCATGACCAACATCAACGACCTGAACACCAGCGTCGCTTCGGCAACCGAGGAGCAGACCCAGGTGATTGATGAGATCAACCGCAGCATCACCCAGATCAATGATCTGGCCAATGAGAGCGCGGAACGTTCTTCCGGAATCGACGGTATCAGTAAATCCCTGGCGGATTATGCCCGCCAGCTGAGCGATCAGGCGGGCCGTTTCAAGGTCTGAGAACCGACCGCAAAACGCTTGCTGCAAACCGATCAGGGCGCCCGGGCTATACCCGGGCGTCAGACCACCCGCACCAGCTCACCCCGTTCCCAACCCAGACGACCGGTTTCCACCACCTGCCGGCGAATACCCGGTACCGGGCGAATCATGAACAGATCGCCGTTGCGACCCAGCATGGACTTTCTGGCACCGGAGTTACGGGCCAGTTCTGCATGGACCCGCATGTGCTCGTCTTCACCGTGCACCGGAATCGCCAGATCCGGGCGCACCCAGTCGTACATGGCCCGCAACTCTTCGGACGCGGGATGACCGGAGGCGTGAATAGGCAGCTCGGCATCCTCTGCGGTGATCACCTCGACCCCCATGGTTTTCATGCGTGCAATCAGCCCCTCGATGGCCTCTTCATTTCCGGGAATGGCCCGGGCACTGAAAATCACCCGGTCGCCGGCTTCCAGTTCAAAATCCGGATGATTGCCGGCCGCCAGCCGGCGCAGGGCGGTGCGCGGCTCGCCCTGACTGCCGGTGGCCACCGCCAGCACTTCCCGTGGAGGCAGATACCCGAGGTGCGATGGCGTAATGATCTGATCTTCTGCATTCCACAGACCAACGGCGCGAGCCGCCTGATTCATGTTGATCAGCGATCGCCCCAGCAAGCCCATATAGCGGCCGGTTTCGCGGGCGACCCTGGCAAGGCTGTGTAACCGGGCGATATTGCTGCCGAAACAGGTCACCACCACGCGGCCCTCGGCACCCCGGACAACCTTCAGTAAGCCTTTGTGCAGCGCGGCCTCAGAGACTGAGTGCCCATTGACGGTGGCGTTGGTGGAATCACACACCATGGCATTCATGCCTTCCTCCGCCAGGGCCTTGAAGGTAGCGGGTGAATAGCCGTGACCCACCAGCGGATCATCATCCAGCTTCCAGTCACCGCTGTGGAATATCCGGCCTATGGGCGTGCGGATAACCAGCGCATTGGGATCCGGAATGGAGTGGGTCAGCGCCAACCACTGCACCTCGAACGGGCCGATCTGACGACGATCGCCGGTATCCACTACATGGATGGGCACCTGATCCAGCAGTTCGAACTCCGCCAGCTTGCGACGCAGGATCTCGGCAGTAAAACGACTGGTGTAAATCGGGCACTTCAGCAGTGGCCACAGGTAAGGCACGGCACCGATATGGTCCTCGTGGGCGTGGGTGATCACCAGGCCGGCCAGCTGCTCACGACGATCCGCAATAAAGGCCGGATCCGCCATCTGCACCGGTGGCTCGCCCCGGTGATGAACCGTGCCATCCGCCGACACCCGCCCCGGCTTCGGGAAAGTCACGCCACAATCAACCATCAGCCACTGGCCGTCATGACCATAAAGGTTCAGGTTCATCCCGATTTCGCCGGTTCCGCCCAGAGGCAGAAACCACAGGTCGTGTTCGTCAGGGGTCATGGCCGGTCCATTGCTCAGAGTGTTGGAGCGCATTGTAACCATTCAGGCCGGACAATAAATACTCAATGTCTGTTGTCACAGCCCGGTCACAGTCAGCTGACATGCTCGGAATCCCGGTAACCGGCAACAGGGAGACACAAGGATCATGTTCGACTTCGGCTGGATGGAATTGGCCTTTCTCGCCATGCTGGCGTTGATTATCGTCGGCCCGAAAGACCTGCCCAGGCTCGCCAATGCGGTGGGCAAACTCTGGGGACGTGCCCGCCGGCTCTACCGGGATGCGCTCGGTCAGCTCCAGAAGCTGGAGAACGAAATGGATCTTGCCAGCCGCCCCGACGAGCGCCTCAAGCCCTCCTACTACGATCTGCTGCCGGAGCATGTTCGTCAGGCCATGGAAATGGCCGAGCCCAGCCGCGATGCAGAGCACAATCGCAAAGTGGACGCCATGTTCAGGGAAGCACTCGCTGAGCTGCACCAGCCGGCGCCGGACACCGGGACAAAACACAGCGAGCCTGAGCAACCGGAAACAGGAGCACAGCGTCATGACCAGCCACGATGATCTTGATCTCAGCCGTGCTCCGCTGCTGGCCCACCTGCTGGAATTGCGGAAACGCCTGCTGATCTGCCTTGGTCTGTTTGCCGTTGCCTTTGGTGTGTCCTACCTGTTTGCAGAGCCCCTGTACCGCTTTCTGATGGAGCCTCTGGTGGACATTTTTGGCCCGGACTCGGGCCGGCGGATGATCTTTACGGGGTTGCACGAGGCGTTTCTTACCCAGCTCAAGCTGGCCTTTGTCAGCGCCCTGTTCTTCACCCTGCCACTAGCCCTGATTCAGGTCTGGAAGTTCATGGCACCGGGGCTTTACCAGCATGAGCAGGGCTACCTGAGATTGCTGTTTGCGTTAACACCAATCCTGTTTGTGGTCGGTGCCGCCCTCGCCTACTACGTGGTATTCCCTCTGGCCTGGCAATTTTTCCTGAGCTTTGAGGCGCCGGCTGTGGCCGGCTCCCTGCCGGTGGAACTGGAAGCGCGGGTCAGTGAATATCTGGGCCTGGTGATTCGCCTGATTCTCGCCTTTGGCCTCAGTTTCGAGTTACCCGTGGTATTGCTGTTACTGGCCCGTACCGGCGCCATTACCGCCGACAGCCTTGCCCACAACCGGCGCTATGCCATAGTCGCCATCTTCGCGGTGGCGGCCCTGGTAACGCCCCCGGATCTGATTTCCCAGATCGCCCTGGGCTCCCCGATCCTTTTGCTCTATGAAGCGTCCATCTGGCTCATCCGGCTGCTTGATCGCCGTGCCGCCCTCGCGGACAAGCCGACGACAAACTGACGTCTGTCATAAAAATTTATTGCCAGTTGCCGTCTGTGTCATTTTTCTGCCGCTCCCCGGTCATATTCCTTCCCTAACCTTCTTGTCAGGTCTGACGCCATATCGCTTGGTCAGACCTGCATGGCGTGCCTTTGTGCGCAACCTGAATAAAACCAGACACACATGGAATCATGGAGAGTGGAGCAATGAACGATCTGTCAAACGGCCTGCCGGTCAGTAATGAACCCATACAACCCATCGTGAACCGTCGTGACTTCATGAAGGGCAGCGCTGCCGGCGCCGCCGCTATTTCCTTCGGCGCCCTGGCCAGCGGCAAGGTCTCCGCCAGCGACTTTACCAACGACTACGGCCCGCTGGCGCCCGTTGCCGATGAGGTAACCGGCCTGGAGTTGCTGAAGCTGCCCCAGGGCTTCAAATACTGGTCCTTCGGCTGGCGCGGCCAGATCATGAATGATGGCACTCCGACGCCTGGCGTGCACGATGGCATGGCGGTTGTGGCGTCTCAGGGCGGCACCATTGCCCTCGTTCGTAACCATGAAATTCGTGGCGGTGGTAACGCCGTGCCTTCACCAGCCATCTACAACCAGGCAGCGCCAGGTGGTTGCAGCAACCTGCTGTTTGACCCGGTACGCAGCCGCTGGCAGGCCTCTTATATGAGCATCAGCGGCACTTCCACCAACTGCGCCGGCGGCCTGACCCCCTGGGGCACCTGGCTGACCTGTGAAGAAACCACCACCACCCTCGGTGGCGTGGCTCACGGCTGGGTTTTTGAGGTTCCGGGATTCGGCATTGCCAAGCCAGTCCCCCTCAAGGCCATGGGTCGTCGCGCCCATGAGGCCACAGCCACCGACCCGGTCACCGGCTACGTCTACATGACCGAAGACGCCGGCTCCTCGTCCGGTTTCTACCGCTTCCGCCCGAACCAGTACGGCAACCTGGCTGCCGGCGGTGTACTGGAAATGCTGAAGGTCAAGGATATGCCTCAGGCAGACCTGCGCCTGGATTATCCGAATGGCACCAGCTGGGAAGTCGAGTGGGTCACCATTGACCAGCCGGAAAGCATCAATCCCCGCAACTACACCCAGGGCTATAACAAGGGTGCGGCTCGTTTCAGCCGTCTGGAAGGGGCCTGGTACGACACCGGCCTGATCTACTTTGATTCCACCAACGGTGGAGCCATCAATCGTGGCCAGATCTTCCACTACGAGCCACGTCGAAATCGCCTGACCATGGTTTTCCAGAGCACCAATGAGCTGACTCACCCGGTCTCCCCGGACAACCTGGCAGTCAGCCCCCGTGGCGGCGTGCTGATCTGCGAAGACCGTAGCGGTTCCCTGCAGCGCATACTCGGATTGAGCCAGAACGGTGAGGTTTTCGAGTTTGCCCACAACAATGTGGTACTGACCGAAAACGACATCGCCACTGTGGATGCCATCTACCCGGGCGTTGCCAGCTCGGTCAGAGCCGGCAGCTACACCAACTCCGAAACCGCAGGCGCGACCTTCTACGATCGCTGGTTGTTCCTGAACATCCAGAACCCCGGCATTACCGTCGCCATTACCGGCCCCTGGAACGAAGGCAATCTCTGACAGGGCTTCAACATCATGCCGGTATCCATGGGGGATACCGGCCCGGAATCAAAAAAGGATTATCATGAAAACATTAATTACAGCATTGGCCCTGATGATGCTGAGCATCACGGCACAGGCCCTGCCCACTCACTACTTTGGCGAAATCAACTACGCCGGCAATTACGATGGCACCGTCACCAGTAACAGTGCCTGGGTTAACCCCCCGGTGTTCGGCCTGAACAGCGCCGGCGAGCAGCAGGTGAACCTGTGGGGGCTCAACGCCAGCGCCGGTCAGGCCCTGTCACTGGACGTCACCAGCAGCGGCGATTTTATCGGCGGTATCAGCCTGTACCGGGGTGAAGTCAGCAGCAACGACCTGCGGTTCGGTAACTTCAACAACAGCGCTGACATCGGCAGTGCTGAGTTTATTGCCGGCACCAGTACCTTCATGGCGGATTCCTGGCTTAACGACCTGCTACTGGAACTGGACGGTTTCTATACAGTCATTGTCGGTGGCAAGAATGGCTTTGGCTTCGCTGACCGTTACGATTACGTAATGCAGGTATCCGGGCTGCCGGTTTCTGAACCCGGCAGCATGGCCCTTCTGGCATTGGGCATGACAGGCCTGATGGCCGCAAGGCGCCGTCGTTCTGCCTGATGGATCATAGACTTGTGCACACCCAGCCGGCAGGGACGCCGGCTACCTCCACGTGAGGTCAGGCCTGCCCTGCGCTGATCTGCCGCACCCGTGTTGTCATCCGGTAATGCCGTTCCACCGAATAGCTTTGATAGGCTGGACTCACTGCCATTATTCCGGCCTGCGTGTATCAGTCGTGCAATGGCAGCCAACAACGAGATGATGAGAGGTAACACCAATGAGCGACACCAAACAGAGCCGCCGGGTATTTCTGAGAACCGCCGCGCTGGGGGTAGCTGCCCTGCCGCTGGCCCGCTTCGCAACCCATTCGCCGACAGCCCATGCCAGCAAACCAAAAGCCGAAGATGGTCATGCACTTGACTACCTCAACAACGGCGCCGATTCGAACCATGAAAAACATAAGGATGGGCAGATGTGCCAGAACTGCGTGTTCTGGACCGGTGAAGTAGAAGATGGCTGGGGTAACTGTCAGCATCCTCAGTTTGCCAACGTGTTGGTGAATGCAGAAGGCTGGTGCAATACCTACGTGCCAAAACCATCCTGATTCTGCTGTCCTGAATATCTGACCGTCGGCGCCCGACCAATAACAATAGCGGGCGCCAGATCACAGCAATGACTCTATGGCCTCCTGCAACGCGGGGTCCTCCGGCGTCACCCGACTGCCAAAGTGGTTAACCACCCGTCCTTCTGCATTCAACAGGTATTTGTTGAAATTCCACTGCGGCGGCTGGCTTTGCTGACTGATAGCCCGGAAAACCGGATTGGCGTTTTCCCCGGTGACCGGTCCTGGCGCAATCATCGTAAAGGTGACCCCGAAGTTAACAAAACAGACTTCGGCCGCCTTTTCTTCCGACGCCGCCTCCTGACGGAAATCGTTGCTGGCGAAGCCGACCACCACCAGCCCCTGGTCACGGTAGGTCTGATGCAACGCTTCCAGCCCTTCGAATTGCCCGGTATAGCCACAGTGACTGGCCGTATTGACCACCAGCAATGGCTTGCCTGCAGCCTGTTCACAGAGATTGATGGATTCGCTTGAATGCAGCTTGCGGAACTCCTGATCCAGAAACGATGGGCACTCCGCAGCAAACGCTGAAGCGGACACCAACAACCCCATCCCCAGTGCGACCATCCGACGTGGACTGATCATTGCCTATCCTCCCTTTGGAAATAAGTCTTTAAAGGCCTGCTGATCTTTATACGGCATGCCCGGAAAGACAGCCTGTTGTCGATCATACAATAGCGGACATTTTCTTCGACCGTCATCGCCGAGCCGTATTGACCAACCACTATTACATCAACTGCTAGACTTCGTTCAGTACGAGCGGTTCAGACTCAACTGACACGGAGAAAACGCACCGATGACTGCCATTGTTGATTTCGTGAATTCGATCCTCTGGGGATACGTGCTGGTGTGGGGACTGCTGGCCGTGGGTGTGTTTTTCACCTTTCGTCTGGGTTTCCTGCAGTTCGTCAATTTCAATGAAATGATCCGGGCAATTCGTGGCTCCCGCGAGAGCGACGCCAACGGTATTTCTCCGTTTCAGGCCCTGTGTACCAGCCTGGCGTCCCGGGTCGGTACCGGCAATCTGGCCGGTGTGGCGGTGGCGCTTTATCTGGGTGGTGCCGGTGCCATTTTCTGGATGTGGATGGTCGCGCTGGTCGGTATGGCCACCGGCTACGCCGAAAGCACGCTGGCACAGCTCTACAAGGTGCGGGACGTCAAGGGTCAGTACCGGGGCGGGCCCGCGGTCTATATTGCCAAGGGGCTCAATGCGCCCTGGGCCGCCGTCATTTTTGCGGTTTGCCTGATTATTTCCTTCGGCCTGGTGTTCAATGCCGTCCAGGCCAACTCCATTGCCGATGCCATGGAAGGGGCCTTCGGCGTGCCCAAACTGGGTGTTGGCATCGCCATTGCCGTGTGTGCCGGGATTGTGATTTTTGGTGGCCTGAGGGCCATCGTGCGCTTTGCCGAGTTTGTGGTGCCGTTCATGGCCGGTGCTTACGTGCTGCTGGCTCTCGGTATCATGTTGTTCAACATTACCGAGGTACCGGGAGTGCTGCTGATGATCGTGAAAAGCGCCTTTGGTCTTGAAGAAGCCGCCGGCGGTGCCGCCGGCTCGGTTACCGCGGCCATGCTCAACGGCATCAAGCGGGGCCTGTTCTCCAATGAGGCCGGCATGGGTTCAGCTCCCAATATTGCCGCCACCGCCACTCCCGCCCCCCATCACCCTTCATCCCAGGGCCTGGTTCAGGCTTTCGGCGTGTTTATCGATACCATCGTCATCTGTACCGCCACTGCAGTGATGATTCTGCTGGCGGGCGTTGTAGAGCCCGGCTCGGGTGTCACCGGCACTCAACTGACCCAGCTCGCCATGGAGACTCACATTGGCAGCGCAGGCGGCTACTTTGTTGCCATTGCCATCCTGTTCTTTGCATTCACCTCGATTGTGGCCAACTACACCTACGCCGAAAACGCCATTATCTATCTGGGCGCCGGCAATACCCTTGGCATCTCCCTGCTCCGGGTCGCCGTGCTGGGCATGGTGGTGTGGGGTGGATACGAAGCAGTAACCACTGTGTTTAACGCGGCCGATGCTTCCATGGGGCTGATGGCCACTATCAATCTGATTGCCATCGTGCTGCTTTCCGGCACCGTGGTGAAACTCACCAAAGATTACATGGGCCAGCGCAAGGCCGGCGAAGTGCCCCATTTCAAGTCGAAGGACTATCCGGAGCTGGACAGGAAAATCGACAGCTCCATCTGGCGCTAACCCGCTGCTGGTCCGCAATCAGGCCAACTTGCCAGTGAGAGCGGCAAGCTGGCCTGATTGCGGATCATCTCAGCGGCCCTGGCTTATCCTGGAGCTCAGTTCCATATAGCGGTTGAGGATTCCTTCGATCTGTCCGAGACTTTGCTGTACCTGGGCTGAATTGTCCCGGGTAAATTCCGCCCCGAACACTGGTTTACCCTGCACCAGACGGGAATTGCGCAATATCGCCACCGCCTTCTCCACGGCAAAATCACCGGTTTCAGTCTGCAACTGCAGACTCAGGTGTACCTTTTCGCCTTGCTGCAGCGGGAGATCCCCGCCAAAGGCAATACCCCTGGCGTTGAAATCCTGCACCAGCACGTCAACCCACTCCCGGCTGAACAGGCTACGGCGCACCCGCACGCGAGCGTTGACCTGCACAAAAGGCAATCTCTTCTGACGACGACGTTCCTGCTGCATGCAACTTCCCCCGGCTGGTATTTCGATGCTGGCCATCTCTGTTCAGAGCCAAACCCGACACAAAAGAGGCATTTTTATAATTGGTCTCAATTTAGCAGAGATGCAGGAAACGCAAAGCCCTAAAGACGGACCCGTATCGTGAAATGTGACGAATAAGTAACCTTGGCCCCCGACAAAGATCTCACCCACAACTTCACCGACAACAGCGAGACTCCGGACGAACCTTTGAGAACGGCGTCACAAGTGGCAAACTGATGCCTCAGGTTTCAGAAACCTCAGACACCAACCAACCCAGAACAAGAAGGAATTCTGCATGAGTGATACCGTTCTTCTCGAACGCCACGCCAACGGCGTAGCCCTGGTTACCATGAACCGGCCGGAGGCCATGAACGCCCTGTCCAAGAGCCTCCGCGAGGCCTTGTACGACACCATGCAGGGCATCAAAGGGGATGACAGCATTCGGGTGGTGGTGCTGACCGGCGCCGGTGAGCGGGCCTTTACCGCCGGCCTGGATCTGAAAGAACTGGGCACCAACACCGACATGATGAGGGACGCCACCGATCCGGATCCGCGCTCCAATCCGGTTAACGCCATTCGCAGTTGTGGCAAGCCGGTCATTGGTGCCATCAATGGCGTGGCCATTACCGGAGGTTTTGAGGTGGCGCTGGCCTGTGATGTGCTGATTGCATCCGAGAACGCACGCTTCGCCGACACTCACGCGCTGGTCGGTATCATGCCGGGCTGGGGCCTCAGTCAGAAGCTGTCACGCATCATCGGGCTATCCCGGGCCAAGGAACTGTCCTTTACCG
>NZ_CAXBDN010000002.1:0-41546 GCF_963974375.1 uncultured Marinobacter sp.
CAATTTCGTCAGCGTCCAGCGCTCCGTCATTGTTGATGAACTGCTGGGCGGTACTGATAACCGCAAGCTCACCGACCCGATGCAGCAAACCAGCGGTGTAACACTGGATCGCATCACCGCCCACCTTTAACGCCAGGTTTCTCGCCACGTCTGCCAACTGGCCTGACAAGCGGTTGTGCTCCGTGGCCAGCTCCCGCAGACGCCCGTCAGACAGTCGGTGGGCAATATCCACCGACAGCGCCAGAGCATGATTCAGGCTCATCCGTAACCCCAGCAGACCAATCGCCTCGCGCAGGGAATTACAGGGCTCCCCGGAACGCCGGAAAGCGCTGCTGTTGGCCACGTCCAGCAAACGGGCGGTAAGCGCAGCCCGGGATTGCCACTCGCCCACCAGCTCCGCCACAGACAGGGTTTCGGATTGTTCGATCAGCGCCATAACGCTGGCGGGATCCATATCGACGGGCAGGTAGACCTGAGTTTCGCTGGCCTGCCGCAGCATCTTCTCGAAGCTGACATCCGGGCCGCTTTTCGCCGGTGGTGGCAACAACGCCTGCAGCCGCTGCTGCATCACATTGGCACTGAACGGTTTGGCGACGAATCCCTGAACATGATAACGGGCTGCTGCCAGCACCTTGTCCCTGTCGACACTGGTCGACAACATCAGCACCGGCGTTTTGCTGTTAAAGGTCCGCAGATACCGCACTGCCTCCAGACCACGACCGTCGGGCAATTCCCAGTCACAAACCATCAGGTCGGGCTGATGCTCCTCCATACTGGCACGGGCCTCCGCAACACTGCGGAAACTCCGGATAACGGCACGGGAATAGAGCCCGGAAATCAGGGTTTCCATCAGCTCGGAAACCGGTACATCATCGTCCAGTATCAGCACGTCCATTGTTTAATCCACAGGTTCAGATTATGAGTTCTGATGACATCCGTCGCCCCTTTGCAAGCAAGCCGGCAGGGCTTATACGCAACGTTATTACGGTAACGATACCCTTTCTGCGGCCAGCCGCCAGGCATCCGGCACCCGCCAGCTTGCCAGCCAGTCCGGAAAGTCCGCTGCCGGCATGGGGCGAGCAATAAAGTAACCCTGACCCAGCAGGCAACCCAATTTGATTAGCATGGTACCATGTTCTTCTGTTTCCACGCCCTCTGCAATAACGGACCTCCGGAACGCACGGGACAGGGCGATGACACCATCCAGGATCGCCAGATTATCCGGATCATCCCGCATGCCGCGAACAAAGCTCTGATCGATTTTCAGTTCGGCCGCCGGTAACTGCTTGAGATAGTTCAGTGAGGAATAGCCGGTGCCGAAGTCATCGACGGCAAAAACAATACCCAGCGCCTTGCACTGGCGGATAATGTCTGCAGTTTTGCCAAGATTCTCAAGGGCGCTGGTTTCCAGAATTTCCAGCGTCAGCGCACCGGGCTGCAGGGTCGGATACCGCTCCAGAAGATGCCGTATATGCGCCATGAAATGATCACTGGCCAGCTGCTCTGAATCCACATTGACCGCAACCGGCACGTGATAGCCCAGCTCGCGCCAGACCTGGTGCTGCCGTAACGCTTCCTCCAGAACCCATTCGCCCAACTGCAGCAACAGCGGGTGACCAGCCATCAATGGCAGAAAGGACGAGGGCGGCAGCAGCCCATGTTCCGGGTGCTGCCAGCGAATAAGCGCCTCGGCACCAATAATGGCCCCGGTAGTCATATTGACCTTGGGCTGGTAATACAACACGAATTCACGGTGCTCCAGCGCTTCCTTCAGGTGTTCCAGCTGCGCATGCAGGGAACGGATACTGCGCTCCTGCTCATGATCAAATACGAAATAGCGGTTGCGACCGGTCTGTTTCGCCAGATACATGGCCTGATCTGCCTGGCGCAACAGCTGATCCGCATCAAGGTCTTCCTGCTGAGGAAAGAACGCCACGCCGATTGAGGCCGATACCTGCAGCCGGGTACCGCCTACCAGTATCACCTCTGCCGCCGCAGCCAGCAGGCGCCGCAGCAACCCGTCCACCAGGTCCCGACCCGGCGAATCCACGATCAGCGCCACAAACTCATCGCCCCCCAGCCGCGCCAGGGTATCCTGATCCCGCAATACATCGCGCATACGGCGGGCCACGTCCACCAGCAGGTCGTCACCAGCCTTGTGACCATGGGCATCGTTGATCGCCTTGAACCCGTCAAGGTCGATGTAAGCCAGGGCCAGGCGGCTTCGCTGGCGCAGGGCCAGGGCCATGGACTGGTGCAGCCGGTCCGCCAGCAGCACCCGGTTTGGCAGCCCCGTCAGCGGATCAAAATGCGCCAGTCGCCGTAGCCGCTGCTCCTGTTCCTTGAGGGCCGTAATATCGCTGAACACGCCCACATAATGGGTCAGCTGTCTGCGCTCGCTGAACACCGAACTGATGGTCAGCACACAGGCAAAACTTTCGCCATTGGCGCGGCGGCTCCAGAACTCACCGGTCCAGAAGCCCTGCTCCCGGGCGACACGCAGAATGGCTTCTTCATCACCCGCTTCACTGAAACGGATGATATGGCGAATCATCGAATCTCTCGGGTTACCGGTGATCTCGGTATAGGCTTCGTTCACATCAATGACCCGGCGATCTGGTCCGGTGATGAAAACCCCTTCCCGTGAATGGGCAAATACCGTAGCCGCCAGCCGTTGTTGTCGGGCCATGGTGTAACGCTGGTACCACAGCCAGCAGGCGGCCAGCGACAGCAACAGGATAAGCAATGCGGTGGTGCTGACCCAATACCGATACTGCTCCCAGAACTCGGCCCAGGACAGCGTCGGTATCTGGTCGTAGGGCGATGCCCTCAGGTTTCTCGCCATCAGCTCAACGGACTGATAGTCCGCCGGCGGACTGAAACCGGCAATTCCAGACGCCTTCGCGGCCGGGTGTTCTCCATCCAGTGCCAGCAGCGCGGATGCGACACTGCGAACAATCCGGCCATCCACATGGGGCAAGGCCACAAAGGGCCACTCCGGATAAAGCCGGGTCGATAACCGGAATGGGTAGCCCATGAGATCCTGCGAGTTGATTACCTTGAGCCTGTCCACCCGCAGCCGCGAGGCATCCGCCAGGTCCTCAATCAGGCCGGTCCGGACGAAACCGGCATCAGCCTGACCGGAAATGACCGCCTCTATTACTCCATCCTGATGACCAACACTCAACAGGACCAGATCCCGGTCAGCATCCACTCCGACATTCTGCAACTCTCTTGCCTGGGCCTGATAGCCCCCCAGAAACCGTGGCCCGGAGATGGCCACCCGAGCTCCTGTGAGATCCTGCAACTCATTGATTCGGGTGTTGTCCGATCGGGTAAAAATTACGCCACCCATGCTGGAGGTTTCGTGACTGCCCCAGCGTTCGATCAGCGTTGCCAGCACGCCGGTCAGGCTGCGCTCGCTCCGTAGCACCAGAAAATGGCTGGGGTTGGTCAAGACGAAATCGAGCTGATTGCGGGAAAGGGCAGCACGCATGTCTTCGTGGTTGAGAACCTGTAACTCGATCTTTTGCCCGGTGGCCTCGGACAGGTAGCGGGCAAGAGGCTGAAACCGCTGCTCCGTGCTGTAGTCCGGGCGATAGGAAAACACCCCCAGGGTAAGATGCCCATGGTGCTCAGCGACAGCCGGGGATATCGGCATCGAAAAAAGCGCCAGTACCAGAAGCATCTGCCTGAGCCAGCCCCCCAGAATCACTGCGGGCTCCGCCCTGCAACTGCTGCGGTCAGTCACACACGGCCTCCCGCAGGAAGCCAGCGATCATCAAAGAGCTGGTCAAGGTTATCCGCACGAGACAGAAACCCGTCTCGGACCATGACTGAATTCAGGCGTTCGGCTGCCTGTCTCAGCACCGAAGCGCTTGCCATGTAACGGTAATTGGTTGCGACATCAGGAAACATCACCCCCGCCAGCGCTGATCTGACCTGGGCCGGCTCTATGTTCTGGTGGGTTGCGACCCGGTAGATCGCATCGTGATTGTTGTGCAGCAAATGATGCAGCCCCCGGAAATGTCCGATTACCAGATCCCGTACACCCTGATGGAACCGGGTCCGCGAGTCTACCGCCAGTACATCAAAGATGGTATCCGGCAACTGCCGGCTGTCGAACAGGCGAATGGCGCCTTCCGCCAGCAGGCGCGAAACCGTGGGTTCGTAGCTGACCGCGCCGTCAATCCGGTTTTCCCGCCAGGCATCTATCTGCTGATCGATTCTCAGGTCCACGATGTCAACGTCATCGCTGGAAAGCTCTGCTACCTCAAGAATGCGGGCCAGCATCATGGCTCCAAGGGCGGACTGCTCCACGGCGATGCGCTTTCCGCGAAGCTGGCCAAGAGCGGTTATACCGTCCCGGACCACCAGGGCATCCGCCCCGGCAGAAACATCCATCACCGCACAAACCGTCAGCGGCACGCCGTCCGCCCTGACCCGTAGCACCTCATCCAGGGTCAGGGCAGCAGCTGAGAGCTTACCGCTCACCAGACCGGAAATGGAATCGGCGGAGGTGTTACCGCGGACCAGCTGGACGTTGGAGCCAAACCAGCCAAACTGGTCGGCAAGATACAGCGACTCGTAACCGATCCAGGGGTGTGCGCCGCACAGCAACGTACCTGGTGACGAACAGCCCTGCAGCCCGGACACAGAAAGCAGTCCGAGCGCACCGGCGTAGCGAAGTATATCCCTGCGCTGCATTCATTCTCCAGAACGTCTCGGCAACCACAACCGGCGTGCCGGCGAAGGAGGTCAGTTGCGCCCCATTATAGACGACCACCGTCAGAACGTGACCAGAATCTGGTCAGATGCGATAGCCACTGATCAACCGGTCCATTTCTGTCACAAGCTGCTCCAGCTGTCCGGCCATCTCGCTGGCGCGGCCGGCCTCAGCCACTACCCGGCTATTCTGCGAGGACACCTGATGAACACTCTCATTGATATCAGCAGAAGCCGTTGCCTGCTCTTCAGCCGCTGAGGCAATCTGGTAGTTCATATCACTGACCGAGGAGATGGACTGCTGCACGACTGCAATGGAGTCGCCGGTTTCCCGCACCGCGTGGGTGGTTTCGGTGGACCGGGTTTTACCCATCTCTATCGCCGCCAGTGCCTTTTCAGATCCTTTGGCCAGGGTCGCAATGGTGCTGCGGATATCATCAGTAAACTCCTGGGTACGGCGCGACAGGTTGCGAACCTCGTCTGCCACCACCGCAAAACCCCGGCCGTGCTCACCGGCCCGTGCAGCTTCAATAGCTGCATTCAGCGCCAGCAGGTTGGTCTGATCCGATATTTCATTGATCGACGTAATCACCGCATTGATGGAACCGACGTTATCCACCACTGCCTGCACCGCCCGGGCGGAATCTTCCAGCGACAGGTTGGTGGATTCGGTCAGGGTAATGGCCTGATCCACCCTGCCCTGGCCATGGCCTGCGGCCTCGGTGGCTTTGCTTGCGGCTTCGGACGCCTGCTGGGCGTTGCGGGCCACGTCCTGAATGGTCGCCGTCATTTCGGTGGTGGCCGCTGCCGCCTGGTCCGCCTGGGCATGCTGATCCCGCAGAATAGCGGAGGTCTGGTCACTCAGCTCGCTGAGGTTTGCTGCGTTCTGCTTCAACCGCGAGGACAGTTCACCAACCTGCATCACCAGCCCGGCGAATTGTTCCAGCATGCCGTTGAAGGCACGAACGGCAGTATTATCCTGATGTGAATCGAGGCGCAGGGACAGGTTCTTGCTGGCCTGAAACTGCTCAACCAGCCCGACCATACTGTAGGTAATCTGTCGCTCAACGTTCAGCCGAATGGCAAAAAACACCAGTATGCTGGCCTCAAAAACCACGAAAGCCGCGTGCAGAAAGGCGATGGACCAGGAACAGCCGTAGTTGAAGATCATCACCGGCATGCCCGCCACCGAGGCCTCGCCCAGCTGCAACCCCGTCAGCAGCAGGTGGTGAATGGCGATGACCGCTGCACCGGCAACAATGGGCAACCAGTCGCGGTAAATGATCAATAGCGCCATGGCGCTGAAAATATGGAAGTGCATCTCGATACGACCCATCTGGGCCTGAATCATGATGGCCGAAAACGCCATCAGGCTGGCGCCGGCCACCACCGAAAAACCCCGGGTGCCTTTTAGTGAAGCGTAAGCGGCAGCAATCAACAGCCCCAGTATCACCGATGCGGTAATCGCAAACGTATGAGTGCCATAGCCCACTGGCACCAGCAGGGCGACCACCGGAACATGAGCCAGCAGGATCCATAACATCTGTCGATCGGTTTTCAGGCACTCGCGTTTGGCGTGCTCGGTATTTTTGTTCATAGATGGGCATACTCCGGGTACATCTGTAGCTCTGAGAGTAACCTGACCAGATCCTCGGTGACCCGATCCAGATCAAGCTCAGGGTTTGTATACAGTAATTCTCTGCGGCCGCGGCGACTCACCACATGCAGGTGGCCGGAATGCTCAATATCGTAGGCCTCACCGACGCCCGTAACTGCGGCGTAATCGTGGTAGCGACTGGCCAGCTGACGGGCCTGCTGTCCGGATTCCGGGCGTACGGCGACGAAATGAGGCCCCAGCCCTGCCATCACCTCATTCAACCGTGCTGTCGAATCCCGCTCCGGGTCCAGCGTCACAAAGACGAACCGGACCGGTTCACCCTGCAGGCGTCGCTGCAGCTCCATGAGGTTGACCAGCTGCAGCGGGCAAACCGTACCGCACTGCTGAAAACCGAAGAAAACCACGTCGACACCGTCGTCCGGTGGCACCAGGGGTTGGCCCGAAGCTCCCGGCAGTGGCTCGGCGTGAAGATCCACGCGCACGCCGTAATAGCCACTGCGATCGGCGAAGGCCGGCAGCCAGGGCAGCGCTATGACAAACAGGATAATGATGCCCACGAAACTCGCTGGCAAAACCCACCGCCGGCCCGGTAGCTGCTGTAATTCCTGCGTCACGAGTTGATGTACCTGCTCTTTGGCCACCGGGAACACTGACCATCGAAACGCGCCAGCGGTAAAGGTGTAATCATGATGTAATTTGAAGCGTAGCTTACATACGCAGATTGCGCAGAAAGTGGATTGCAGGATGCGTAAATATCGAAACAGGAATATGCCCGCACAGGAGCTCAGTCAGGCTTTTTCAGCTGCCGGAACAAAGCCTGAACCTGATGACCCGCCCGCTCATACAACATCAGCAGGCGTGGATCGAGGGTATCGAGATTCTGTTGCAAGGCAACCGCCCGCTCCAGCCCGATCGCGGTATTCAGCAAACGGCCCAGCGCCCCCCGGCGGCTGGTGACAGCCTCAGTTATGGCAGAACCCAGGCTGATCTGACTCACGAATTCAGCCGGCGCCACCCCCAGCATCACGTCGGCACCAGACACCAGCCCGGTCAGAAAAGCGCTGGAAGGTTCAATATCCCCGGTCTTGACCCGGCGCGCCAGCTCCTCACAGACGTGAGCCCTGATCAGTATCAGGCGGGCGTGTTCCGAACTGACCGCCTGCAGGGAGCTCAGCAGTACTGCCCAGCGCCGGAGGTTGCTCAGCCCCAGGCGAACCACCAGTTCCCGTATGCTCGAGATGGTGCCGGAGCCACGATAGAGCGGACTGTTAACGATGCGGATCAGGTTCAGGGCAAGATTGGGGTCTTCGGAAAGGATATCGGTCAGCTCGCGGATATCCGGATCTTCCTGGTAGAGCACACCAATCAGACGGGTGAGGTGCAGACCTCCGGGACTCAGTTTACGACCCGAAATCAGCCTGGGATGAGCCAGGAAATAGCCCTGAAACAGATCAAAACCCATATCCGAAAACCGGTCGCGGGTAGCTTCATCTTCAACTTTCTCTGCCAGCCATTTTACCGGAAGGTGATCCAGCTGCTCCCGGTAACGGGAAACCTCCGCCTCGGCCATCAGCGAAATATCGACCTTGATCACCGACGACATGGTTAGCAGTGGTCGCCACGCGTCCGAAAAATCGAAATCATCCAGTGCGAAGCGGAAACCCTGCCGGTGCCAGACCTTGACCGCCTCAATCAGTTCCCGCGTCGGTTCGATGCGCTCAACCAGTTCTATTACCACCCGGTCAGGATCCACCGGCATGAACACACCAGACAACAGGAAATCCGAGGAGACGTTGATAAAAACCTGGGTGCCGTAATAATCCGCCTGGGAGCTCACACCGGTGCAGAAGTTGAACAACAGCTCACTGGTGGCACGGCTTTCACCGACCGTCAGCGCACTTTCACCGAGATCATTGCGATACAGCAGCTCCACCGCCTCCATCTCGCTGCTGCGATTATAGATCGGTTGAGCCGCAAGCAGGGTATGACTCACCGCCATAGTGCGGGCGCTCCGTTACGGAAAATAAGGATCAAAGGACAGGCTCAAACTGGTCCGGGTCAAACTGGTAGTTGCCCTGACTGGTCTCGTTTTCCTTGCGAATAGTCCGGGCCAGGCGCTGGGCGAAAACCGACCAGATTGCCGGATCGTCGCGACAGGGCTGATGGCCACTGCCCAGCAATGAGCCCGCCGTATGCCTGAGCACCGCTTCGGCCTGGGCCACACTGCGATAAGGGCCCCGGCAACCACTACGATCAGGCTGGCCTTGCTGGCCACCACAGAGCGCCACCAGCACCCAGATATCGTCCCCCACTTTCTTCAGATGCAACTCGACCCGCCGGCTCTCCTTGCGGAGCACCAGTGTCCGCAACGGACCGGGGCCATGAAAGTAGTGGAGTTTCATAGGATCAGTGCAGCACCTGGTCGTGTTTGTCCTGCACCAGAACCCAGGGCGCAATCACCACGGCCCACAATTCCGCTTCGCGATCGTACCACGCACGGGCCAGGTCCGGACTGACATCACCCACCTGATCCGCGGCCATCCAGGCTTCGAACCGGGCTTTATTGTCAGCAGTAAGCTGCTCAGCCACTTCGAGCAGATCCAGCTCCCCTGAAACACGTACAACTTGCCCACGGGCGTAATAAGTCTGCAGTTCCCGCCAGGAAATGCGGGATGTTTCGGTAATCAGCTTTGATTTGATTTCATCTGGTTGGCCAGGCGATGTCATGGCACCCCTCTCTGTATACTGTCTGCCCTCTGTCTTTCAACGGTCAGTCATCACCGGTCCGTCGCCCGCCATGAGCGTCGCATGAAAGGCAGTTTGCGACAAGTACATCGCAAACTGCGACTGCTCGATCTCCCTGAAGGTCCCAGGTCTGACATCAGGCCGTGCGGATCATCTCCCGCACCACGTAGTGCAGAATACCGCCGTGGCGGAAATACACTGCCTCGTTGGCGGTATCGATCCTGGAAAGCAGCTTGCAGGTGGTCGAATGGCCATCGGCATAGGTTATGGTCATTTCCAGGGTCTGACCTGGCTGGATATCGCCGGACAGCCCCCGAATGCTGATGGTTTCCTCACCGGTAAGCTTGAGGTTTTTGCGATCTGTACCCTCAGGAAACTGCAGGGGCATTACCCCCATACCGATAAGGTTGGAGCGGTGAATGCGCTCGTAGCTTTCCGCTACCACCGCACGAACCCCCAGCAATCGGGTGCCCTTGGCCGCCCAGTCGCGGCTGGAGCCGGTGCCGTATTCCTTGCCTGCAATCACCACCAGCGGGGTGTGGTCCTGCTGGTACTTCATGGCCGCGTCGTAAATGGACATCTGTTCGCCGCTGGGCACATGTCGGGTGAACCCGCCCTCCACACCGTCCAGCATTTCATTGCGGATTCGGACGTTGGCAAAGGTGCCCCGCATCATGACCTGGTGATTACCACGACGGGAACCGTAGGAATTGAAATCTTCGGGTTTGACGCCCTGCTCCTGCAAATACTTGCCGGCAGGGGAATCCGCCTTGAAGGAACCCGCCGGTGAAATGTGATCCGTGGTGACCGAATCACCCAGCAGCGCCAGTATGCGCGCATCGGTGACATCCTCGATGGCTTCCGGCTCCGGCCCCATGCCCTCGAAGAACGGAGGGTGCTGAATGTAGGTGGAATCCTTCGACCAATCGTAGACCTTGCTGTCTGGCACCTTGATAGCCTGCCAGGTGGCATCACCATCAAATACCGCCCCGTATTCGGTGCGGAACATGTCGGTTTTGACCTTTTCGACGGCCTCCGCGATTTCCTGCTGGCTGGGCCACAGATCCTTGAGGAACACCGGGTTGCCATCGGAATCCTGGCCCAACGGCTCTTTGGTGAGATCCAGCCGGACATTGCCTGCCAGCGCATAGGCCACCACCAGCGGTGGCGATGCCAGCCAGTTGGTTCTTACCAGCGGATGCACCCGGCCCTCAAAGTTGCGGTTGCCAGACAACACCGAGGCCACCGTCAGATCTCCAGTTGCAATGGCCTTCTCCACCGGCTCCGGCAACGGGCCGGAGTTACCAATGCAGGTGGTACAGCCGTAACCCACCAGATTGAAGCCGAGTTTATCAAGATCGGTATCGAAGCCGCCGACCTTGAGATATTCGGTCACCACTTTCGAACCCGGCGCCAGTGAGGTTTTCACCCAGGGCTTGGTGGTCAGGCCCTTTTCCAGCGCCTTGCGGGCAACCAGGCCCGCCGCCATCATCACGCTGGGGTTGGAGGTGTTGGTGCAGGAAGTAATAGCCGCGATCACCACCGCGCCGGGGTCGAGCCGGAAGTGCTGGCCATCCAGCTCACAGTTCTGGCTGGCCGCGTGTTCGTAACTGTTGTCGACCGCCACTGCGGTCTGGCCGCCCTCCGATTCCAGTTTGCTGTTCTGTGCTTTGGACTCGGTTTTTGTCTGCGCCGTGGCGGTGCCTTCGGCGGTTTCCATCAACAATTCAAAGGAGGCCTTCATGTTTTTCAGGGCAACCCGGTCCTGGGGCCGCTTGGGGCCGGCCAGACTGGCCTCCACTTCGCCCATATCCAGCTCCAGGGTGTCGGTGTACAAGGGCTCATGCCCCGGCTGCCGCCACAGGCCCTGGGCTTTGGCGTAAGCTTCCACCAATTCGATCTGGTGTTCCTCACGACCGGTCAGGCGCAGGTATTTCAGAGTCTGCTCATCCACCGGGAAAAAGCCGCAGGTGGCACCATACTCCGGTGCCATATTGGCAATGGTGGCCCGGTCTGCCACCGGCATGTCTTTCAGACCGTCGCCGTAAAACTCCACAAATTTGCCGACCACGCCCTTCTTGCGCAGCATCTCGGTAACCGTGAGCACCAGATCAGTGGCGGTAATGCCTTCGCGCAGTTTGCCGGACACCTTGAAGCCCACCACTTCCGGGATCAGCATGGAAACCGGCTGGCCCAGCATGGCTGCCTCGGCCTCAATGCCACCGACACCCCAGCCCAGAATGCCCAGACCGTTGATCATGGTGGTGTGAGAATCGGTACCTACCAGGGTGTCCGGGTAAGCGAAGGTTTTACCGTCATCATCTTTGGTCCATACCGTGCGTCCGAGATACTCCAGATTCACCTGATGACAGATTCCGGTGCCCGGCGGCACCACCCGGAAGTTATTGAACGCCTTCTGGCCCCAGCGCAGAAACTCATAGCGCTCCTGATTGCGCTCCATCTCGATGACTACGTTATCCTTGAAGGCGGAGGCATCGCCGTAGCGGTCCACCATCACCGAATGGTCGATCACCAGATCCACCGGTGACAGCGGATTGATCAGCGCCGGATCCTTGCCCGCCGCCTTGACGGCCTCGCGCATGGCGGCCAGATCTACCACCCCGGGCACACCGGTAAAATCCTGCATCAGCACCCGGGCCGGTCGGAACTGGATTTCCGTGTCAGAGGTGCGGTTTTTCAACCACGCCATCATGGCTTCCAGATGTTTTTGCTCAACGGTGACACCGTCTTCGAAACGCAACAGATTCTCGGTCAGCACCTTCAGCGAGAACGGCATCCGGTCGAGGTCCCCCAGGGTTTTCCCCGCCGCTGGCAGACTGTAGTAATGGTAAGTCTTGCCGTCGACTGTCAGCGTGGAAAGACTTTGATAACTGTCGTGACTGGCAGATTGGTTCGACATTGAATATCTCCTGTTCCGGATGACCTGCCGCGTAAATTCCCGGTTTCCCGGCAAAATGACAGGGTACTGACTAAGCTTGTCACCACTGTGACGCAAACAGACCTGATTTAGCCACCTCTATTAACTATTGCACCGATTGTCATGACTTCAACTATCGAAGTCTGTGCGGTGTTGTTATGCATGTCAAAGTTCCGTTTATGCACATGTAAATACCAAAGTGGGCAGTAGTCGATTTTTCATTTGATTACCTTTAGGTTACTTTTAATTACAGCTTAAATTCGGTCAGCGAACCATAATAAAAACATCAAAAAAGACGTGGTATTCAAGGGAGACCGAAAGTAATGAACGGTCCTGCAACGGAAAAATCAGAAAAAACGGGCGCCATCCTGAAATCGGCCTCAACCGTTGATACGACTCACGATGTGCCCGACCGGATTCCGGGATTCCATGGGCTGAACATGCTGGTTAATGCGACCAGCACGCGCATTTACCGGGCCACCAGAAGCAGCGACGACACACCGGTTATTCTCAAGGTTATCCGGGAAGAGGGCCGTAGCCGCGAAACCCTTGCCCGCCAGCAGCACGAACACGATCTGCTGGCCAGTATTTCCAGCCAGTTTGTTATTCGCACCTATGGCCTCACCGAAAGCGATACCGGACCGGTACAGGTCATGGAGGATATTGGCGGCGAATCCCTCGACCGACTCTACCAGGACCAGCGCCCGGACACCGCAGAGCTGCTGGTAATCCTGAACAGCCTGGTCAGCGGACTGGCAGACATTCATCGCGCCGGTCTTATCCACAAGGACATCAACCCGGCCAACGTCGTCTTCAATCCCGGTACCGGTGAGTTACGCATTATTGACTTCGGTATCGCTACCCGACTGGCCCAGGAGGAAGTCCAGGGCGCCCGGGCCGATCTGGTTCCCGGCACCACCGCCTACATGTCCCCCGAGCAGACCGGCCGCATGAACCGGCTGATCGATTATCGCTCAGATTACTATGCCCTCGGCGCGACCCTTTACCAGTTGCTGACGGGCCGCCTGATGTTTCTGGCCAGCGAACCCATCGAGTGGTTCCATTGCCACATTGCCAGGCGTCCGACCCCGCCGGCCGAACTGGTCAGGGGCGTTCCGGTGGCCTTGTCCAACCTGACCATGAAGCTGCTGGAAAAGAACGCCGAGAACCGTTACCAGAGTGCCCATGGCATTCTCGCAGATCTGGAGCAGTGTCAGATTCTTCTGAGAGAAGGACAGGAACTGGCTGCATTTCCCCTCGGCAGCAAGGATATTCCCGAACGTTTCCGGATACCTGCAAAACTTTACGGGCGCGAAAAAGCACTGAGGGAACTGACCCGGGCTTTTGACAACGCCTACGATCGCATGAGCGTTGCCCTGGTGGCCGGTCAGTCCGGAAACGGCAAGACCAGCCTGATCAACGAGCTCTACAAGCCCATTACCGCCCGCAAGAGCTACTTTATCCGGGGTAAGTTCGACCAGCTTCACCGGGACATCCCCTACAGCGGGTTGACGGTTGCCCTGCGGGATCTGATGCGCCAGGTGCTTACCGAGAGCCCGCAACGCATTGCCGAACTGAGATCCCGGCTGCAGGCGTCGCTGGGGGGTAACGCCCGGCTGATGACCGACATGATTCCGGAGCTGGAGCTGATTCTCGGGGAGCAACCGGAAGTGGAGCCCCTGGCCGCTCTGGAATCGGAACAGCGCTTCCGGTTGACGTTATTCAGCTTTTTCCGGGTGTTCAGCACCGGCGAGCACCCCCTGGTGCTGGTACTGGACGATCTGCAGTGGGCCGATAACAGCACCCTGAGACTGGCGGATCTGCTGGTGGACCAGGAAGAAGGTGAACACCTGCTGGTGATTGGGGCTTACCGTGACAACGAGATTACCCCCGACCATCCGCTGGTGGGGATTCTTGCCGAACTGAGCAAGACCGACACTCCCATCACCGCTATCCGGGTTGACCCTCTGGCGCTGGCCGACGTGACCCAGATGCTGGCCGATACGCTCCACGCAGAACCCGGCGATGTCGCGCCCCTGGCCGCGCTCGTATTGCAGAAAACCGGTGGCAATCCGTTCTTCATTGATGAGTTCCTGCAGGAGCAGTACCGCCAGGGCAATATCACCTTTGACCAACACAAAGGAAACTGGACCTGGGACCCGGAGCAACTGGATCAGCAGCAGATTACCGACAACGTTGCGGAGCTGATGAGCCGCAAGCTGCAGCGTTTGTCTCCAGCCACCAACAAACTGATGCAGCTGGCCGCCTGCGCCGGCAACCGGTTTACCCTCGACACCCTCTCGCTGATGACTCAGGCAAGCCCGCAGAAGGTGGCAGCAGCAGCCCGGCAGGCCATCCAGGAAGGTCTGATACGCCCGATCCGTGACGCCTGGCAGCTTACGGAACTGGAGCAGGGCAAGGTCGCAGACCAGGCCCTGACCATCGAATTTGTGTTCATTCACGACCGCATTCAGGAAGCCGCTTACGAGCAGATGCCGCTGGCCACCCGGGAAAAAGCCCACTGGCGAATCGGCCATCTGTTACTGGAGGCCTGTAACCACACGCCTCACGACGATATGCTGTTTGCTATTGTCAATCACCTGAACCTGTCGTCGCGACTGATCACCACCGACGAACAGCGGCTGGAAGTGTGCCAGCTGAACCTGAAAGCCGGTCAGCGGGCGCGACTGGCCGCTTCCTACAGCATTGCATTTGGCCACTTCCAGAAGGCCATCCACCTTTATGGTGAAGGCAAACGGATCTGGAACAGCCACTATGACCTGGCGCTGGCGCTCTATACCAATGGCGCCGAGACCGCCGCCTACGTGGGCGACCCGAAAGCCATGGACCGCTTTGTGGAAACCGGGCTGGAGCAAGCCCGCACCGTGCTGGACCGGGTGCCCTTCCATGAAGTCCAGATCTCGACGCTGATTGCCCGGGGCGAGCTTGCCAAAGCGATCAGCATCGCCAAATTTGTGCTGGCAGAGCTGGGCCACAAATATCCCCGCAAGCCCAATCAGGCCCATGTAATCGCAGGGTTCCTGCGCGTGAAGCAGCGGATGCGAAAATACAGTCTGGAACAGATCGAAGCACTTCCTAACATGACCGACCCTACCCAGATGGCAGCAATCAGGATAGGTGCCAGCCTTGGCAGGGCCGCCATGTTTGCGGAGCCGAAACTGCTGCCGCTGATGGTATTCAGAGGCATTCAGATAACTCTCGACTACGGCCACTCACCGGGTGGCGTCACCTGCTTCAGTGTGCTGGGATCCATCTACGCCAGCGAGACCGGCGATGTGGATCTGGGCATAGCGCTTGGCCAACTGGCCATCCGTATCGCGCAACACCCGGAACGACGACACGTTCTGGGCCGGGCACTCCACCTGCATGGCAGTATTGTCCAGCACTGGAAAGAACCCCTGGCCAACTGCCTGCCCACCCTCCGTGAAGCCAGCCGGGTCTGTATGGAACACGGTGACTTCGAATACTCCATCCACGCCACCAATATTCTCTGTGAGTACGCTTATCATTGCAGTTCTGACCTTGAATATGTGCAAGAGCAGGTGTCCGCCGACCTGGCCCGGTTCCGTTCCCTGCAACTGAGCCACCTGCTGATGCACCAGGCAAGCCGGCTGCAGATGATTCTCAACCTGCGGGGACTGAATGATCATCCTGAGAAACTGTCGGGGCATGCCTATGACATCGACGACATGTTGCCTCGTCATGAGGTCACCCGGGACGGCCCGCTGATTGATTACGTCAAGCTCAAGCGGCTGTATCTGGAGTACCTGTTCGAAACCAACATACACACCACTGAAGACAAGGCACACCTGGCCAAGAGTATGACCAACGTGCGGGGATTCTTTGGCGCCAACTGGAGCTGGTACCTGTGCGGGCTGGCGTACCTGAGAGAGGCACGGAATACGACCCGTGGTCAGCGCCTGAAGCTGATGCCCAACATCAATCGCCATATGCGCATGGTTCGCAATCTGGCGGAACGCAGCCCGGGTAATTTCAGCAACAAATACCAGCTGCTGGTTGCTGAAAAACTGCGGCTTACCGGCAAGCCTTTTGAGGCTCACAGTGCCTACGACCGGGCCATCGAACTGTCCCGCCAGATCGGGTTTCTCAACGAAGAGGCTCTGGCCAACGAACTCTGCGGCACCATGCATCTTGATGCGGGCCGGAACACCCTGGGCGAGCCCTACCTGCGCCGGGCCCGGCAGCTTTATCACCGCTGGGGTGCTGTCGCCAAGGTGCGCCATATGGAGAAAAAATACCCACAACTGGCCATGGATAGCCCGGTCGCCACGGCGGGTGGAACCACGGTCACTTCGCTGGATGTGGTGGACGTCACGTCACTGATGAAGGCGCTGAAGGCCATTGCCAACGAGCAGATACACAGCCGGATGGTGTCGGCCGTGATCAGCACCGCTATCGAGTTTGCCGGCGCCCAGCGGGGCGTGCTGGCACTGCGGGATGCAAAGCAGAACCTGTGCATTGAAGCGGAGATGGACGTGGACGGCAAGGAGCCCACCATCCTGCAGTCCAAACCCGTCGACACCTACCCCATGGCCTGTCGCCAGGTACTGAATTACGTTGCCCGGACCCGGGAAGGGCTGGTCATCGACGATGCGCTATCCGGTTCAGGAAAGCTGCCCGGGCTGAATATGGACCCATACATCCAGCGTCATCAGGTGCGGTCCGTATTGTGTCTGCCGATTATTGCCAGCAGTGCCGATGAGGAGGAACTCATTGGTTTGCTGTACCTTGAAAACAATCACCTCAGTCACTGCTTTACTGCCTCCCGCTTTGGCGCTCTGGAAATCATTGGCATGTCTGCGGCCGGCCGCCTGGAGCTGTCGCGCAAGGCCACCGTGGACGGCCTGACCAACCTGTTCAACCACGAATACTTCCAGAACATTCTGCGCCAGGAAATGGCCGGGGTGCATCGCTATCAGAAAGAACTGAGCCTGCTGCTGATCGACATTGATCACTTCAAGCGCTTCAACGACACCTGGGGCCATCAGCTGGGCGACAAAGTGCTCAGAGATGTGTCTGACCTCATCCGTGAGTGCTGCCGCGACGGCGATACTGCAGCCCGCTACGGCGGGGAAGAGATGGCCGTTATTCTGCCTGGCGCGGGCCTGGACGATGCCATGGTGGTGGGCGAGCGCATCCGCAAAGCCATCGAGAACCATAACATCCATGTCAATGGTGAACAGATACACATCACCGTCAGCCTGGGCGTTGCGGTGGCGGATCACTCGGTAACCGACGGTGCCGCCCTGATCAAGAAAGCCGACACGGCGCTCTATGAGTCCAAGGCAAACGGGCGTAACCAGCTGACGGTAGGGTAAGTCGCAGCGTTTCGGCCTCAGAACCCCAACTCAAATCCCGCAAACCAGGTGCGCCCGGCAGCCGGCTCGTAATAGCGGCCGCCGTTGGCGTTGATGCGCACGTTCTCGAAGTGGCTTTCATCCGCAAGATTGCGAACACCCGCGTAAATCTCAAGCGTGGTGCCCCCAGCCAGCAACCAGCGGTCACCGGTCCGGGCATCAAACCGCCAGTGGTGGCCTGCTTTTTCTTCATTGGCGTTGTCGGCGTAGTAGCTGCCGGTGTAATGCCCGTCAAACCGGGCGAAGCGGCCACCAAGACCAGACCAGCGGGCACTGCTGTGCCAGATAACGGTGGGCAGACCTGGCAAATGGTTGCCCGCCCGTTGCTCACCATCATCCTCGAACCGGTCAAACCGATAACGAGCCAGCGTCAGGGCGCTGGTATAGCGCCAGCTGGGGGACGCCTCGTAGTCCAGACCCAGCTCAAGGCCGTCACGGGAGGTGCGACCGGCATTGCGGTAAAACGTACGGTTATTCTCCTCAAACGGCACCAGCTCATCCCGCACCCGCACAGAGAACAGCGCCAGATCGTAACTCAGGCCATTGGCGTAATAACCCCGAATACCCAGCTCCCGGTTCAAAGCCTGCTGGGGTTCAATGGCCGGGTTGAAACCGCCGCCTCCGTCCGGACGCGCAAACTCGGTGAAGGTAGGCGTTTCAAAGGCGTTGCCAAGCGTGGCATAGAGCTGATGCCGGGGCAGCAAGCGATAGCTGATGCCGAGGCTGCCGGACCACTCCCGGAATACCCGCCGACCACTGTCATCCTGGCCGTCCGCGAAGAAATCATCGTTCACATCCAGGACTACCCGGTCGTGACGAACTCCAGCGGTCACCGACAGCGTCTCGGTAAGGGCAAGATCCCCCTGGGCAAAGACACCGGTGCTCTGGGCCTGCTGACGTTCATCGGCGGTCACTGCGGTAATGTCTCCCTGAGGGTTGACGCTGCGGCGGCCCCGGTGATCGTCCTGCCAGGCCACGTCAACCCCGTACACCGTCCGTAATAGCCACGGCCCCAGATGGCTATCACGGCCGAATTCAACACTGCCACCGTAAAACCGGCGTCGGTAGTCCACCAGACTGGAGCCGGGGAATGGCAGTTGCTGCTCGAAATCCCGCTCGCTGTAAAAGCCGGAGACTGCGATATCACCGCCACCAAAATCGAGATCCTGGTAACGCAGCGCCGCCAACTGCTGGTCCACCTTCTGGCCTGCGTTCAGAGCGCTGGCGGCGGGCGCTGCCTGCTGCGGATTCGCCGCCGCTTCTTCCCGGGTCAGGCCACCCGGGTCCTGGGCTTTCGGGAGTTCCAGCAGGTTGATCAGACCAGATACTGTGCGCTGATCATCCAGCCGGTAGCCCAGACGACTATTGAACTGGTATTTTTCCACCTCGCTCTGATCCCGGTAACCGTCTGCTGTCAGGGCTGACACACTGCCCTCATAGAACCAGCGGCCCGACTCCCCGCCTGCCCGGGCCTGATATTGACGTAAGCCATCGCTACCCAACTGGGCTCCAAAGACCGGGGAGGTCACCGTCTGGCGACCATCCGCCGTGGTGATATCCAGCACCCCACCGGCGGCATTGCCATAAAGCACCGACGACGGGCCGCGAATCACTTCCACGGTTTCGGCACCGGCCAGATCCACCGCATCGATCTGGGACTGGCCATCCGGCAGGGTGTAGGGCACGCCGTCCACCCGGATAAACAGCCCGCGAATACCAAAGGGCGCCCGGGCACCAAATCCCCGGCTTGATATCCGCTGGCCCTGGGCGAAGTTATCCCGGTTCTGCAGAAACAGCCCCGGCACCTGCTCAAGAGACTCATCCAGCCGGATACCCTGTTGGCCCTGCTGCAGATCGCGGCGATCAAGGGTACTGACCGCTGCCGGCGTGCTGTAGAGATCACGGCTAAGCCGGGGCGCGGTGACGGTAATCAGCGGCAGGTTTTCGGCCTGAGTTTCCTGACTCTCTTCCGCCTTGAGGTGAGGCAAGACGAAAAAAGCCAGGGCAATGCCGGCGGTCCAACGGACTGGTAACCGGCTGATTTCAAGGCATGTCGGCTTATGAGCAATATCCATGGTTTCCCCTGCGGTATGGCTGACAAGGGATACGATAGCAGATTGGTTTCGGGTGACTCACAATCATCACGAGGGTGTTCGGATTTTTAACCTGGTACTGTCAGCGAGCGTCAGATGGCAAGTTCCCGTTTCTGGCTCAGTGATCCGACAGCCGCTCCGTCACAAAACAGAACTCTGCCGCTCCCCGTACAACTGCGCATACACCCCATCACCACGCACCAACTCCTCGTGCCTTCCTTCCTCCACAATCCGCCCATCCTCGAACACAATAGCCCGGTCCGCCTGTTTCACCGCGCTCAGGCGATGGGCGATGATCAGCGTAGTGCGCTGTTTGAGAAAGCCTTCCATGGCCTGGTGCAGGCGGTATTCAGTGTCGGCGTCCAGGGCGGAGGTGGCCTCGTCCAGTATCACCAGGGACGGCTCGGAGAGAATCATCCGGGCAATGGCCAGGCGCTGGCGCTGGCCACCGGACAGGCGCACGCCCTGGCGACCAACCACGGTGTCCAGCTGCAGCGGCAGCTCCGCAACCGTCTGATCCAGCTGGGCAATGGCCAGGGCCTGCCAGAGCTGGTCATCGGTTTTGTCCCTGCCCAGAGTCAGGTTCTGGCGAATGCTGGCGTTGAACAGGGCCGGATGCTGCAACACGGTGGCTATGTGCTCCCGCATGCAGGGCAGACCAATGCGGTTTACCGGCACGTCGTTGATGAACACCTCCCCCTGCTGGGGCGTGTACATGCCCAGAATGATCTGCACCAGGGTCGATTTGCCGCCACCACTGGTGCCCACCACCGCCACTTTTTCACCGGGTTCTATGCGCAGATTGATGCCCTCCAGCACCTTGCTGTCGTCGTCATAGCTGAAGTGGATATTCTTGAGGGTCAGACCAACAGTTCGGTTATCCGCAAACGGGTTTTCAAGAGCGGGATAACGGGGTTCCTCTTCCAGAGACAAGAGCCGGTTTACCCGATGCAGAGCCGCATTAGCCGCATACCAGGCATACTGCATGTTGAGCATTTCCTGCACCGGGGTGAGCATGAACCAGAGGTAGCCAAAGACCGCGAACATCATGCCCAGACTGAGATCACTCATCAGCACCGCCATCATGGCCGCCGCGCGGAATGCATCAACCCCAAACTGGAACAGGGCAAAGCTGGCACGGGTGGCCGCATCGCTGCGCCACTGGAAGGTCACAGCGTGATCCCGCACGGTACGTGCGCGGCCGATCAGCTGCTGCAGGTAATGGCCTTCGCGATTGGCCGCCCGCAGCTGATGCATGGCTTCCAGGGTTTCGGTCAGATCCCCCTGAAAATCCTCATAGGCCTTGTTTTCCCGGCGTTTGAGATCCTTTACCTGTTTGCCGATGATCATGGTCATGTAAATGACCACGGGATTGAACAGCAGTATCACCAGCGCCAGCTGCCAGTGCACCCAGAGCAGCACCGCTGCCGTGCCAATCACGGTAAGACTGGCCACGATAAAGCGACTGATGGTGGTGCCCAGGAACTCGTCAATGGTGTCCATGTCGGTCACGAAGTGGCTGCTGACCGCGCCCGAACCCAGGGTTTCGTACTCTGCCATGGCTACCCGCTGCAGCCGGCCCAGCAGCCGCGAGCGCATGCGAAAGATGATGTCCTTGGAGATCCTGGAAAATTCCCGGGATTGCAGCACGTTGAAGATCAGCGCCATCACCCGCATGGCAAAGGCCGCCAACACCATCACCGCGATATACACCACCGGCATTTGCCAGCTTTCAGGCAAAACAGCGTTCATGGCAGGCAGCACCGGCCCCGGATCGTCCAGCAGCACCTCATCCACCAGCACCGGCAGTAACAGCGGAATGGGCACGCTGACCAGGGTGGCGCAGATCGCCAGCAGATTGGCCCGGACCAGTCGCGGACGATGTTTGAGCGCCAGCCGGAGAATACTTCGCCAGGTGTAGTGACGTTGCTCGGTATCAGGGGAGGCACTGATTCTGGACTGCGGTGCGTTCAAGCGAGCTCCGGTTGGTCGGGTGTGCGGACTGGTGCATTACCCCATGACATACGCGGGGAAATCGTCAGTGGGTCTGCGATCTGTGATGGCTTGGCTGGCCGTCGGTTAAAACTTCTGTAATCATGACTGAACCCACTTCCGTAACAGGATTGTCGTGAAAAGAGACTGCCATTACCATCCGGGCGATCCCGCCAAGTGGCACTGCGCCGACTGCCAGTTGCATTATTGCAGCAGTTGCATGCCGGACGCCGACCCACTGCGCCAGCACGGGCTTTGCCCCCATTGCACCCGCCCGCTGAAATACCTGGGGGCAGCATCGGAAGTGCAGCCTTTCTGGACTCGCTTACCGGCCTTTTTCCGCTATCCGTTCAGCCGGGATCCGCTCACCGTGATTCTGGTCTGCACCCTGGTGCCACTGTTTCTGACCCCCAACCTGGTGGGTCTGGCGGTTTCTTTCATGCTGTTGCTGGCGCTGTTCAAATATACCTACGCGGTTATCCGGCGTACCGCCGATGGGCACATGACACCGCCACCCCTGTCGGAAGCCTACAGTGGTTCAGGCTTTGCCATCGTGCTGAAACAGGCGGTGGTTTTTCTAGCCATGGTGGCGGCGACGGCTTTTGCCACCTACAGCCTGGGCTACCTGGCGGGCCTGCTGGTTATGGCCTTCGCGGTGCTCGCCCTGCCTGCCAGCATCATGGTACTGGCCATGGAACAATCCGTCCGGGCGGCCATCAATCCAATGAATCTGGCGCTGCTGATTTCGAGAATCGGCTGGCATTATTTCCTGCTTTACGTTTTCCTGGTGCTGCTGACCATCGCGTCCGCCGAGGCCCAATCCTTTGCCTGGAGCCATCTCGACCCATTGATCGCCAATCCCCTGGCCGGTTTCCTGAACAGTGCCTACACTCTCATCCTGTTCCACATGCTGGGCTACCTGCTGTTCGAATATCAGGAGGAACTGGGGTTTGCCAGCGACCTTCAGGACGAAAATGAGGCGTTACCGGCAAGGGACCGCAGCCGCGGGGTGGATGCGGATATCGACATGAACCTGAAGGATGGCCGTTACAGCAGGGTCTCTGCCATTCTGGAAGAAACCCTGAAAAGAGACCCCCACAACCCGGTGCGACTGGCGCAACTGTTCCGGTTGTGCGAAGCCCGCAATGATACCGACGCCCTGACCCGGCATCACGTAAAACTGATGCGCTGGATGGCCGGAGAACGCAAATCCAAGGAACTGACAAGCCTGCTGGATACCCTCGAGAACGCCAGCCCGGATTTCCAGTTGCAGGATCCGGAACTGATGGTGGCCTGTGCCGAGATGTTGTTCCATCAGGGCGAACTGAAGCGCGTACTGCAGTTACTGAAAGATTTCCACAAACGTTTTGAGGGCAGCGATCAGATCGGACCCGCCTATCTGCTGGTGGCAAGAACCCTGGCCAACGGCTTCGGTCAGTGGGACAAGGCCAAAAGCTATCTGAAATTTGTTCAGAAAACCTGCCCGGAACCCGGGACTCAGGAGCTGGCAACGCTGTATTTGCAGCAGGTCGATCAGGCACAGCCTCTGAAAGCACCAAAAGCGAGCTTCGGACCGATTGATGAGGCGGGACAAATAGGGGAAGGCAGAGGAACACAGGAGGCCAGATCCTTCTGACCTCCTGATAACACCGGACGCCAGAGCGTCCGGCTGACTCAGAACCCGTTCAGGCGGGCAACCCGGTCGGCGTGGTAACGGGCGTCACCCAGCAGCAACTGCACCGGGCGGGCACGTTTCATATACAGACCGATATCGAATTCATCGGTCATACCCATGCCACCGTGCAGTTGCACACCTTCGTTAGTGGCCAGTTCGGCCACCTGACTGGCTTTCGCCTTGGCTGCGCTGGCCAGCAGGGAGGCCCGTTCATCGTCGGCGTCCAGTGCCATCAGAGCCTTCAGCACCAGTGACTTGACCAGTTCCAGTTCGCCCCACAGGTGGGCGGCCCGATGCTGCAGCGCCTGGAACGAGGAGATGTAAACACCAAACTGTTTACGCTCCTTCATGTAGGCCACGGCACGATCACAGGCTTCACTGGCCAGGCCCAGCAACTCGGCCGCCAGGTGGGCGCTGCCGATATCCAGCAGTTTCTGCAGGGTCGCAAAGCCCTTGTCCTGCTCGCCCAGTACCGCATCACTGCCAATGGTGACGTTCTGCAACGCAACCTTGGCGTAGTTGCGGCCATCCGGGAAGATGGTGCGCTCAACGCTCACGCCTTCCGCCTTCGGGTCCACCAGAAACAGGGTGATGCCCTGCTCGTCGCCTTCAGCACCACTGGTACGGGCGGAGACCACGAGCGTGTTGGCAATATGGCCGTCCACCACAAAGGTCTTGTTACCGGTCAGCACGAAACCGCTACCGCTGGCTTCCGCTTTGGTGGCGACCCGGGAAGGCTGGTGACGGCCGCTTTCGTCAATGGCCAGTGCCATCAGATGCGTACCCGCTGCAACCTCTTTCAGCGTCTCTTTCTGGCTGTCATTACCGGCCAGCATCAGCGCGGAAGCACCCAGCACGCCAGAGGCAAACAAGGGGGATGCGGTCAGGGTACGACCACCCTGCTCCATCACCTGGCCCATACCCACGTGGCCGAAACCGGAGCCGCCGTGACTTTCCGGGATCAATACCCCGGCCAGACCCAGCTCTACCGCCTGGTTCCAGAACTCGGTGGCATAACCCTGGGGGTCTTTTTCGTCACGCAGTTTACGCAACTGGGAAACCGGTCCCTGCTCAGTGAACAGACCGTGGGCGGCGTCCTTGAGCATCTGTTGTTCTTCAGTAAGTACAAGCTTTTGCATGGTAATCTCCGCCCTTAGCCCAATCCGAGAATGTTTTTGGCGATGATGTTGAGCTGTACCTCAGTGGTACCACCCTCAATGGAGTTGCCCTTGGTCCGCAGCCACTGCTGAGGCAGTGCGCCGGCCGGACGATCATCTCCTTCCCAGAGCAGGCCTTCGCTGCCGTACAGGGCCACCAGCAACTCATAGCGCCGCTTGTTCAGCTCGGTACCGGCGTATTTCAGCATGGCCGAGGTATTGCCGACGCCCTGGCCGGCCTTGGCTTCGTCCCGCACCCGCTCGGCGGTCAGCTCGTAGGCGATGGAATCAATGGTCCAGTCGGCCACTTCGGCGCGCAGAAAGCTGTCTGCCAGTTTGCCGTTTTCCAGGCCCACCGCATGCACCGCCTGTTGTGCCAGGGTTTTCTGGCCGGCAGCGGTACTGCCCATATTGCCGATCATGCTGCGCTCGTGGGTCAGCAGGTACTTGGCAATGGTCCAGCCCTTGTCCACCTCACCCACGACCTGATCCTTGTCCACCTTGACGTTATCAAGGAAGGTTTCACAGAACGGGGATTCGCCGGAAATCAGTTTGATGGGACGGGTTGATACACCCGGGGTTTCCATATCAAACAGCACCAGGCTGATGCCTTCCTGCTTTTTCACATCGGGATTGGTGCGAACCAGCGCGAACATCCAGTCGGCCTTGTCGGCGTAGGAGGTCCAGATTTTCTGGCCGTTGACGATGAAATGATCGCCCTTGTCTTCCGCCTTGGTCTGCAGGCCCGCAAGGTCAGAACCGGCACCCGGCTCGGAATAACCCTGACACCAGCGGATCTCACCCCGCACGATGGGCGGCAGGTGCTGCTGCTTGAGTGCTTCAGAACCAAACTTGAGCAGCGCAGGCCCGATCATCCAGATGCCGAAGCTGTTCAGGGGCGGGCGCGCCTTGATGCGCGCCATTTCTTCCAGCAGGATCTTGTGCTCATCCTTGTTCAGGCCACCACCGCCGTACTCGGCGGGCCAGTCCGGCGCGGTCCAGCCTTTCTCGGCCATGCGCTGCAGCCACAGGCGCTGGTCTTCACTCTGAAAGGTGAACTTGCGGCCGCCCCAGCAGGGGTCTTTGTCACTGCGGAACGGTGACCGCATACTTTCGGGGCAGTTCTCTTCAAGCCATGCCCGGGTTTCCTGACGGAAGCTTTCCAGATCAGTCATGCTTTCTCTCCTTCGTGACAGCCTTCGCTCCGGTCAGTGGGTCCGGACACGCTGTTATTGATGTTTCAGTTGCTGCCAGATTTTCTTAATGTGGAATTCCGTTCCGCCCTGCAACATCTCGAGGGCGGTCAGGCGCTTGAAATAATGCCCTATATCGAGCTCGTCTGTCATGCCTATTCCGCCATGAAGTTGCACGGATTGCTGACCCACATAGCGGCCAGCCTGCCCCATACGGGCCTTGAGGCGGGACGCCATGGCCGCGAGCGATGCGGTATCCGGGTCGGCTGAACGTATCCGCTCGACCGTCTGGCGAAACAGGTTATCGGTATTCGTCAGTTCAATGTACATGTCTGACAACCGATGTTGAAGCACCTGAAACTCAGCCAGGGCCACGCCGAACTGCTTACGGGTTTTGGTGTAGGTGGCGGTTTTTTTCAACAGCACTTCCATCATGCCGAGGGCCTCTGCCACCAGCATCAGGATCACCTGGCTGTTGACCCGGGATAACAAATCACCCGCTGCACCCGGATCCGTCAGCCGTTGCCGGGAACTGACACTGACCCCATCAAAGGCAATAACTGCCCCCCGGTGCCCATCCATCATGGGGAAATCAGTTACGGTAATGCCAGGGGTATCCAGCGGCAACAGGAACAGCTCAAGCCCCTCGGGGGCATGACTGTCGCCACTGCTGCGGGCAGACACCACTACCTGGCTGGCCTGAGCGCTGAACAGCACCACCTGCTTGTGGCCACTGAGGCGGAACCCGGTACCATCCGGCTCGGCCTGCAACGCTACATGATGGGGATTGCCCCGACTGTCCTTTTCCTCACCAGCGAAGATCACCTGCAACTCTCCACTGGCTATGCCGGGCAGCATGGCCTGGCGGACCGACTCGTTGCTGCTGCCGGCGATCAGGGCTCCAGCCTGGCCGACCACCGCCAGATAGGGTTCTGTGACCAGTGCCTGGCCAAAACCCCGGATGACGTCCAGAGTATCGGTGAAGTCACCTCCCAGGCCGCCCACATCTTCGGCAAAGGGAATACCCAGCCAGCCCATTTCAGCAAAAGTCTGCCAATGGCCGGGCGACTGCCCCTGATGGTTCTTCTGGTTGGCTTTGCGCTGGTCAAAGCTGTACTCACTGGCGGCAAACTGGCTGACGCTGTGGGCCAGCATGGCCCGGGTCTCGTGGTTAAGCGTAGTCATGGCAGAGGCTCCTTAGCGCAGCAGGGTTTTGGCAATGATGTTTCGCTGAATTTCATTGCTGCCACCAAAAATGCTGGCCGCCCGGTTGTTCAGATATTTCGGCATCATGGTCAGCGTGTCCTCGTCCGTTACCGACGTCATGCCGCTGCTCACGGTCAGGGCCATCAACTGAAGCGGCAATGCGGGCGTCCCCGCCACATCAATGGCCAGCTCAGTGATCCGCTGTACGGTTTCCATGGAGGTAATCTTGATCATTGAGCTCATGGGGCCGGACTCCGGCGAGCCCTTTTCCATGGCAGCAAACCGTTCTTCGGTGGCCTCCAGGGTATCCACTTCCAGTGTCAGCCGGGCAAAGCGGCTCTGGAACACCGGATCCTCTGCCAGCATTCCACCAAAACCATCGCCGGTTCGCGCCGCCAGCTTCAGAATCGTGGCCATCTCCTGGCGGAAGGTGGTAGCGAACGAGGTGCCACCGCCACGTTCATGTTCCAGCAGATACTTCGCCACCGACCAGCCATCGTTTTCCTCTCCCAGGCAGCAATTCAGGGGCACCCGAACATTGGTAAAGAACACATCGCACTGTTCCGGCACCCCATCCAGACCAATGATCGGCCGAATATCGATACCCGGATCTGTCAGGTCATCGATCAGAAAGAAGCTGATACCCTGTTGGGGCTTGCCGGTAGCACCGGTGCGGACCAGCAGGAACATACGGTTAGCGTGATGAGCGTAAGTGGTCCAGGTCTTGCTGCCATTGATCACGTAATGATCGTCCTGGCGCACGGCCCGGCAGCGCAGGGATGCCAGGTCAGAGCCAGCGTTGGGTTCCGAGTAGCCCTGGGCCCAGAAGGTTTCGCCCGCCAGAATCTCCGGCAGGTGCTTCTGTTTCTGCTCATCGGTCCCGTAGTGAATAATCGCGGGACCCACCATTGAAATACTCTGGGGCAACAGCATGGGCACCCCGGCGCGACGACACTCCTCTTCAAATATCAGCTGGCGCGGAACATCCCAGCCGGTGCCTCCGTACTCTTCGGGCCAGCGGATCGCAGACCAGCCCCGCTTGCCCAGTATCCGGTGCCATTTCATCACCTGCTCGAAGGGCGGAAAGAAACTGGTGGTCTTGCGACCGGCTTCCAGTATGTCCTCGTCGGCATTGGCTTTTATGAACGCGCGTATATCTTCGCGAAAGCTGGCCAGCTCTTCAGATTCAGGCGTGCTGGTGGAAGGGGCAGTCGACAATGGCATGAGTGTGTCTCGCTGTATCGTTGCAAACGGCAGGGTCACCAAAGGCAGGGAATAACCTATAAAAAAAGGGTGCCGCCGGATTGTTCCAACGGTACCCCTGACTAGCTTAGAGTGCGTACTTGCTTACATCCACCTTGGAGTAGAGCTCGTCCCAGTAAAGGTCAGCCAGCTCGTCCATGCTGTCGACGTCCTTGACCAGGTCCGCCCACTTGATCAGCAGCGAACGGAAGCTGTCCACAGCCAGTTCGGCACCGACCACACCAAAACGGCGCTCGTAGTTTGCAGCAATGCTTTCAATGTCCTTGCTGATGAAGTTTTCGGTCAGATCCGCCAGATCTTTTGCGGGCTGATGTATCGTAATCTCGTTATCGGCCGCATTTTCCAGCTCACGGCTGGCGCTCTTCTGGTACTCCCAGCTGATGTCAGCACCCAGCACGGCTGTTGCCTTGAGCAGATCACGACGACCTTTCTCGCTCAGGCCAAGCCAGACGTCACGGTTAACGTTATTGACCGCAGTCGCGCCATACACGCCACCCGGCACATTGACGGTCACGTCAGAAGTAACTTCCTTGAGTTTGAAAATATCCAGCTCGGTAGGCGAGCTCAGACTGCAGTCCAGCACGCCCTGATTGAGAGCTTCGTAGGTATCCGCAATGGACATGGTGACCGGCGTTGCGCCAATTTCCTCGGCCCAGCGCGCCCAATGGGGACCGGCGGTACGAACACGTTTGCCGCGGGCTTCCTGCAGATTGGTGACCGGCTTGTTGCACAGCATCATATAGGAGGTACTGGCTGACGCGCCGGTAAATACCTGATTCTGGGCCGCGAACTCTTCGACACACTCGGGGCAATCATTGAACACGAATTCTGCCAAGGCTCCGGTGAAGGCAAGACCGGCGTGACTGGGCGCCACATCGACCTGCTCTACCAGCATACTCAGCTCACCCGCCAGGTTGGTGACCGGGAACTCGTTGGGGTAGTAGGACAACAGCACAAAACCGGAATCTGCCATACCGTCCCGCAGACCCGGTGAGGTTTCCAGAAAGCTCAGCAAGGAACCGGCAAATACCCGGGCTTTCAGCTCGCCGCCAGAGATCTCTTCCAGGGCCTTGGCAAACACGTTAGCGGAATTGGCACCAATGGAATTGGGCGGATAACCGGTAGCGTGGGAAATGGTCTGGGCCTGGGCGGTCATGGCAGTAGCCATAACGCCCCCTAGCACCACCGGTGCCAGCGTTTTGATCAGTTTGTTCATCATTATTCGAATCTCCAGAGTGGAACGCGGCAACGCCGTAGTCGCTTTTGCCGCTTTGTTGTTTTTGTGCGTTTACGAGAGGAGCAGACCGTATCTTTTCAGTCCCGGATCCCCAAATCCTCGTCGGTTACGACGAATTACTAACCTGTGTAGATATCAGCCAATGCTGCGACCCTTGCCTTCCCAGTGAACTTCCTTGAGCTTGTATTTAAGAAGCTTGCCGGCACCGGACATAGGCATTTCGTCGCGCACTTCAAAACTGCGGGGGCACTTGTAACCCGCGATCTGCTCTTTGCAGAAGGAAACGATAGCCTGCTCATCCAGAGTGGCGCCGTCTTTCAGCACCAGCACAGCATGAACCCGTTCACCCCAGGTTTCGTCCGGCACGCCGATGACGGCGCACTGAGCCACATCCGGGTATTGCAGCAACACGTCTTCCACTTCCACCGAGTAGACGTTCTCGCCGCCGGTCACGATCATGTCCTTGATTCGGTCTACCAGAAACAGGTAGCCCTCTTCATCCATATAGCCGGCATCACCGGTGTGCATCCAGCCATCCCGGATGGCCTCACGGGTCTGCTCCGGCTTGTTCCAGTAGCCCTGCATCACCATCGGCCCGCGGGCACAGATTTCACCGACCTGGCCCCGCCCCACTTCTTTGCCCATGGGATCTTCGATGCGGATATCGGCAATATGGGTGGGCCGGCCGGCAGACATCAGCCGGTCGTGGAGTGCCGGGTTGGAATGCACTTCCGGTAACAGCATGGTGACGGTAGGCGACAGTTCGGTCATGCCGTACATCTGCAGAAAACGGGCGTTGGGCAGTTTTTTCATGGCATTCTTGAGCAGCGTGCTGTCGATAGGCGACGCCCCGTAAATAAAGCAATGCAGACTGCTCAGGTCATACTTGTCAAAATCCGGATGCGCCAGCACCGACCGCAGCATGGTGGGCACCAGGAAGGTTTCCACCACCTTTTCCCGCTCGATGGCCTCAATGACCGGCAGCGGCTCGAAGCGTGGCAAAATGATGTGAGCGCCATGACGAATGGTCTGTTGCACCACCAGACCAACGCCGGCCACATGGAAGAAGGGCGCCGAGTGCAGCACCACAATCCGGTCCTGCCGGCAATCCGGCACAATGGTGCTGAGGGCGCTGGCGTAAAGGTTGCCATGACTCAGCATGACTCCCTTGGGCTTGCCGGTGGTACCACCGGTATAGAGAATGCCCGCCAGATCCGTGCCACTGCGACCGGCGTCGGCCACAGGCTGCGCGCCTTCCATCAGCGTCCGGAAATCCTGGGCACCGGCCGGGCATTCTTTCTCGCCCATGTAGACAATGGTCTGCAGGGACCCTGAGCGCTCCTGAATGGCCGGGATCATCGGGGCAAATTCGTCATCGACAAACAGGATCCGGGTGTCACAGTCATCCAGAGAATAGGCAATCTCCGGTGCGCTCCAGCGAATGTTGACGGTATTGAATACGCCGCCTCCCCACATGGCCGCAAACAGCAATTCCAGGTAGCGGTCCGAGTTCAGACCCAGAATACCGATCCGGTCGCCCTCCGCCATACCCAGACGCTGCAGCACCCCGGCCAGGCTGGCCACCCGGTCTGTCAGTTGCCCATAGGTTTGCCGACGATCACGGAACACAACCGCCAGGTCGTTGGGGCATTCCCGTTGGGCTTTATGCAGAAACTGTGTCAGGTACATGGCAGATCTCGCTTACTTTTGTTCTTGGATGTTTCGGAAAAAAGGCGCTCATTTTTGGCCCTGCCTGCCGCAGCAGCCTCGTCGATACGGACGAGTTCTGGCAGGGCCCGGAAATCAGTCTTCACGCCATTTGTTTGGGCCAAGATAGCCGAACAGGAACGCGCCTGCCTTGCGCATCTGGATTTCCTCTGCGCCTTCGGTAATCCGGTACCGGCGGTGGTGACGGTAGATATGCTCAAACGGCTTGTGGCGGGAATAGCCAATGGCGCCATGAACCTGCATGGCCCGGTCGGCGGCTTCACAACACAGTCGGTTGGCCCAGTAATTACACATGGCCACCTTGTCGGAAAGCAGATTGGCAATTTCCGGCTTGGACATCTGATCCATTTCCCAGGCGGTCTTGCGGATCAGCAGCCGCAGCATTTCCACCTGGGTTGCCAGTTCCACCAACGGAAACTGGATGCCCTGATTGCGGGCCAGTTCCTGGCCAAAAGGCTTGCGCTTGCGGGCGTATTTCACGCTCTCCTGGATACAGAAGTGAGCTGCGCCGAGACTGGAGGCGGCCTGGCGGATACGGTTTTCGTGGACAAAGTGCTGGGCAATGGCCAGGCCATCTTCCAGCGGGCCGAATACCGCAGTTGCCGGCACCCAGACATTGGTGAAGCTGACCCGGGGATGGTCCGTGGGCATGTTGAAGGTCCACAGGTACTCCTCCACCTTCACACCCGGCGTTTCCGAGGGCACGATCATGGCGGTAATGCCTTTGGCGCTGCCGGCATCGCCCGAGGTGCGTACAAAAGTGACGCAGTGGGTAGCGGTATGCATACCGGTGGTCCACATCTTCTCGCCGTTGATCAGCCAGCCGTCAACGCCATCCCGGGTCTCCGGCACCGCACGGGTTTCCATGTGGGTAGCATCGGAGCCATGATCGGGCTCGGTCAGGCCGAAAGCCAGCTGGAAGCTCTCATCCAGCATACCGTCGACAAAATACTCGTATTGTTCCTTGGTGCCGAAATCACGGAGCAGCAGCACAAAAGGATTGTTGGCAACAATGGAATGCTCGTTCTGCAGGTCGTTGTGCAGCCCCAGACCCTTGGCGGCAAAATGCTCACGGATCACCGTCATGGCCAGATTGGAACCATCCTTGCCGCCGAACTCTTTCGGCAGCGGGAAGCGAAGATGGCCAGCCTTGTCCGCCAGACGACGGGCCTTTTTCAACAGCGCCTCCCACTCTTCCCGGGGCAGACCATCATTGTCAAAATCGGTGCGGGCCCACTCCCGGCGATGGTCGAAGAAGCGGATATTGTCGTCCTGCTGCTCCAGCGGCCGAATCTCTTTTTCGATAAAGCTATCCAGCTCGGCCAGGTAATCGGTGAGCTCTTTGGGTAAATTGAAATCCATAAATCATGACTCCGATAAAGTGAAACCAGACAGTATTGGCGTTCGGTCTTACCGGCGAACGGCGCAAATACAGACCTCGACCACCGGCTTTCCCGCAGACTATTCTTCTGCAGCGGGCTGCCTTCGGGCGTGCTGGAAATGATCCCAGGCGTCCTGAGCCCGCTGATAACTGACGTAACGGGGCTGGTCCACAGCCACCTTCTGCAGCGTGGTCAGCCACAGGTAGTCCCGTACCCGGGGGTCATCGGGGTTCAGCGTGCCGTCGGCAATCAACCGGCAGACTTCGGTGGTCAGCCCGGCCATGGTGCCTTTCTTGCCGGTCAGTGCCTGCAACTGCTCACGCTCCCGCAGGCCATGATCACAGGCTGCCTGTTCCAGATGCCGACGCACCATACCGAGAACGTTCACGGCCACCCGGGCGCGGAAAGCCAGGGATGGCTCCGCCGTTGGCATTACGTCCGCCTGTAAAAAGGCCTCAATGGCTTTCAGCAAGGCGGCGTTGTCGGGTAAATCCTGCATTCCTGTTCTCCCGGCTCAAATATCGGCGAAGGCGTTAATCGTCTGCTACGGCAGATAACGAGGGCAGTGGCACCAGTGCCTGCAGGAGATCCACCTCGGTTTCAGACGTTCTCCGGCCAATGGCCCCGCGCTCCGGGCTGGTGTCCGTTCCGGAAATGAACGAAGCGGCCATTTTCTGGCAGATCACGCCCCACTTGAGGATGCCGAAGATCTCCCAGAAGCGCACTGCCTCCGCATCGGGCCGGAATCCGGCAACCTGTTCGTAACCATCGAACAGCGCCTCCAATGAGCCAAAACCACCAACGGGTGAATCGATCTGGCCAAAGCGCCAGGACGGCACACAGAGCCAGCCCAGATCCGCCATGGGGTCACCCACATAGGCCAGCTCCCAGTCCAGCACGCTCTTCAGGCCACTTTCATCCACCATCAGATTGCCATTGCGGAAATCACCGTGCACCAGAGAGTAGCGTGACGGCGCTGCCGGCAAATGCTCCCGCAGCCAGCGAAAGGCCAGCTCGAAGACCGGCCTGGGTTCGCGGTAGCCCTTGTATTCCGTGTAGAGGTTCTCCACCAGGGTGTCCGCGCTCTGAGCCCTCAGAAAACCAAGGTCGTCCACCGGTACCCGGTGAATCTGTGCCAGGGCTTCACCACATTGGCGGGCAAGCCGCTGGCGGGCAGCACTGAAACGCTCATCGCGAAGAATCTTCTGGGGTATGGTTTCGCCTTCCACCCGGCTCATCAGGTAGCCCGTGCCAAGGCCATCGTCCGGCTCAAGAATGCAGGCCACCTCAGGTACCGCGATGCCGTGGCGACCGGCCCGGATCAGGAGCCGCGCCTCGTTGTCCAGCAACATGGCCGTGTCATCGTCGGTGTTCCAGTCGCTGGCCTGGCGCAGCACCAGCCCGGTCACCTTGCCGTCCTGCACCGCATCCAGCGCCCACATCTGCTGATTTGCGCCACCGGTCAGACGGCTCAGAGCGGTCACCTGCGCGCCGGGCAGAAAGCGGGCTACCACCGCCGTCAACCGGTCAACCATGGTCTGCCGGGATTCCGTGGCAGATGGCATTGTTACGCTAGTCATGGCATCGCCCTTCTGATGTTTCGGTCGATCTGTTCATTCAGCTTTCCGGTTGTACCCAATAACACGCGGCCGGATCAGGCAGACTTGTTTTTGAACCGGGCAATGGCCTCGCGGGATTCCTCACTGGCCAGGCAGTCTTTCTGGGCATGGGCTTCCGCTTCGAAAATTTCATCGTAGGAGGCCGTTGCGGCGAGTCTGAGCAGACGCTTGGCCTCACCGGTGGCAAGGGCTGATTTCTCCGACAACGCCATCGCAACGGCTTCGGCGGTGCTGTCGAGCTGATCCGGTGCCACCACACTGCGGGCAAGGCCCAGCTGCAGGCATTCGCCGGCACTGAGACTGCCGCCTTCGGTTATCAGGGCAAAGGCCCGGTGATACCCCAGGCTCTGGAACAGCAACCAGGTGGCGCCGCCATCCGGCACCAGTCCGATCTTGCTGAAGGCCATGTAGATGCGCGCCTCTTCCGCCATCACCACCTGATCGCAGCACATCAGCACCGAGGCACCGATACCGGCAGCGACCCCGGGGTTAACGCCGATGACCGGCTTGGCCATGGACCGGATGGCATCAAGAATCGGCTTATAGCTGTTCATCAGCTGCTGAACCACGTCGGAATCATCCGGTGATCCGGTCGCCATCAGATCGGCACCGGCACAGAATGCGCGCCCGGTGGACCCCAGCACCACGACTTTGATCGACGGGTTCTGCTCCGCCTCCCTGAGGCCCGCCAGCAGATCTTCCCGCAGCGTCAGGTTGAACGCATTCAGGGAATCCGGCCGATCCATACGGATCCAGGCAACGGCGCCACGGGTTTCATACTGAATAACGGAATAGGAAGACATAGCAGAGCTCCTGGATTGTCGTTGTTATGTTTTTATCCTCGCGCCGATCGCTGCCTGCCAGCATCGTCCGAACCGACGAATCGCCGTTCGGGTTCTGGGCACTCCAGGTTTTATCAACGGCGGCGTTTCAGCATTGCCGGTATTCGTCGCATCAGACGATGACCCGAACCGGGCACTGGGGCAGTGTTTCAGCCATAACAACACCAATCCCTGAATGGAGTATCCAATGGCTGACAAAACCGTACGTACAGTGAACGAGCTGTTTAACCTGCATGGCAAGACCGCCCTGGTGACGGGCGGCTCCAAGGGGCTGGGATTCCAGATGGCACAGGCGCTGGGCGAAGCCGGTGCCCGACTGGTGATCTCGGCTCGCAAACAGGCAGATCTGGACCAGGCGGCTGAACAACTGAGAGCCCAGGGCATTGAGGTCACGGCACTGGCTGCCAATCTGGCGGAGGAACAGGAAGTGATTGCGCTGGCCGACAAGGCCATCGCCGAGCTGGGCCACGTCGACATTCTGGTCAATAATGCCGGAGCCACCTGGGGCGCCCCCGCCGAAGACTATCCGATGGAGGGCTGGGACAAGATCATGACCCTCAATATCCGCAACCTGTTTCTGCTGACACGGGAAGTGGGCAAGAAAAGCATGATCCCCAGAGGCTACGGCAGGATCATCAACATTGCCTCCAACGCTGCCATCGGCGGTAATCGCGATCTGATGATGGCGGTTGGCTACAATACCAGCAAGGGCGCGGTGGTAACCTTTACCAAAGCCCTGGCAGCAGAGTGGGGTATCCACAACATCACGGTGAACGCCATCGGCCCGGGGTATTTTCCCAGTAAAATGTCGAAGGGCCTGGCCGAGCAGCACGGGGAAGACCGCCTGAGCAAGCATACCCCCCTGCAACAGGTGGGCGATGAAGAAGGTCTGAAAGGGGCGACCGTATTGTTCGCCTCGGACGCCAGCAAGCACACCACCGGCCAGTGCCTGTTTATCGATGGCGGTTGTTCTGCCATGGTATCGGGCTGACGTTCTTTACCAGCAAACTCGTTATCAACAACAACGGAGTAACCCGATGACAATTCCCGAATTTGAAACCCTGATCCTTGAGGTCAAGGACCAGATTGCCACCCTGACCCTGCACCGGCCAGAGCGGATGAATGCCTTTACCACCACCATGATGAACGAGCTGATCGCGGCTTTTGACTACACCGACGCCAACGACGATGTGCGGGCGGTGATTGTGACCGGTTCCGGCGACCGGGCCTTCTGTGCCGGTGCCGACCTGTCCAGCGGCGGCGACACCTTCAACTACGACAGCCGTGCCGACGGCGAACCCGAACCTACCGTCAACGGTGTCTACCGGGACGGTGGCGGCCGGGTTTCGCTGCGCATTTTCCGCAGCCTGAAGCCGGTGATTGCTGCCGTGAACGGTGCAGCTGTGGGTGTCGGCGCGACCATGGCCCTGGCCATGGATATCCGCCTGGCCTCGGACAAGGCCCGCTTTGGTTTCGTGTTCACCCGTCGCGGAATCACGCCGGAAGCCTGCTCGTCCTGGTTTATCTCAAAAGCCGTAGGCCTTTCCACCGCGCTGGAGTGGTGCATGACCGGGCGTCTGATCGACGCCACCGAAGCCCACGACAAGGGCCTGGTCCGCTCGGTTCACGCTCCCGAGGATCTGTACCCGGCCGCCGTCGCCATTGCCCGGGAAATCGCCGACAACACCGCGCCGGTTTCCGTTGCCATGGCCCGGCAGATGCTGTGGCGGATGTCCTCGGCAGACCATCCGATGGATGCCCATTGCCTGGACAGCCGAGCCATTCAGGCCCGCGGCGCTTCGGAAGATTCGAAGGAAGGGGTCAACTCGTTCCTGGAGAAACGCCCGGCCCACTACCCGAACAAGGTCTCCAGCGATATGCCGGACTTCTTTGACTGGCAGGGTGAGCCGGAATTCAAGTAAGCCGGCCCCGACAACAGTCCGGAATAACGTCCAGACCAACACGGTGCCAGGGACGGCGCCAGCTTGCGGACTAAAGTGTTTTCAGCAGCGCCCGGTATTCATTGGCCTTGGGCCCCATCTGGCGCTTGTTGAATTCATCCACCAGCAACCGCCCGGCCTCGTGGATCAGATCCTGCTGACCGCTGCGGCGGATACGCTCGAAGGCCTTTTCCGCGGTTTTCAGATCATCTTCCCGCAAGGCAGCAAACAGCACCCGATTATGCTCCACTGGCGCCAGTGGCTGCTGATCTTCCGCCTGCTCCATGTACTCCTGCCACACCGCTACCGCCTTGTCCGGTTGCTGCAGCTTCAGCCGCAGATGCAGCAGTTCCAGCGCCCGCTCCCGGTACTCCGGCTGATCCGGCCGCAGTTTGGCCAGCTGGTAGAGGTGCTCCAGTAGCACCGGTCGTTGCGGGTGTTCCCGCCACAAGCCTGCAAACTGTTGCTGAGCCTGCTGGAAATCCATGCGCCCCAGTGCCGCCATGGCCTTGCCGTATTCCCGGGCGAATTGCTGATCCTGTTCTTCCTGCTCCGGCTCATAGAAGGTTTCCGATACCTGCATCCAGTTGCGCCGCAACAAGAACACCAGGGCGGCGCCGGCTGCCAGCCCACCGGCGTGAGCCAGATAGGCAACGCCGGAGTTGGTAGACGTCCAGTAGTCGAACAGCTCCTTGGCAAACCACACCGGCAACAACGTCAGCGCTGGCGCCCGAAAGAAATTGAAGTACACCACCAGGAAATAGAAAAACCGTATTCGCCGGGCCCCGAAAAAGGCCACGTACATGCCCATCAGGCCGGATATGGAGCCGGAGGCACCTACCAGCGGCACCGTACTGCCAAGGGTGAACAGCGTGTAAATAACGCCAGACAGGGCCCCGCAGGCCAGGTACGCCAGCAGGTATCTCACCGGACCCAGGGCCCGCTCCACGGTGAAGCCCAGCAGGAACAGGAACACCATGTTACCGATCAGATGACCCCAGCCTCCGTGCAGGAACTGGTAGGTTATCAGGCTGTAAAGACTCATCTCTGCCGGCACCAGACCCAGCTCATTGGCGCTGATCCGCTCAATCTGGTTGTGCTGAATGGCCACACGGGTGGTCTGCCATTGCTGGCGCTCGGCGGCGGTCCAGATCAGATCCCGGTTGTCCTGCAGATAACCGTAGAACGCCCGATCCGACAGCAGTGCAACCGCAATGCCCAGGCGGTAGTCCTGCTCAACCGCCTGCCGGAAAGCCGCCAGCTGGTCGTGCAGGTTCTCGTCCTCGAGGCGAATCCGGCGCTGCAGATAGTCTTCATAAGCAGGCGCCTCCAGCCGGTCAAGCCCGGCGTTCAGATACGCCTCCACGGCTGAGTTCATCAACCGCGAGTCCTTGCCCTGATAGAAGGTGAAAACCAGCAGGCAGACCAGCATCAGGCAGAAGGTCATCCAGGGGGGATGCTTCCAGTCGACAGTTTTCTCAAAGGGGATGATCAGCATCGGGTATCACGGGCCCTGGGATGGGAAAAACAGCCAGACCGGATGTCGGTCACAATTGGCCATAATCGGTACGGGAACCTGTCATTTTCTACCACAGGCCCGCCCGCTTTTCCTGCTCAAATGAACGTGTAGTAACCAGAGCGAGGATTGGTTCATGTCATACTGCGTTCACACAAATGTCATTCAATTGGAGCTGCCCCGTTGGCTGAGGCAGACAAAACTTTCAGTTCTATTGCCAAGTTCCCGCATACAAACCATAGTATATGGGAATAATAACAACAGCCTGATGAAACAGATAAGGAAAGCAACATGACCGTACTGGTACTGGATAATCCCGAGCTGATTGCCCGGGTAGCTGCGATGGAAGCCGAACAGGCCGCCAGGCAACAGGCAGAAAAGATCCAGATGGAAAGGGTCCGCACTGACATGGAAGCCGTTGAAAACCGTCATACAGAGCTGAGACAGAGCGTGGACAGTGGTTCGCGCAACAGGCAGGACGCCTTCGCACTCGTCAGTTAGGCTCGTTCAGGCGTTGCAATCCCCCCGGCAGAACCCTCCCGCCGGGGGGATTGAATCCCTCCCCGCCCCGGTATTGCCTGTAAATGACTCTTCAGCCGTAAACCTGCACCACATTCCAGACTGTGAAGACCGACATCACCAGCATGCTGAGCCAGGTCATCAGGATGCCCACCAGCCGGGCCTTGTGGGGGCCACCGTGGCCGTTGAACATGCCATAGGCGTGAAGCAGTCGCCCCGCCACGAAGACCATGCCGACCCAGTACACGACCTGAATCGACACGCCGTTGAGCTCACCCAGCCCCATCACAATCAGGGTAATCGGCGCATACTCCACCAGGTTGGCGTGAGCACGAACGGCTACCTCAAAATCCGGATCATCCGGGTTCACACCAATACCCTGCCGATGTTTGAGCCGGAAGGTGGATACCTTATAAGCGAGAAACAGCATCAGTAACGCTGTGACCGAGGCAAAAACAGCTGTAATGGGGACAATCATCATCAGGCCTTCTTGATGGCGCTGACCACCGCCAACAGCAACACGGCACCAACCGTCGCCGTGACCAGCTCACCCACTGCACCCTGAGCCGCGAGACCCAGCAACCGAAAGACAAAGCCACCAATGACCGAACCGACGATGCCGATACCGATATTGGCCAGCACGCCGAAGCCACGACCCTTCATGATAAGTCCGGCCAGCCAGCCAGCCACACCGCCAATAATCAGAAACAGAATCAGATTCATCCGTGCCATTCTCCATATCGGTCTGCATTGTTGTGCCCGGCAGTCGGACGCCTGGGCACCGTCATAAGGGAGTCCGACCTGAGATTGCCCGGATTTTCAGTGCCATGCAAGGGAATGTGGCCGCCTAATCGGCCGGCCAGGCCAGATCGCGACTGGCCTCCACCACAAACCGCAAGGGACCGCCCGCATCCAGAGCATCGAAGGGGTAACAGGTCACCAGTACCAATGAGCCCCTGTGATAGAGCGACAGATCAAGCTGCTCCTTCGAGCTATCAACAACCTTCATCTGATCGATACGAAAACTGCGCCAGATGCCATCGGCGAATTGTAACCGGATCACCTCATCGGCCTGCAGTTTCTGCAGGGCCCGGAAATGGGTGTCCCGGTGCCCGGCAATGACTACCGGGCTGGTCAGTGGCTGCCCCACATCCGGTCCTGCCACCTGGCCGGGGCCAAAGGCGAGACTTTCACCATGACCGCCGGCCAGCACCACCAGAGGCGATGACAGACCAGGCAGCTCCAGCCTGGCCACAGGCCAGGTGTCCGCCCAGGGCCAGGGCCTGCTGCGGCTCTGGGTCGCTTCAGTGTTGGCCCAGGCCAGCTCCAGCAGTTCCTGGGCGGCAATGGCCTTGAGTGGAATCCAGAGCCCGGCTACCAGAACCACCGAGGATGTCATAACCAGCATCAGCCAGAGGTTTTTCATGCCGCCTGCTCCCGAGCTCTCAGTGAGACCCGCAGCCGGCCAGCCAGCAGCAGCGCCAGCGCGGACAACAGGCCCGTGATGCCAAGCAACATCAACAGCGGGCCGGCGGTGGCGGTTTGCGGGTAGGCCATGCGCTGGCTGCTACCGGCGGGCATCAGCGTAGCGAGGTGGTCGGTTTCCAGATTGGCTGAGGCTTCCCGCAGCGGGGTCTCATCCACAGCTATGAAGCTGGTGTAGCGGGTCAACAGCTGATGTTTCAACGCCAGTTCAGTGATCGCTTCCCGGGTATCGTCGTCGCTGTGGCCCGTCAAGCCGGCATCCTCCAGGCTGTTGATTTTCTCCCGGGCCCAGAGCCGGTGCAGCCCTGCCGCCGGCGCCGCATTGGCAAGGTCCAGAGACTGCTGCCAGCGGACATCGCCGGGCTGCCGGCCACTGATTTCCAGACGGCCATCGGGGGAAACTCCCCGGGTTACCTGCACCAACGGTTCCTGGGCGAACAGATCCCCCGGTCGGCCCGGCAATGCTTCCGCCCCCGGCGCGCCCTCCGGCCAACGGCTGCGGATATCCGCCAGCACCGGTGACTGCATCTTGCGGAACAACTGGTCCAGAGGCGCCGACACCTCGGCCAGATTATTGATGATGGTGGAGGTGCCGCGCCCGAAACGGGCCGCTTCCCGCATGAAATGCATGTTGGGGGCCGAGCCGATACCGACTGTGAACAGCCGGTTGTCACCCAGTTGACGCTGAATCTGTCCAAACAGGGCCTTCTCGTTACCGACGGCGCCGTCGGTGATAAACACCACCTGACGCAGATGACCTGCGCTGGCAGGCTCTTCATTGCGATTGCGGACACCGGCACCCAGTGCCAGATCAAGGGCGGAAGCCATCACCGTGCCACCTCCGGCTGACAGCCCCTGCACGTAGCGCCGGGCCTGCTCCAGATTGTAACGGTCTGCCGGCCTTGCCCTGGCGAACAGACCCTGGCTTTGGGTGTTGAACTGAATGATGTTGAAGCGATCATCCGGTTGCAGGGTATCCAGCCCCCGCAGCAGTGAATCCCGCGCCTGGACAATGGGCTGACCGGACATGGAACCGGAGGTATCGATCACGAAAATCAGCTCCCTGGGTAACCGCTGCGGCACCTGCCCCGGCGCTGGCTCATCCATCTCGCCCGGCACCAGCAAAGTGAGCAGGTAATCCTCACCCTGCCAGTGTTCATGGAAAACGGCCGCAGAGGGCGCAGCCCCTCTCACCGGAGTCCAGCTGATCAGCAGATCCCGGTCCATCCGCACCCGACCGTTACGGGGCGTGACCTGGATTTCCTCGCCATCCC
>NZ_CAXBDN010000003.1:0-39493 GCF_963974375.1 uncultured Marinobacter sp.
CTTTGGCAGTCGCATCTGGGTGCAGTCCGGTGACAGCTGTGCCAACAGTGCCATGCCGGAAGCGGTGACTCTGACCGGTTGCACCAGCTTCTGCGGAACACCGGAACAACTGGCAAAGGCACTGGTTAAAGCCATTGGTGATACCGTGCTTCTGAAACAAAAAACGCCACAGGATCTGCCCTGAGGATGCTGAATTATGACCGATAACACCCAGACACTGCTGCCCTGCGTGCGGATTCCCATGACCAGCCGCCAACTGCTGCTGCCCAACGTGTCGATCGCAGAGGTGGTGGATCACACCACCGAGCTGGAGCCCGGCAACGGACCTGAATGGCTGGCGGGATTTCTGGAATGGCGAGGCCAGCGGTTGCCGGTCATCTCCTATGAGGCCGCCAATGGAGGCACTGCCATTTTTCCGGCCACTGGCCGTGGCAGGGTGGTGGTGCTCAATACCATAGGCTCGGAACACAATCGCCTGCCGTTCCTGGCTTTGGTAACCCAGGGAATTCCCAGCCAGACCCGGATCGAGTCAGAACAGCTGCTGAAGTCCGACAAGGACGGTGCCGGCCCCGCCGATCTGATGTTGGTGGACCTTGAAGGTGATCACGCCAGCATTCCAGATCTGGAATTTCTCGAACGTCTCGGTATCCAGGCACTGGACTGAACCCAGGCGCTTACGGCTGGCCCGATCAACGGTCCCCGTGACCCCTCAACCGGACAATGTTATATTGTTGCATTAACGTTGTCCGGAAGCCCTTGCCATGTCAGTTGACGCACTGCCCTATCGTCCACACAACCACGACGCCTGTGTCCGGGACGCCCTCGCCGAGGCCAGGGCCATCTGCCAGGACCACAATGCCCGCCTTACCCCTGTCCGCCAGCGGGTACTGGAGCTGATCTGGGAATCCCACAAACCGCTGGGAGCCTACGATCTGCTGGCCGTTCTTGCCAGCGAGGGACACAACGCCGCACCGCCAACGGTTTACCGGGCCCTGGATTTTTTGCAGCAGCACGGACTGGTGCATCGTATTGCCTCACTCAATGCCTTTACCGGATGCACCCACGCCGGTCAGCGCCACACCGGTATGTTCCTGATCTGCACCCAATGTCGCAACGTGCATGAACTGGCCTCATCCGCTGTTTCCGACGCCATCGCTCAGGCAGCGAAAGTCGAAGGGTTCCAGCCCTCCGAAACCACCATCGAGGTGGCCGGACTGTGCCCCCGCTGCATGGCTTCCGATCATGAGTGAACCACTGGTGGTGCTGGATCAGGTCAGCGTTGCCTTCAATGATCTGCCGGTGGTCGACCGGGTCAGTCTTGTCGTCAACCGGGGGGATATCCTGACCATCATCGGACCTAACGGGGCCGGAAAAACCACCCTGATCAAGGCGGTACTGGGGATCCAGGCCGTCACCTCCGGCCAGGTCCGCCGGGCCCGGGGTGTCGCCATCGGCTATGTGCCCCAGCACCTGCAGCTACAGAATACCCTGCCACTGAGCGTGCGCCGTTTCATGAGCCTGACCGGTGTCGGCGAGACCGCCTGCCAGGAAGCGCTGGCCCAGACCGGTATAGCTCATCTGTACCGGGCCTCGGTGCATCATCTTTCCGGGGGCGAAATGCAACGCCTGTTGCTGGCCCGGGCGCTGGTCCGCAAACCGGACCTGCTGGTGCTGGATGAACCGGCCCAGGGTGTCGATATCAATGGCCAGGCCGCCCTTTACGACCTCATCCGCGATGTCCGCAACAAACTGAACTGCGGCGTCATCATGATTTCCCATGATCTGCATCTGGTCATGGCAGCCACCGACCGGGTTATCTGCCTTAACCAGCACGTATGCTGCAGTGGTTTTCCGGCGGATATCTCCCACGATCCGGCGTTTATCGAAACCTTTGGCAAACCGGTGGCCGAAAGCCTGGCGGTTTATCACCACCATCACAATCACCGGCATGATCTGCACGGCGATGTGGTAGACGGCCAGCCAGGTGCGGACGAGCACGATCACGCCCATCACAACCACGAAGGCAACGGCCATCATCATGTCCATTCTTGATCCGGTTCTTGGCGATTTTTTCTGGCGGGCAATGCTGGGGGGGATGGGCGTCGCTCTGGTGGCAGGCCCCCTGGGCTGTTTCGTGGTCTGGCGTCGAATGGCCTATTTTGGCGACACCCTTGCGCATTCCGCGCTGCTTGGCATTGCCCTTGGCTTTCTGTTCCAGACCAACCTCAACCTCAGCGTTGCCGCCACCTGTGTACTGCTGGCGATCGCCCTGGTGTATCTGTCCCGCAGCCGCACCCTGGCCACCGACACGCTGCTGGGCATTCTGGCCCATAGCGCACTGGCCATCGGCCTGGTGTCCCTGAGTTTCATGCCGGAAGTCAGGGTGGACCTGTCCGGTTACCTGTTTGGCGACCTGCTGGCAATCCGGCGCTCGGACCTGGCCTGGATATACGGTGGCGCCGCCCTTGTGCTGGCGCTGCTGTACTGGCTGTGGCGAGGTTTATTGATGGCCACCATCCACGAAGAACTGGCACGGGTGGAAGGGGTACCGGTGGAGCGACTGCGGCTAGTGCTGATGCTGATGTTCTCGCTGGTCATCGCCATTGCCATGAAAATGGTTGGTGTACTGCTGATTACTGCGTTACTGATCATTCCGGCGGCCACTGCCCGGCGTCTGGCCAGCTCCCCGGAAAAGATGGTACTGATGGCCATCGGTTTCGGCATGATAGCGGTGGCCGGTGGCCTGAATTTGTCCTGGAACCTTGATACCCCGGCAGGGCCCTCCATCGTGGTCACGGCGTTTGTGGTATTCCTGCTGGTGTACGGCATCATTCGCCGCGCAAAGGCCTGAGCACTGGCGGCCATCGACGCCCTGAACTAGAGTTGCTGTCATGCGGGCAGGGTTCATGAATGCTGTGAACAGGTACGTTGCCCGAACCCTGTCCGACTGAACGGCCTCAGTCCCGGGAGTGTGCATGGAATCGGAAACCTTGTCAGGACGGCTCTCCCTCCTTATCGGCTTGCCTTTGCTGGTGCTGGCATTAGGTCTTGCCCTGACCTCCCTGATATCAATACCGGCTCGGGGCCTGACGGCGGCCCAGGCCAGCGAACTCTCGGTGGCCCATCATCAGGCGCTCTACGAATACCTGAACCGCCGCCTGGATCAGCTGCTGGCCGATACCCGACAGCTGGCGGGCGAGCTTTCCGCCGATAGACCCAATCTCGCCGCAATCACCGACCAACTCCTGCAACGCCATCCGGAGATTACCGGTCTTGAATATCTGGTGACCGTCGCCGACAGCCAGCGACCGCTGATGGAGCGTCAACTGAGCCTGGAGGCGGGGCAGTTTATCCGCTTTGGCCACTGGCGGCAGGGCCCCATAGAACCCCGGCCCAGCTACCTGGTGGTTCGCCAGGTCAGCTTTCAGAGCGGAACCACCGACCCGGGCACCACCCTTGGCCTGGTGGCCGATACCGTCCCCCACTGGCGCAACTCCCTTCAGAGCGCACTGTCGGAAGGCCGGCCGGCAGCGACCACGCTGACCAGCATCTTCCGCAACGGCGGTGAGCAGCAGGCCTTGCGGATCTTCATACCGACCGGCGACCGCACCCTGCTCAGCCTGGTCATGGAACCCCGGCGCTGGCTGTCACGGCAACTGGATGGCGTGCATGACGATCGCTGGCAGCTGGCGATTCACGACACCAGTCAGCATGCCCGCCACCCCCTGTTCACCCTGCCCGCACTGGGTCCGGTCGAGGACGCATCGGCTGTTCGCTCAGTGTTCAGTCTGGCGGATCGGCAATGGATGTTGACCACTGTCCCATCCATGACCTGGCAGCAGCAGCTCACCAGAGCTGCGATCATGCCGGTGTGGTTGCTGGGCGCCGTGCTCAGTCTGGCCGCTGCCGCACTTTGCACCGCACTGGTCTGGCAGCGACAGTCACTGCAGCAGAGGTTGCAGGAACAGCATGTGTTGAACGGCCAACGGCAACGGCAACTGGAGAACACGCGGGTTGAAAAGTCGATTCTGCATAAATCACTGGCGGACAGCGATGACCGCAGCCGTGATCTTATCGAGCTGTATGGTGGCATAGTCAGCGAGCTGGATGACCAGTACCGGATCGGTTACATCTCGCCCCAGGCCGCCACCCTCCTTGGCTGGCCAGTACCGGATCTGCTTGAGTCCTCGCTGGCGCGTCTGGTGACCGGTACGGATCAGCCACGGCTTAACGAAACCCTGACTACCGCACGCCAGGAGCCGGGCATACATCGTATCGACATTGAGCTGATAACGGCTCAGCAGCAGCCGCTGCCCGTGACGCTGCGGGTCAAGGCGCTGAAAAATCCCCTGAGCGGTTGTACCGGGTTCCGGGTGTCCATGATTCCCCGATAATCCGGCAGACGACAGCCGAAGCGCAACAGCAGGGCATCCCGCCCGCGGCCGGAGCCATTGCCGTCACAGCGGCTGCAGAACGTCAGCCATGGTCCCCGACTCCACCAGCTCGAGAAACTCATCGCCCAACCGGTCACTCTCGGCGATGGCCGCCCGCCATGCCTTTTCACGCCCGGCATCATCACCGAGGTACCGCTCAAAATCCTTGCGGTCTGGCAGCTTTCGGCCCGGCAAGGTGTCCAGATAATCCCGGGAAGGAGCCACCAGTAACACATCCTGAAGATGGCTGGCGGTGCCCTTTCGCCAGGGCAGGGATTTGTCAAACCAGCCCGGAATGACCCTGTCTGTAAAATGGGGATACAACACCACACCCGGCTGGGTGTAGGGCAGGTCCAGATGGTAGTCCAGCAAACCGCCATCCCGGTAGACGCCGGCGGGCGCGCCCGGAATATCCCTGACGCCGGCCATGACCAGCGGAATCGAGGCCGACGCCAGCAACGATGGAATCAGGTTCTCCCGACTTAAAGGAACATGGTGGCTCGGAAAGTCCAGAAGGTCCGCCAGCGGGGCCTGCGCACGTTGATCATGAATGATACCCCGCTCCATGAAGCGGCCCAGATGCCGCCGGCCCACCATATTGGCACTGATCGCCCGCACCAGACCCATGCCCAGCTGCCTGCGTGAATCCTCTGCCAGCAGGCCGAGACTGCGCACCACCATGACGTTGAGCCGGTACACCGGATGGTTCAGCAGATACTCCTCCCTGCCCCCAAGCAACTCCTCGAGAAACAGCAGGCTTTTACGGGTGACTTCCTCCGCACTGACACCTTTGGAAAAACGCTGGGTGGTGTAGAGTTCAGCCAGTTTGGCAAGCTGTGCAGACGGGTTATCGGATGAGGCCACGGCCGCAAAGCGCCAGCTGCCGATGGAGGAGCCGATCAGTGAGCGTGGCTGGGGCGCCCGCAACAGCCAGTCACCGAAAATCGCCTTGTCGAGACCGCTCAGACCAAGTGCCTTGGGCCCCCCGGCCGCACCGGGAATGACGTGGACATCAGCGGGCGACAGGCCCTGCTCTCTGAGCCTGGCCATGGCCCTTGCCCCGGCCCGGAGAGTGAGTGCGGGTTTGCGGATGTGAATGGCGGTCATAAAGAGTTCCTGTCGTCCCTGATATCAACCAAGCGTTCCGTCAGATGCGCGGTGGGGCGTATCCGCAGCAGCACGATTTTAACGGACCACGGGTCCCGGGGGTACCGGCAAAGGTGAGACTCTGTTAATGCACGCGGTTTTCGGACAGTCCCTGGTCCAACAGTGGTCCCGGCAGCGCTGATACGCGTATAACCTCATGCTTTAAACATTGGCACTCGGGCTCCGATTCCCTTAGGCTTCAGGGTTTCACCTGAGAGTAAGAACTTTACCAGACGGAAGGTACCATGACCGACCCCCTCACCGACCCCCTGAATCCACTGTCCGGGCATTACCGTGCCATCATTGAAGGTCTCGGCGAAGACCCTGACCGCGAAGGCCTCAGGGATACCCCGAAGCGGGCTGCCAAGGCCATGCAGTTTCTCACCAAAGGTTACCATCAGACCCTTGAGGAGCTGGTAAACGGCGCGGTCTTCGAGTCAGCCATGGACGAAATGGTGGTGGTCAAGGACATCGAGCTGTACAGCCTGTGCGAGCATCATCTGTTGCCGTTCATCGGCAAATGCCACATTGCCTATATTCCACAGGGCAAGGTCCTGGGGCTGTCCAAGTTCGCGCGCATCATCGACATGTACGCCCGCCGCTTGCAGATCCAGGAAAACCTGACCCGACAGATCGCCGAAGCCGTCGCGGAAGTTACCGGTGCCGCCGGCGTCGGTGTGGTGATCGAGGCCAAGCATATGTGCATGATGATGCGCGGTGTCGAGAAGCAGAACTCGGTGATGAAAACCTCGATGATGCTAGGCTCGTTCCGTTCGTCCCAGGCCACCCGTATGGAGTTTCTGCAACTGGTCGCCGGCGGCAGGAGCTGAGCAATGGCTGATGCCCCGGTTGCCGTGGTTACCGGCGCAGGCCGCCGGCTTGGTTACGAGATTGCCAGGGCGCTGTTGCAGCGTGGCTTTCGGGTTTACGCGCTCTATCGCTCGGAAACCGATGAAATCCGGGAACTGGAACAGCAGGGTGCCCACATTCTGGTCGTCGATCTGGCCAACCCCCATGAGATCCAGAATGCGCTGGACCGGATAGCGGGGGAGTGCCCCGACATTGCCTTGCTGGTCAACAACGCCTCGGAATTTACTCCCGATACCAGCGACACGCCCGCCCTCGCCACCCAGGCGGCACGACTGTTTCAGATCAACAGCATAGCGCCACTGATGCTGATGAGCGGTCTGTCGGAACATCTGACCCGGGCCGGCGAAAACTCAGGCCGGCCGTCTCTGGTGGTCAATATCACCGATATTTTTGTGGAAAAGCCCAACCCCCGTTTTGCCGCCTACTGTGCCAGCAAAGCGGCGCTGAGCAATCTGACCCTCAGCTACGCCAGGCAACTTGCGCCGCAGGTGCGGGTAAACGCCATCATGCCGGGCCCCATCCGGTTCCTGCCCAGCCATACGGACGAGCAGAAAGCCAGAGTGATGGCAGAAACCCTGTTACCCCGGGAAGGTGGCTTTGACAGCGTAGTGATTCAGTTGCTCGCCCTGCTCGACAACGATTTCATGACCGGGGCCCTGATTCCGGTAGATGGTGGCCGGAGACTGGCCTAAGCGCTGGCCCTCCAGTTGCAGGCTGACGCCCGCCACAGCGGGTTCACCCTGAAACAACCTGCGGTAGTAGGGTTCCTCGATGGTAGCGCCGGTAAACGCCCGTTGCCTGCGCACTTCCAGAATATCCACGTCAATGGGCCGGTCCTTGCGGCTGCTCATAGGGTCAGACCGATCCCGGCCCATGGCCTCCTCCAGCGCATTCAGCTCGGCTTTCAGCTGTTCCGGCGACAGTTCACTGGCAAACACCGCCAGGGCGTTGAGAAACGGGTTGGGGGTACTCATTCCTTCCGGCCGGGTATGGATCACCGCAGACAACCAGATCGGGCCATAGCGAGCCGCCAGTCTTGCCACCGCCTGCGGCAGGTTCTCATCCGGCCGGATGTTGCTGCCCAGTCCGCACAGATACCATCGGTCCATTTATCGGTCCATTTATTATCGGTCGGTTTATCGGTAATCCATCCGCCGGTTGCCATGCCTTTGCCATCAACCATCTGAACGTGGCTTGTTAACGCCAGTCAGTGGCGGTCCCGGTATGATCAGTACGTCAGGCAGATCCGGTCAGCTCACCAGTAGCGTCACAGATCAAACACCTGCCCCTGGCGGGCAAAGCCGGCGAACTCCTGCTCGACCTGGCTGCGATGCTGCTCGAAGTTATCCTCGTAGCTCATCAGATAAAGGCGCTGACGAAGCTCGGCAGGATACTGTTCGTACAGCTCCTGCACCGAGGCATGAACCGGATTCCAGTCGGCCAGGGTGCAATCGTGAAGCACGATTTCAGGGTGTCGCTCCGCGATCAGCTCCGGAATCGGGCGGGTGTCGCCACTGAACAGCAGGCGGTTATTGATCATCAGACCGTAGGAGGGTTTGGTGGGCGTATGGCGATTCTGAAAGTAGGCCAGTTCGACACCCTCGAACTCGAAAGGCGCCCCGTCCAGCAATACCACGTCAAAGAAATCAGACAATTGCGCTTCACCCTCGCCGATCTGCCCCATCACTCCCTTGAGGGTGTGCTCCCAAAGCTCTTCATACACGCCGGGCGGCAGATACAGTGTCGGCTTGAAGTCGTACCTGAAACGACACTCATAGGCGAGGCGTTCAAGGCCGAAGCAGTGATCGGCATGGGCATGGGTTATGAAGACCGCGTCTATATCCGCCAGCGTCAGGCCACGGTCCCGCAGGGCAAATTTGATGGTATAGCCGGCATCAATCAGCAAGCGACGACCATTGGCCTCGATCATCGCATTGTTATTCCAGTGGTCGATCGCCTCGGAATGGCCAACGCCCAGCATGGTCAGTTCTGCCATGTTCAACTCCTTTGTTGCTCCCGGCGCAGCAAGGTCAGTTATTTCGGACATGCGGTTCTGCTCAAGTCCCGTTATTATGGTCGCAGGCTTCAGCCTGTCAGCACGTCGAAACCGTGCCAGGCCCTTGTGGCGCGACCTTCAACCTCCCATTGCGGACCCAGATCTTTACTATGTCAATCCAGGACCCAGAAGTCATTCGCGAAATTCTCACCCGGGTAAAAACCATTGGCCTGGTCGGAGCCAGCGACAAGCCAAACCGGCCCAGTCATGAGGTGATGGCTTACCTCCAGGGGCGCGGTTACCGGGTAATACCGGTCAACCCCAAACTGGCCGGCAGTACCTTGCTGGGTGAAACCGTTTACCCATCCCTCAAATCAGTCCCGGATGCCCTGGATATGGCCGAACTGTTTCTGGCATCTGAGCGCACCGGACCGGTCATGGCGGAAGCTGCCAGCCTTGGCATTCCGGTGATCTGGCTGCAGATTGGTGTGGTGAACGAGGAAGGGGCGGCCGCCGCTGAAGCGTCTGGCTGCCAGGTGGTTATGGATCGTTGCCCGAAACAGGAAATTCCGCGCCTGGGCATCCCCCCGATGGCCAGATAAAAGACTGAATCAACATGCGAATTCGTTCGCTTCAGTCATTTAGATGCAAGTCTCATGAAATAGTGACCTGAGGCTGCCATTCGTGCCATCATCTGTGACGGGCTTCCGGTCCCTGACTGGCGCCGGGTCACGCCCTGACCAATAATGACAATTACAGGTCAGTCATTTCAATTTGCAATCGGAGTCGCCCGTGGGGCAGAAACGTTCGGTCCCTGTCTTGATCGCCCGCATGATAATGAGCCCTGTCTTCCCGGCGCTGATACTGCTGGTCTTTCTGGGCCTCGCGACCGGACTGAAAAGTGGACTGGACCGCGAAGAACAGGTTCAACTGCAACAGAATCTTGAAAACGAAGCGCGCGCACTGACCCGTGATCTGGAGCAGGATTTTCTGAACCATGTCATCGCCCTGCGACGCATGGCCCAGCGCCGCGAAGCCCAGCCCGACCTGCCGATCGAGACCTGGCGCGAAGATGCCCGCCATTACCTCGAAGATTTCCGTACTTTTCAGGCTATCGAGTGGATCGACCGTGATTTTTACGTTCGCTGGATCGAACCCATGGACGGCAATCTGGATGTGCAGGACTATTACGTTGCCTTCTCCAGTGATCGCCACGCCAACCTCAAGGAGTCGGCACAGACTGGCAGGCTCGATATTTCCGGGGTAATTGAACTGAAACAGGGCGGCACCGGGTTGGTGGTCTATGCACCTATCGGCAGTGGCGATGACAACAACGGCTTTATTGCCGGTGTGTTCCGGATGGATCAGTTAGCGGCCGCCCTGCTGACGCCCCGGGTACTGGAGAATTTCCGGATCGATATTCTCGAGAACGGTGAGCAGGCCTTTGGTCTGCCTGCCCGCTCCGGAAAAATGGAACAGTTCAGTTACACCCATGCGGTCAATCTGCCGTCTATCGACTGGGCACTGACCATTACCCCGACCGTCAACTGGGCCGATCGCCATCGCAGCATCTGGCCCCGGGCAACGTTTTTCAGCGTTCTGGTACTGGGCATACTGGCGTCGCTGACCACGTTGCTGGTTCAGTTAATTCTGAGGCGCAACCAGGACCTGCTGCGTACCCGCCAGGAACTGGATGAGGAAATTGACCAGCGCATGGCCGTACAACAGGACCTTGCCCGGCTGGAGTCCACCGACACACTGACCGGTCTGGCCAACCGCCGGTTCTTCATGGAAGACCTGGAGCACACCCTCAACCAGGCTGACCGTCAGTTGCGCCAGGTCGCCCTGATCATGATCGACCTGGACCGCTTCCAGACCCTCAACGACTCCAAAGGCCACCAGTTTGGTGACGAGCTGCTTATCCGTGTGTCCGAGCGGCTCAACGAACTCAGCAATGAGCGCATTATGGTGGCCTACTCCGGCGGCGATGAATTCATGATCTGCCAGCAACATGTGGACGGACTGGAGGATGTCATCCATCTGCTGGGGCTGCTCAAGGGCTGTTTCGCGCAACCGTTTGAAGTTCAGGGCGAACGCCACAGCATTACTGCCACCATGGGTGTGGCCATCTACCCCCAGAGCGGGCTGGATGCCGATATTCTGCTGCGCAATGCGGACATCGCGCTTTATCGAGCCAAGGAACAGGGTCGCAACACCTATCGGTTTTACACCGAAGGCATGCAGGACCGGGAAGTACGACGGCTGGAGCTGGACCGGGACCTTGATGAAGCCCTCGCCAAAAACCAGTTTACGCTCTACTACCAGCCCCAGCTGGCTCTGGCCACCGGCCTGACCGGCAGCGTCGAAGCGCTGATTCGCTGGCACCACCCCCAGAAAGGGCTGGTGCCGCCACTGGATTTCATTCCGCTGGCCGAGGAAAGCGGACGCATTACCGAAATAGGGCGCTGGGTGATCCAGGCCGCCTGTCAACAACTGCAGGAATGGCAGGATTCCCCCCTCGCCGGCCTGCGCATTGCCATCAATCTGTCGGGCCGTGAGCTGGGCGAGGCAGACCTGGTGGACTACATCGCCTCCTGCCTGACCAGGTTCAATGTGACGCCGGAGCAGCTGGAAGTAGAGCTGACCGAAGAAATCTTCATCGCCAACATTGAACGTAACCGGGAACAACTGGCGCGCATTCGCAAACTGGGTGTCCATCTGGCCATCGATGACTTCGGCGTGGGCTACTCTTCCCTCGCCTACCTCCGGGATTTCCCGGTCGACCTGCTGAAAATCGATCGTTCGTTCATAACGGACGTCACCAAACGCCACGACGATGCAGTGATTACCCGGGCCATCATCAATCTGGCCCACAACCTGGGCATTCAGGTCGTGGCTGAGGGCGTCGAGACTGAGGCCCAGCTGCAATTCCTCAAAGACCATCACTGCGATCTGGCACAGGGTTATCTGCTCAGTAAACCAATACCTGCCAGTGAACTGCCGGCATTGCTGACCCGGGGTCTGCTCACGGAAAAACTGTGAACCAAACCCGGTGCGGCAGCGAATGATGGTAAAGTAGACCCTGTCGAAATCATCAGAAGCCGACCCGATTCTATGCCTGCATCCTACCTGACACCGGAACAGAACCAGCGCTTGCGGCGCTGGGAAGCCATCAACAAGGGCTATTTCATAGTGGCCTTCTTCGCGCTTATTGCGGTACTGGTTTTCAGTAGCCAGCTCGGGCTCTCCTCTGGCGACAGCTGGGGCCCCCTTGGATTTCTGCTGGTGTTGCTGGTAGCGCCCATTGTGGTGCTGCAGCTGCGGCTGAAATGCCCCGCCTGCAGCCACGCCATTGGCTGGCAAGCCAAACTTATGGCGCCGGACCAGTGTCGGCATTGCGGGGTTTTTCTGAGAGCCAGGGAAGAATAAACCGGCACACTCCTGTTGACCTGTGAGCAACTCACAGGTTTTAGACTATACTTGTCGTCTGTCCTCACCAAACCCGGACGACGGGAGAGTCGCCATGAAAGTCAGTGCCATCGCCAAAGCAGCGGAAGTCACTCCGGATACGGTGCGTTTCTACACCCGTGAGGGCCTGCTGAGCCCGCACCGGAACCCGGACAACAACTACCAGCATTACAGCACGGAAGACCTGCGCCGCCTGCGTTTTGCCCGCAAGGCGCGGCAGCTGGGATTTTCCCTGCCGGAAATTCGCAGCATATTGATGCAGGCCGATGATCATCACTCTCCCTGCCCCATGGTACGGGACGTCTTCGAGAAGCGTCTGACTCAGGTTGAACGGGAAATCAGCGAGCTCCAGCTTCTGAGAAACCGGATGAAAAGCGCACTCAGTGCCTGGCAGGCCATGCCCGACGGCACCCCCGACGGTCACACCATCTGCTGCCTGATTGAACATTGGGATGATGGTGACGATTCCGTACTGTCAACGACCGCACAGGAGCACCACTAATGCCCGACACCATAGAACTGGTCCCGGCTCTGAGTATCACAGGTGCCTCCTGTCAGGGCTGTGCCCGCAAGATTCGTAACGCGCTGGAGCCATTGACCGGCAGCACCGAACAGGTAGATGTCAACATTGAGGCCCGCACCGTTGCGCTGCCTGCGGGTATCGACCTGGAGCAGGCCGCCGCACTGGTGACGGCAGCAGGCTATCCCGCAGAGCGGCTTGGCGAAAACCGGCAGGCTGCCCGGGACCCCGAGCTTTCGACGGTGACCGATAACACCACCGAACCCGCCAGGGTGCCGCCAGCGGTCGCCGCAGATGACCAGATTCATCTGGCCGTCACCGGTGCCACCTGTGCCTCCTGCGTTGCCTCCATCGAGAAGGCACTGAATTCCGTTCAGGGAACCCGCAGTGCCTATATGAACCTGGCGGACAACACCGCCAGCGTCGTCGGCGAGGCTGATCCGGCCGTACTGATCCGTGCCATCGAAAGCGCCGGTTACGGCGCCAGTGTGATCGAAGACCCGGACAACGCTGATGACCTCAGGCAGGAAGAGGATCGCAAACAGTACCGGCGTCTGCTGGTCAAAATGGCCATCAGCCTGAGCCTGGGTGTTGGTCTGATGATCTGGGGCATGGGCCTCAGTACCATGATGATCTCCGAGGCGAACCAGACCAGCTGGCTGGTGCTGGGTCTGATCACCGGGCTGGTCATGGCCACCACCGGTGGTCACTTCTACACCGGTGCCTGGAAAGCCTTTCGTCACCATAACGCCAATATGGACACGCTGATCGCCCTGGGCACCGGCACCGCCTGGATATACTCCATGGCCATCACTCTGTTCCCGGAGGCGGTGCCGATGCAGGCCCGGCACGTCTATTTCGAGGCCTCGGCGATGATCATCGGCCTGATCAATCTGGGCCAGGCCCTTGAGTTGCGAGCCAAAGGCAAAACATCCCAGGCCATTCGCCGATTGCTGGACCTGCGCGCCAAAACCGCCCGGGTTATCCGCGATGGTGAGGAGCGGGACCTGCCGGTGGAGCAGGTTCGCAAGGGTGATCACATACGGGTCAGACCCGGTGAGAAGCTGCCAGTGGACGGCATCATAGTCGAGGGCAGCACCCGCATCGATGAGAGCATGCTGACCGGCGAACCCATGCCCGTGGCCAAGACCACTGGCGACGAGGTAGCCGCCGGCACCATGAACAGTCATGGCGCCATCATCTATGAGGCCACCCGGGTGGGCAGTGAAACCGCACTGGCCCAGATTATCCGCCTGGTCAAGAAAGCCCAGGCCTCCAAGCCCGCCATTGGCCGGCTTGCAGACCGGGTATCCTCGGTGTTTGTGCCCAGTGTGATGCTGATTGCGGTGCTGGCCGCCCTGGCCTGGTACAACCTCGGGCCTGATCCTGCGGTGGTTCACATGATGGTGGCGGCCACCACGGTACTGATCATCGCCTGCCCCTGTGCCCTGGGTCTTGCCACGCCCATGTCGGTCATGGTCGGCGTCGGCAAGGCCGCCGAACATGGCATCCTGATTCGCCAGGGTGAAGCACTGCAGAGCGCCGGCAAACTGGACCTGGTGATCCTCGACAAGACCGGCACCATCACCGAAGGCCACCCCACCGTTACCCGGGCATTCGCGCTCAATGATGACCAGGAACAGTTACTGGCACTGGCCGCTGGCCTTGAGCAGCACTCCGAACACCCGCTGGCGGAAGCGGTCATGAATCACGCCAGAGACCGTTCGGTTACTGCCTTGCCTGTGGACGGCTTCGAAGCCCTCAATGGCAAAGGCGTGCAAGGTGATTACCAGGGCCAGCCCCTGCGCCTCGGCAACAAGCGCTGGCTGGAAAGTGAGGGCGCTGACCTGTCGCCACTGGACAAGGCCGCCAGCGAGATTACCGCAGAAGCAGGAACACCACTGTTCCTGACCCTCGGTGATCAGGCCATGGGCGTCATAGGCGTCGCCGATGCCATCCGCGAGGATTCACCCGCGGCCATCCAGCGCCTGCACAATGCCGGCATACGGGTAATGATGGTGACCGGTGATGTGGCCGCCACAGCCCGGGCCATTGCCGCCAAAGCGGGCATTGATGAATTCCGCGCCGATGTGTTGCCGGAGGACAAGGCCGGTATTGTCCAGGAGCTCCGCAACCAGGGCCACAAGGTCGCCATGGTGGGTGACGGCATCAACGACGCCCCCGCCCTGGCGGCCGCCGATGTAGGCTTCGCCATTGGTACCGGCACTGATGTGGCCATCGAAAGCGCGTCGATCACCCTGATGCGGGCCTCCCTCCATGGTGTAGCTGACGCCATTGAGATATCCCGGGCTACCGTTCGTAATGTCAAACAGAACCTGTTTGGAGCCTTTATCTACAACTCCCTGGGTATACCGGTGGCAGCCGGACTGCTTTACCCTGTGTGGGGCATACTGATGAGTCCGATGATCGCAGGGGCCGCCATGTCGCTGTCCTCCGTAACCGTGGTCACCAACGCCAACCGGCTGCGGTTGTTCAAAAGTACCCATCACCGCACGAATAGTCACGATAGCCACGACAGTCACAGTCAGGAGCGGAACCCATGAGTACGATACTGGTCAATCTTGCTGGACTTGCTCTGATGGGCGTCATCGTCTGGTGGTTCTGGCTATCTCAGTCATCCGACAGTCAACCTGAATCCCGATCTGGCCCGGACGCCGGAAAATCCAATCATCACTGAGGCACTACCCATGAAAAAAAGCACACTTGCTCTCGGCCTCACCACCGCCATGACCTTCAGTGGCAGCCTGTATGCAGAAGCACTGGAAGCCATCAAGGTCTACAAATCACCGACCTGTGGTTGCTGCCAGGACTGGGTCAATCATCTTGAAGACAACGGCTTTGAAGTGGATGTTACCGACACCAACGACATGACCAGCATCAAGATAGATGCTGGCCTGCAGCCGTCGCTGGCAAGCTGTCATACCGCCTTTGTTGGCGACTATGTCATTGAAGGCCACGTTCCGGCCAGCGACATCCATCGTCTGCTGAAAGAAGCTCCGCAAGCCCACGGCCTGGCCGTACCCGGTATGCCCATGGGGTCACCAGGCATGGAGATTGGCGATCAGAAGGATAACTACCAGGTGCTGCTGTTCAACGAGGATGGCCAGACCAAAGTGTTCTCGGAATACAATTAAAGTCAGAAGATCCGGGTTGAATTGCACTCCGGAAGATTCGGGGCCGGCCAGCTGGCCCGGCCCCGCTGGCGCTGATCAACCTGGTAACAGTTCGATCGGATAGCGGATGGTGGTCTGTTCCGCACCGGCTTTCTCACCGAAATTCACCAGCATCAGACGGGCACAGATGCGCTCTTCCAGGTTGGGCTCATCGAGAGTGGATTCCACCACCTTGCAACTGGACACCGCGCCACTTTCCTCGATCACCAGTTCCGGCGTCACCGTGCCGCGCAGCGAGGGATTGCGGCGCAGTTCCCGGTTGTAAATGCTGAATACCGCCGATTTGTTGGCGTCCATGGTCCGGCGCAGGTCTTCCCGACTCCGGGTTGCCGCCGTTCGCTGGGGAGCCACCTGTCGGGCCGGCTCGGCCGCAGCTTCGGTGGCCTGGCGGGGGGCGGCCACTTCGGTTTGCGCACGCTCCTGCATGGCCACCTGCCGGGTCTGATGATCGGCCCGGTGGTCAGAGGCACCCGCCGTACGCTCGGTGGAGGTACGCTCCGCCAGCCGGTCGCCGGCGCGAGCTCGTTCGGTAACCGGGGTCCGCTCGGTATTGGTCTCCAGACGCACGTTGCCAGACCGGGAGCGTGCTGCCGAAAGCTCACTGCTCATGGCCAGAATGCCGGTGTTACGGGCCGTTTCCCGGGCCTGTTCTACGGTTGCCGGTTCCGCTGGCGCTGGCCGCGGGGCAGGCTCGGGCACCGGGTCCGGCGCGGGCGGTGTCGGCACAGGCTCCGGTTGTGGTTCGGGCGGCGGGCTTGGCTGGGGCACGGGTTCCGGCTCAGGTTCGGGCTCAGGCTCAGGCTCAGGCGCCGGAATCGGCTCAGGTTCCGGCTCCGGCTCCGGGGCGACCGGTGGTACCTCAGGCTGAATCTCTTCTTCAATCAGCAGGCGCGCCAGCTGGGGCGGCGTTGTATCCCGCTCTGTCCGCTCGGGCTCCGGTACGTGGATGAATGGAATGACTGCCGCCAACACCAGGAAAATCGGCACCAGAATCAGCGTCACCCACGTCAGGCGCCGGCGATCGGTCGCATCCTGGTTCCAGGCCAGGCCGTCGTTCAGCAACGCCATGATCAGCCAGCCTCCGGCGCGATACGGGTGACTGCCAGGGATATGTTGCCGTAGCCGGCTTCCACGCAGGTGGCCATGATCTTTTTAAGCAACGCATACGGCAGTTGCTGATCCGCCAGAATCGTCACTGCCCGGCCCCGTTCCGGGTCAGCAGGGAAAGACGACTGCGACGAGAGCCGGTCCAGCTGAGCTTTCAGCACCGGTTCAACATTCCCTTCAAACGCTTCCAGATCATCCCGTTGCAGTATGGCCTCACCATTGAGCAGGATATCCCGGGCGGTCACCACCAGCGCCAGCACCTCGTCCGGACTCTGTTCAGCCGTGGATTCCGGCAGCACGATGCCACTGTTACGGTCCAGCAGGCGCACCTCGGTGGATGAGTTCACCATCAGGAAGAACACCAGAATGGTAAAAATATCCATCAGCGCCACCAGATTCAGTTTGCTCTGCTGGCGATTGCGACGCTGATGCCGCTTGAGCCGCTTGGCGCGGGCGGATTCTTTCATGGTGCCCGGCCCCCGGACTCATGCTCGGCCGCAGCCGGTTGCACCGGAGCATCGCCGATGGAAATTTCCGGAAACAGTTCCGCGTCGACCACACTGGTGACCATCACGGCACGGTAGGACCGCACGGTATCCATCACTGTCACCAGGGTCTGGTATTCGGTGTCCAGGCTGGGCTTTAGGGTAACCCGGGTCTGTTCTGGCCAGCGCGCCTTGAGTTGCTGCATGACGTCACTCAGACCCTTGCGGTCGAGGTCTTCGTTGGCGGCGACGGGTAGTTCCTGCAGCAGGTTGCCTTCACTGTCGGTGACCCACAGGTGTTTGCCACGGATAATAACCTCAGGCTGCACCGGGTGCTCTTCGCCGGCAGCGCCCGATGCGCTGGGGAAGCTCAGCTGCAGTACCGAGGTGTGGGCAAACACCATATTGATCAGCAACACCGGCACCAGCACGATCATCAGATTCATGAACGGTGTGATGTCGAGGTCTGCCTCGGATGTCAGGCGACGATGTCTGCGCCTCATGGCCGGTCTCCTGCGAGAGGGCGGTTTAGCATTGTGTATCGGAGCACGGCGAGATCAGCTTCCGATGCCGTCGGCGGTGATCACTCGGCGGCCGGGGCCCGCGGGGGCTGACTGTCGGTGATCAGGTTCATGACCTTGATACCGGCCATCTCGAAACTGTCGACGATTTCATTGGTCTTGGTCTGCAGCATGGCGTGAATCAACAACAGCGGTATCGCCGACATCAGTCCGAAGGCGGTGGTGTTCATGGCCAGCGAGATACTTTCCGAAAGCATGCCGGCTTTTTCTGCCGGGTCCGCTTCCGCCACGGCAGTAAAGGCGGCAATAAGGCCGATGATGGTACCCAGCAGGCCAAGCAGCGTGGCAACGTTGGCCAGGGTGGCCAGGTACTGGGTACGTTTCTCGAGCCGGGGCAGAATCTCCAGCAGACCTTCTTCCATGGCGTATTCGATATCATCCCGGGACTGGCGGCGGGACAACCGGAGCAGACCAGAGCCGATCATCAGCGACATGGCGCTGCCGGATTCCCGGGCAAAATTCAGAGCACCCTTGAGGTCCTTGTTCTGTAGTCGCTGGTGCAACTGTTTGAAGTCCCGGCGATTGACGTGCTTCTGGGCCGACAGGTACAGGTAGCGCTCCACTGCCACAATCAGTCCCACCAGCAGGATGACGGCGATGGGGTACATAAAAAAACCACCTTTCTGGAAAAAGGCGATGGCTGTATCGATCATGGTCAGTCCACTCCTGACGGGCTGTCTGGGTCAATTGGTAGTGCCCGAAACGGGCTGTTGCCGATCTTGTTCTTTACTCAGTGCTGTTCCCGAGTCTGCCTGGCGCCGCATTCTGAAAGCTGCGGTGATAATCCAGGCGTCGCAGAAAGGTTTCCCGCTCCAGAGGCTCAATCACGCCGTCCGTCAGCAGTTGCTCTTCCATGGGTTGCGGCCCCGTGGTTTCCACTGGCTGCCAGGGCACCAGGTAGAGCACCGTTGGCAATTCCTGTTCGCCCTGTATGCGACCACCGTCAATAGTAACGACAGCACCAGCCTGGTCTTGGGCATGAACCAGCGTTAACGGGACAGTGAGCACGCAGAACGCCAAGCTTAACCAGACGACCTGGAGCCGACTGTGCCGAGGTTCCCGGTTTTCTGTTCTGGTGATGGTCATGTCGTCAGTATCCCGGACTAAAGGCGGTTTTTGAGATCGATTACCCAGTTCTGTACCGTCGGATCTTCTTCCGGTATCAGGCTCAGGTAGCGCTCGTACAGCGTCAGGGCTTCGGCCGGCTCGCCCCGGTACATATCCAGCAGGATGGCCAGGTTCAACACCGCCGGCGCATGGTCCGGATCTGCGGCCAGAGCCTGACGGTACAAGGCATCCGCCCGCTCGAACTCGCCCGCCTTCCGCGCCAGCACGCCCAGGTGGGTCAGCGCCACCGGGTGCTCCGGACGCAGTGTCAGCACCTGGCCGAAGCAGGCTTCCGCCTCGTCAGTGCGATCGTCTTCAAAGTTCATGACGCAGAGATTTACCAGTGGGCCGGAAAGCTGCAGTGCCTGCCGGTGAAGCTGTTCGAAACGTTGCCGGGCCTGATCCCGGTCGCCGGATTCCAGCAGAATCAGGGCTTCCTGCCAACGGGCCTGCTGTTCCGGGGTAACCGCCGGGCGCTCGTCCGTTGCCGGCGTCGGGGCACGGCTGGCACAGCCAGCCAGCAGCAGTAACGTAACCCCCAGCATCAGTGTGCTTCGAACCGGTGCGGAGGTACGCGCCCGACGATCAGTCGATTTCATGGACCACGCCTCCTGTTCTCTCGGATTTGCCGTAACGCACCGGCAGCAACTCGCTCAAAGCGCCGAAACTGCCGCGGATCCATTCATCGTAGACGCCGTTCCAGCTTTGCCGGACGTTCTGCTCATGAATTTCGATGGCGTCGTCTTCAAACGGCAGGGCTTCTTCCTCCAGCAACAGGTCGTACTGCATCTGTTCCATGTTGCTGAGCCCCGGTGGCCGGTCGGATTCCATCAGATCGCCGGCCAGTTCCCGGTAAAGTTCTGCCAGCCGGAAGCCGGCCCGGCTGGTGTATCCCTCATAGCCATAACCGGCCGCCTTGCGATAGCCGGCGGACGCCTCATCCAGGGCATCCAGCTTGCGCCGCAGACTGTTCTCCAGCGGCAGCGTCAGGCGGATGCTGCGGTATTCAGCGCCGGCATCTTCCGCCAGTTCCATGGCCGCGGTGGCCGCCAGATACACCATCCGGTCATCGGCCCGGGCACCGGCGTTATCGGTGGCCTCTACCTGTCGCTCAAGCCAGTAGCGACGACGCTCGCTGTCGTCGGCCTGCAGGTAGAGTTCTGCCAGACGGTTGGCGGACTCCATATAGAGGTCGGCAGGCTCCGGCCAGCGGTTGGCGTAGCTTCGGTAGCTTTCGATGGCGCGAGCCTGATCACCGGCCCGGTCGTAGAGCTCCGCCGCCAGATAGCTGGTTTCCCGCTGCTCCACCGGGTCGGTGGAGCTTTCGGCAATGGCCGTCAGTTCCGCCGCCGCTTCCTGCCAGCGACCGGTTTCACGGTAGGCCAGGGCCATGCGTGACGACAACTGCTGAGTCAGCGGGTGATCCGGATGCTGCGAACGCAGGCCAGTCATGGCGGCCAGGGCATCATCCCAGGCTTCCAGTGCCATCAGTTGGCCGGCGGCATCGTAACTGGCGCGGGCACTCAGTTCGGTGCCCGGTGCAACCGTGGCCACCCGTAACCATTCGGCAACAGCGGCTTCCGGTTCGCCCGCTGCCAGCAGCGTCTCTCCCTGCTGATAGACCGAAGCCGCCAGACTTTCGGTCAGTTCGTCACGGCGATCGTCGCTTTCCGGTAATACCACCAGCAACTCCTGGAAGGCCTGCTCGGCGGCCCCGTGATCTTCCAGCAGATACAGGCTGCGGGCTCGCATCACCAGCGCATCGTGTTCAAGCGTGGTGTCTGCCAGGGGCTGCCAGGCCAGCAGGGTGTCCGCCAGCGCCACTGTCTCACGATGGTTGCCGGCCTCAGATTCGTGTCGAACCGCCTGATACAGCACGGCTTCAGCCCGGTCATCCTGGGGAAAGCGGCTGGCAAACCGGATCCGGCTGAGCTGTTGCAGGTCCGTCCAGGGCGAGTCGGCCGTGGCGGTCAGGGCCGGGTTCTGATAGACCAGCAGCGCCGCGTAACCCGCTTCCGCTGCGCGCTCGTGATCGCCATGGTCATAGGCCACCTGCTCAAAGGCGTCGATGGCCTCGCCCCACTGTTCCAGCGCAAGCCAGGTTTCCGCCAGCAGGAACAGGGTTGGCGGCGTCTGTTCGTGGGCCGGGAAGGTACGCACAAAATCCTGGTAGTAGGTAGCCGCCTGCCAGTATTCCGAGCGCCGGCGCTGCTCCGTGGATGCCTCCGCCGCCAGCCGGTAGTGACGATTGCCCAGCTCCGGCAGCAGGGTCAGCAGCTGTTCCCGGATAGCCGCCCGTACGGTATCCGGGGCCTGGCTCCAGTAATCGCTGCGCACGCCGTAATTCACCACAAAGGTAGCCTGGGCCACAGGCAACTGTTCGGTAAAACCACCCTGTTCCAGAATGTCCAGGGTGCGAATGTGGTAATGCGGCGCCTGCTCACTGTCCGGATGGACCCGGATGTACTGGTGATACACCGCCATGGCATCGCTGTATTGCTGCCGCGCCAGCAGCAGATCGGCGTAGCGCTCGTACACCAGCGGCTCCCAGGGGCGGGGCCCGATCTGCTCGAACAGCACCGGCACACTGGCCGGCCCGTCGAGATAGGAGAACGCCAGTCCCACCACCCGGAACAGGTCTTCAATCAGGGTCTGGTGCTGGCGGTCCAGCTCACCGGCGCTGGAGCTGTCGGCCAGCAGGCGATCCAGCACCTGGCTGTAACTCAGCAGGGCGCGCTGGTAATTGCCCAGGCGGAAATCAGACCAGCCTTTCATGTAGAAGGCGTGGGTACGGAAGACCTGGTCCCGCTCATCGCTGTGAAGGTCGGCGGTATCGGCCAGCACGGCATCGTAGCCTGCGCCGGCTTCGGTATAGCGCCCGTCACTGAACAGAATCTCGGCACGTCGGAACTGGGCCTCTACCCGCAAGGGTGATGTTCGGTGACTACGGATCAGAGCCTCCAGCGCCTGCTGCTGTTCCGCACGCTCACCGCGCAGGTCGCTGATGCGGGCCAGCTGATACCACAGCCGGTCGTTGCCAGCATCATCGGGCGCCTGCGCAATCAGCTTGCGATAGAGCTCTGCGGCCTCCTCAAATTCGTCCACCGCCTCATCGGCAAAACGGATTTCCGCCCGGGTGTAGAGCAGGTCTGCCAGCCGATGCTCGGCCGCCCGGAGGGCATCAGGACGACCCAGCAGCGACAGTTGAGGCAGCAGTTCACGATAGTTGCTGATGACCTCATCAAGGCGCCCGCTCTGTTGCCAGTCATCGTCTGACCCATTGTCATCATCGGCCGCCAGCTCTGCGGTCAGAGCGAGCCGGTAGGCCCGATCCGCCAGTCTGGCCCGGGCCAGCTGCGCCACCAGCAGATAGCGCTCTGCTTCCTGCTGCCGCCATTGCTGGTAGCGCCGGGCCTGATCCAGCAAATCATTGCCTGCCGCCGCTCTTGCCCCGGTAATACCGGCTTGCAGGCGCTGCAGTCGCCGCTGGGCTTCCTCAACCTGCCCTGCAAGTTCATCCTGCTGTACCGGGATCGCCAGCAGGTCATCGAGTCTGGCACGTCGCCCGGTCAGTTCATCAAGCGCCTGATCCAGCTCGTTCAGGGCCCGTCGCGTCTGCCAGCGATTGACGCTGAAACTGTCATCCACCTGCCAGCGGAACGCTGCTTCGGCGCGCTCCAGGCGCCGGCGCTGTGCCGCGGTGGTGTCATTATCCGGCAGCCCGTCCAGTCGGCTATTGGCCCTGGCAAGCCGCGCTGCCCAGGCCTGCTGTTCGGCGTTCATGAAAAATGCGCCGTCCTCAGTCTGCTCTGCGCGCTCAATCTGCTGCCGAAAGCGGGCCTGCTGCTCATACCAGCCCTGAGCGGACACATTAGCCAGCGACTCCCGGCTTTGTTCCATCCGCTGCTGCCGCTGTTCACGGCGAGTATCCAGCATGGTGTCAAAACCGCTGAGGCGATCGTCACCGACGGCCAGCAATGCTTCCATCTGCTGCAGTTCGTAAAGATCTTTCAGCCGACGCTGAAAGGTTTCGCTGGCCACCAGGTCCGCCAGCAAAGCGGGCGCTGCGGCATCGGCGGTGGGCCGCACCCGCAACCGGCCCCAGGCGTCGGTCTGCAGGGTCTCGGGAAATGCCAGCATGGTGTTGCCAGGCAGCCACTGATCACCGTCTCCCAGGAACTGGAGATTGCCCAGCAGGTCGCCTTCGGTCAGCTGGTCGCGGCTGGTTTCCAGATCCGTCAGCCGCAGCTGCCAGGCGTCTGCGGCCTCACCATAGGCCGCCAGCGCCAGTTCGTGCTCACCGCTTCGCTCCAGCAGTATGGCCCGGGTCAGCAGGTTACCGGCGCCAGCGGCCAGTCCGGGTTGCTCTGCAGGCTCGCCGGCCTCGGCCACCAGCGTTCCCAGCAGCTCGGCATCTTCCGCGAACAGGCTGTCCGCGGAGATTCCGGCCAGATACTCGCGGCTGCCCGCCAGTTCACTGTTGCGGTAACTGAGGATGGCCAGGGACAGCTTTACCCGCTGGGCCAGGGCGGCGATTTCATCGCCATGGCTTTCATCCCGCTGACGTCGGCCAGAGGTAGGCAGAAGCTGGCGGTCAAGTCGCTCCAGCAGGGCCCGGGAACGCTCGCTTTCTCCAGCGGCCAGCAGACGCACCGACTGGTTGTATAACAGATAGGGACGCCAGGGACTGGAGGCCGGCAGGTTGGCAAAAACCTCGTCCAGCTCCAGCTCACCTTCGGCGAGCCGGATCTGGCCTTGCAGATACCACCACTCGTCGAACAGATCCGGACGTTCGCTACGCAGACGACGACCGTCAACCCGGGCCAGCGCCGCGGCGGCCTCCTGCGGTGCCACCTCCAGGTACAGCACCTTGCCCAGATAGAACCAGGCCTGGTTACGAACCGACGGCGAAGCGCCCTGCTCCAGAGTCTGCTCAAACAGCTCACGGGCCTCTCGGGTCATGCCCCAGGACAGCATCAGGCCGCCTTCCACCAGCACCGGGTGGTCGCCGTGGCCCTGAATGCCGCCCTGTTGCCGGGCCACGGCCAGGCGGGTGAGTGCTTCCAGGGCATTGCCCTGATAATAATCGTAGATCACCTCGCCCCAGGCCAGATCCTGGGCCCGGGTGGGTGCGTTCCCGGACGCCGGGGCTACCGCCAACAGCAGAATGCCGGCCAGCAGAGCACCACCGGCCCGCGCCAGCATCGGGCGCTGGCAAGCCTTACGGATGGCAGCGGGAAGGGAATGACACAGGCTCACGGCCTACTCCCACTCGACCAGTTCTACCACCGGCTGGTAATCCGCAGAACGGTCACTGATGCGAACTTCCAGGGTAGCGGTGTCGGTACCCTTTTCCAGCTGTCGGGTGGCGGCTTTCTTGTAGGCACGATTCTCGGGGCCGATGCCTTCCACGAAGACGGTGACCTCGTGAGTACCGGTGCGCAGGTTGCCCATATAGAGGCGCTGCATGCCGCCACGCTGCAGGGCGTCCACCTGCCGGTCCGTGTATAGATGGCTGGCCACAATAGTGTTGCCCACTTTCAGTTTGACGCTGTCGATCCGGAGGAACTCGCCGGCATCCACGCTCAGAAAGACCGCGAACTGGGTGCTGGCGGGAAACAACAGATCCTCCTCCAGCACAAACAGGTCCCGGTTCAGCTGAATCACCTGGCGTCGCAGGTCTTCCACGCTCTGGGCAACGGGCTGATCATCGTCCGCCTGCGCGGGCAGTGTAATGGCAAGCGCCAGCAGCAACAGGGTCAGGGAGCGGAAAAATAGTGGCATCATGATCTTCTTGGCCTTACAGAGTCTGGTGCAGTCAACGGCAGCGACACTACCGCTCAGTATTCGAACAGCAGGGACGCCCGGGTAACCACGGCGTCAAAGCTGTACAGGGGTTCCTGTCCGGGCAGGAAGTCTCCGCTCGCGGTGACGTCCCGGAAATTGTCATAACGAAAATCCATATAATCCACCAGCAAGCCGATCTGGATCCGGTCGACGCCGGGCATCACCCCCTGCAGCCACTGATACTGAATCCCGGCGCTGAGGGTGGTGCCGGTGAAACTGCTCATTTCCTTGTCCCGGGCCAGATGAGTCTGGGAATTCTGGAAATCGTAGAGATCACTGTAGAAATCCGTCTGCCCCTGGGAGTAGTAGCGGATGCCACCCTCCACCGTCAGCCGAGGCGACAGGTTGTGCACATAATTGAGCTGCACCGTATGGGCATTGATGCCCCAGGTGTCGGTAAAATACCGGTAGTTGGCGCCTACTGACGCCCGCCACGGCAGGAACGCCCGGGCCCGGATTCCGGCGGCGAAGCTGGTGCGGGTTTCCGGGTACCGCTCCGCCTGATAGCGAAAACTGGTGGGGTCGTTCGGGTCGATAAAGCGGTTCTGGCGATAGGGGTTCTGCAGAAAGCCCTCATCGGTCACTACCTCCAGGTCCAGTCCGGCGATAGTGTTCGGGGTCAGTACCTGGCTGATGCCAAACTGGTAGTTCTGGCGGTCAGCCTCGGCCGAAAAATCAGAATTGCCCACCTCACCCACGGTGTCCCAGCCCCGGGCGTACCCCAGGGTCAGGGTCGTCATGTTGCCAAAAAATTCCTGGCTGACGCCGAAGTACAGGGTGTTGGCTTCGTAGTCGTTTTCACTGCTGTTGGTGTAGTTCAGGGTCAGCAGGGCACTGCCCTGCAGATAGTCGAGGCCGACGGTGTATTCGGTGCGTTCCTCGGTATAGGGGCTGGCTGTGGCCAGTACGTCCACAGAAGCTGCCGATACCGAATCCACATAATACTGACCGGAAAAAGAGGCCTGATTGCCGGCACTTTTGCGCACCAGAATGGCCGGACCGTCAATGGTCATGCCACCGCCTTCGTAGCGATGATAAAAGGCATCCACGGCGTCTACCGGCAAGGTGGCGGCCCGCCCCGTTCCAGGCAACATTGTTGTCAGCGCTATCAACAGACCTGTCATCAGGCAGTGGGCAAGGGTATGCCGCAGCCACTGATCAGTTACAGCCACAACCACCTCCGGCACTGCCTACCGCACCCCGGGCCGATTCCCGGGCATCGTGAACGTGGTTGATGTAGGCGCCGGCGCTGCCGTGGCGGTTCTCCAGCATCACCGGATCCGCCAGGTTTGCCCGCTCATAGGGCATAACCCAGGGTTCCAGGCTGCTGCAGCCGCTCACCATGAGCATAACCAGCAGCGGCGTGATCAGCATCAGCCTGTGGCGATGTTGCGGCGTTTGGTAAATGCCGTCCTGTTCCCGTTTCTGAGGCATGGCCATTAGTCCTTCTGTCCGGTCATTCGCGGATCAGCTGGCGAATTTCTGTCCGGTACTTGTCCTCGTATCCGGGCTGATAGCCCCGGTGCAGGAACCGGGCCTGACCATCACGGTCGATCATCACCGTGGTGGGCATGGCCTGAACCTGGTAAAGCTGGCTGACGTCGCTTGTTTCGTCGAACAGAATGGTAAAGTCCACCGGCACCGCTGCCAGAAAACGATCGGCATCGGCGCGGTTCTGATCAACATTTACCGCCACCACGTGAAAGCCATAGTCTTCGAACTCTTTCTGGATATCATCCATGTGGGGCATTTCCTGGCGACAGGGACCGCACCAGGACGCCCAGAAATTCAGCATCACCACGTCGCCCCGTAACTCCTCAAGACGGACGTTATCGCCGCTGCGGCTCTTGAGGGTAAAATCCGGCGCGGGTTCGGCAAGGGCGCCGCTGCCCAGCACAACGGTCAGGGCCAGCACCGCCGCCATCTTTTTGAACAAGTAACCACCCGTTATTTCCGGTTTTATTATGTTCATTGGTAATACTCCTGTGCATGCCTGTTTGTCAGATATCCGCGGGTCAGAAAAACAGGGAAATACCTGTGCTTAATTCTGTATTGAATGAATTTTTACTGGAGCCAAGAATATCGGTTTCATAAACATACTGACGAACGTTCAGATGCACGGACAGGTTGTCTCGCAATAGCACCTGATACCCCGCACCATAATTGAGCGTAAACTGGTTATCACCGGCAAAATCCGTCGCGCCTGCACCGGCGGTGATATAAAAATTGGTGTTAAATGCATAACCGCCCGGGAAGAAGGCCTGCCCTGGCAATAACTTGTAACCAAGGTTCAGGTTATACCAGAGGTAATCCCGGTCATTGTCCGGTAACAGCTGGACATCGCCGGCCAGTCGTTCAAAGCTGGTTTGCCCGGCTTCCGCAAAACCGACACCGGCTTCCACGAAGAACGACTCGCTGATGTGGTAGGCGAGCCGGGCGCCGTACATGAATGAGCTCTCGAAATCCTCGATGTTGAGCATTCCGGCCACGGCGGTGATCTCGAAATTCCCGCTGTCGATTTTCGGGGGTGTGATCTTGCGTGGCTGCACATCCGGCTCAATCATTGGTGTTTCCGCCAATGCACCTTCCGGAGTCGCGATCACACACAACACCAGAGCCACAAGAATCATCAGTTTCAAAAGAAAATGCCGAGTCCGATTTTCCATTCCATCACTTCTTCGTTGGTTGTCCTGTCGGTAAACACTTTGTAGTCCCTGACTTCCGCCCGCAGGAAATAGCGATCCGCCAGGTAATAGCGCACCCCGAGCCCTGCGTGGGCGGTGGGGTTGTTACGTCGTTCAGTGCTGGCCAGTGTGGCCTTGGGGCTGATCCAGGCGTAACCGCCCCCCAGCGTGAAATAAGGTGATAAACGCCAGTGGGGCCAGGGCTGATGCTGGATGCTGAGATTCGCCAGGCGGATTTCCGAACGGCTGCCCAACACCTGTGAGAACCCGAATTCGGTCGCCAGGTTGGGAGTCATCTGGAACCCGGCCCAACCGGATATCACCGTAGCCCCCTCAAAATCGCCCATCCAGACGCCCCCTTCCCGGCGGCGCTGCTGAAAATCTGCCAGATCAGGACGGGGCAGCACGAATGCCTCGCCATCACGGGTGGCACTGTGGGCCAGATCATCCTGCAGCACCCAGCCTTCGCGGCCGCGATCATCGCGCACCCGGATCCAGCGGGTGTGTTGCTTCAGCAACGTCAGTGGCTCGCCCCGCTCACTGCTGTGAAACACCGGGTGACCGATGGCGGGCCCGGTGCGCCATTCGATAAAAGGCGCGGCTACCGTCACCTCGACGGGTTCTGCCGGTTCTGACCAGAAGTTCCACCAGCTCTGGGCTGAGGCCGACAGCGGCCAGCACAGCGCCAGTGCCAGCCAGAGACCTGGCCACCATCTGCCGACCATCAGTTCTCCGGTGCATCAAACGGGTTGTTGTAATACTGGGCACCCAGGTCCAGCCACTCGGAAATCAACCGCAGTTCGGCATCACTGAGGAAACCCTCGTGATTTCCGCCAGCCGCAAACGGGGCCATGAAGGCAGTACTGGCCCGGGCACCGGCGACGCTCATCACCGCATTGCGGGGCACCCGCACAAGAATCGGAATTTCATTACCGTCGCCATCGAGGATAGGTTCGCCGTCCTCATCGCGCTGTACCCGCCCGGAATCCACCTGCCTGTCCCGCAGAACCCCATCCACCAGCTCCTGCTCAAAGCGCTGGGCCAGCAACTCCCGGTACGCCCGGAACTGGCGGGGATTGTTGGCGGAGGCGCCATCACCCAGATGCAGATGGGCCTCAGGAACCCGGGCCACACCATCCTGATCGGCGACTGAATGACAGCCGGTGCAGGTGAAATTGTCGAGTTCGGTGACGCCGTCGTCATCAGGCAGGACCCGGGGCAGATTCCAGATGGGATGAATGTGGGCTTCGTAGTGAATGACCGCCCGGCAGGAGGCGGCCCAGCTGACGGCACAGGCTTCGTTTATCGGCGCCGGTGTATCGAGATCCTGATACCGCAGCGCCAGTTCCGCCGCCGGTGTCGCCTGCTCCGGATCAGTCCATTCGTCCACAAATTCGGGGTTCGGTGACAGTCGGCGAATCTGCTGCTGCCGGCTCCAGGTTTCCGCCATGGTTTCGCCCATATCCGCCCACAGTGCCGGCCGGGTTCCCGGGAATGGCAGACTGGTGGTGGAGGCCCCTGAATTGGCGGGTGCCGGTGAAACCGCATAGTGGCCATGGGGCACCGAACTGTTACTGGTGTGGCAGCCATTGCAGGTCAGGGTTTCGCCGGGGCGCAGCTGCAGCCAGTTCTGGTGGCGGGGCGAGGTGCGGCGACCCTCGGCATCCACCACACTGATGGCAAAGGCCACATTGGCAGGGACAGCAACCCGCACCGAGCCGTCCGGCTCTACCGGCACATAACCCAGAATCTCCCGCATGCGCTGGGCCTGACTGACACCGAAGGCAGCATTGTCAAACATGCGGACATCCTGATCAGGCAAGGACACCGGTTTTTCAAAGCGCACAAAGCGGGCGGGGCGATTGTCGGCAGGGGTCACCACAGGATTGGCGAGGGTGGCGATACCACCGGGTGCGGTATCCGCGCCGTCCAGGTCGTAGACACTACGGATATGAACGATACCAAAGCCTTCGGTGGCGAGGCCGCTGGCTTCACCGGGCAGCTCCCCCGGGCGCAGGTCGGCAGGCCGGAACACCGGCATGGGCCGGCCGTTCATCAAGACTGCCTCTGAAATCTGCTGGCCCTCAATGGCTGGCGCAATGGGCAGCTGAGTGCCGTTGCGCTCATTCCGCAACCATAACCCGTAAGCCGGAGCGGCTGGCTCATAGTCATCAGATGCCAACAGAGCCTCTGTGCAGGGCAGGATGTCACCGGTTGCGCCGTCTTCCGCGCTCACCCGTCGCAGCCGGCAGGGACTCCAGCTCACCAGGTAGCGGCCGGAGCCATCAAACATCGGGGAAACCGCATCGTAACTGCCGGCCAGCCCAATGCGACCGTCCAGCGACTGACCCTGTATCATCGGCACCAGACCCTGACCGGGGCTGCCGTCAAGGCTCACGGCGTGTTCCGCAAACCGGGCTATATCAATTTTTGCCGGTAGCGCTGACAGGTTATTGGCGCCCAGGCCCCGGGCCTGCACCAGAATCTCACCGCTGTCGGTTTCAACCGGTTTGAAATAATGCAGATTGTTGCCATCGATGGTGTGGGAGTGTCGACCAAATACATGGGCCAGGCCCGTGCCGTCGGGGTTCACCTGGTACAGGTTGAATCCATTGGCGGGGGTCTGTCCCGCAGCGTCCCAGCGACTGAACAGAATCCGCCCGTCGGACAACACCACAGGATCAAGATCATGGCTCTGGTTAAAGGTGATCTGACGAACGTCGTTGCCGTCACTTTCCATCACGTGCAACACAAACGCTTCGCCACGCCGGGCTTCATCCAGGGCCGAAAACTGGGGCTTGTCCTCATCCAACAGAATGGCACTCGACACCCGCTGCCGGGTCGATGCAAACACAATGCTGCCACCGGGCAGATAGGCCGGCGCAATATCGTGGCCGGCATTGGCCTCGATCGCAGAGGCGATGACCCGGCGCAGACTGTCGGCTTCCAGATCGTATTCCCAGATGTTCCAGGTAGGCTCCGGATCCTCGTCGTCAACCTCAGGGGCATGCATGGCGAACAACAGACGCTTGCCATCATAGGATACCGTCAGATCCCGCACGTCGTAGCGTAGCTGGCCGTCGTCATCAAGGAATTCAGCGCCCGCAAAAACCCGGGAGGTGATATCACGGGCCGCGGCCGAAGGAGCCGCGCTCTCCTTGAGCACAAGTCGGCCACCGGGCCGAACCAGGGCCGGTTCACGGCGGTCGACACCCATGGGGGCGCCGGTCTGGGGGTTGATCTGCAATGGGCGCTGGATATAGGCAACCGCATAGTCGGCAACAACCGGATCAGCCTCTTGCTGTTGATCACTTACAAGACATCCTGTCGCCATAACAGACATAAATAGCATCATCGATGTTATTTGTATGCTTTTGCCAAAACGCATATTTCTGATTATTTCCGAGATGCGATTCACAAAACTCAGTCCTTTTATATACCAGTCCGATCCCTATTAAAGTATCTCCGGTTATTGCTCACACTCCAATGAAATTATGGACCAATAAAACAGGTTCGTGGACCAGTACACAAAATAAACAGTAAGGACTGACATAAAATCAGGCTCCTGATAAACGAATCACATCACGGTGGTTGTCTCTGAAAAAACGTGGTGTTAATCCTCAAACATTCGCATAGGACATGCGTCATGGACGCCAGAAGTCAGTCTTTCAGCCTGCCCGGACGCTCCCGGATAAGACTTTCCGGAGCTGTGCTAGCGGCAGCCCTGATTGCAACCACGACCTTTTCCGCCCACGCCGGAGACCGCGAGCAGGCCCGCCGGATACACGATCGCCTGGCCGGTGTGCCGCCCAGCGAGGCGGTGCTCGGCATTATGGCGTCCCAGATCCGCTCAGGGTCTGCGGTACAGGCCGCCTTTACCGCCATGGAAGATCCCGCCTTCTACGATGTCACCCTGAAAAATTTTGCGGCACCCTGGACCAACGAGGCCATGACCCCGTTTGTGCCTCTGAACGACTACACCGCCACCGTGATCGGCCTGGTGAAGGACGATCGTGATTTCCGGGAAGTGCTCTGGGCAGATGTGGTCTATGTAGGCGATACCAACCTTGGTTTGCCTGCCTACTCGAACGTCAACAATGCCCATTATGAAACTCTTGAGCGGAGCAGTCACTCGCTGCAGGACGCGCTGGTAAGACGGACGCAGTCGTCTCTGAATGGTCTGCCCAGTGACGCCACCGCCGGCGTGATGACCAGCCGCGCCGCCAGCCAGGCGTTTTTCAGCGCCGGCACCAACCGCGCCATGCTGCGCTTCACCCTGGTGAATCACCTGTGTAACGACCTTGAGCAGCTGGCGGACGTCACCCTGCCGGTGGATCGCATCCGCCAGGATGTGTCCCGCAGCCCTGGCGGCGACAGCCGGGTGTTCCTGAATAACTGCGCAGGTTGCCATACCGGCATGGACCCCATGGCCCAGGCCTTTGCCTACTACGAATATGAGTATGACGCTGATGCCGACCCGGACGGCAATCTCGGCCGGCTCATCTACAACACCACGGAACATCCGCAAACCGGCACCCGGGTTCAGCCCAAGTATCTGATCAATGCCACCAATTTCGAGCACGGCTACGTCACCGAGGACGATGGCTGGGACAACTACTGGCGTCAGGGCGACAACCGCCGGCTCGGCTGGGACAACATGCTGCCGGGGCACGGCGAGGGCGCCAAGTCCCTGGGCCAGGAGCTGGCCCACTCCCAGGCTTTCGCCGAATGTCAGGTCAGCAAGGTGTTTCGCCAGGTGTGCCTGAGAGATCCGGTGGACAGCAGCGACCGCAATCAGCTGAGCACCATGGTGTCGTCGTTCCAGTCCAGCAACTACCAGCTCAGGCAGGTGTTTGCTGAATCCGCCGCCTATTGCATGGGCGACTGATGCTTCGCGTCGGTCACCCCCTGACAGGGAAATTCAAGGTCATGATCAAGACATCAAGCTGGTTCAGCCGCCCCCTTGCCGGCGCATTGCTGATGGTCACTGTCGCCCTTGGCGGCTGTAAACTCGGCGAATCCACCGAGAGCCTGCCCAACACCCGGGCGCCGGGCACCACCACCTACGGTGGCCCGCCGCCGGCGACCGCCGATGTGCAGTCCTTCAAACTGAGCGTCTGGGACAACCTGGTACAGCCGGCCCGTTGCGGCGACTGCCACAACTCCAGCGGCCAGTCACCGCGCTTTGTCCATGAGGGCGACGTCAACATTGCCTATGCTCAGGCCAACACCGTCGTGAATCTGGGCGATCCGGCCGAATCGGCCATGGTTGCCAAGGTAGCCGGTGGTCACCACTGCTGGCTGGCCAGCGATCAGGCCTGCGCTGACACCATCACCAATTACATTGCCAACTGGGCCGGTGGCAGCTCCGGCACGGTCAAGACCATCGACCTGCGTCCGCCGGTACTGCGGGACCCCGGCGTTTCCGGAAAGCAGTGCCGAGTTCGGCAGCACCGTCCACCCGCTGCTGGCCACCTACTGCAGCGACTGCCACGCCGAGGGTGGCACCCGGCCCTTCCTGGCCAGCTACAACGTAGACCTGGCCTACGATGCGGCGAAGAGCCGGATCAGCCTGGACAACCCCTCGGCGTCGCGTCTGGTTGAGCGGCTGCGGGATGAGTCCCACAATTGCTGGGAAGACAACTGCCCCGACTCGGCGTTCGAGATGCAGATGGCCATCGAATTCTTTGCGGAGACCATCCAGCCCCGGGAGCTGGATTCCGCCATTGTCGCCAGCAAGGCCCTCAACCTCAGCACTGACGGACTGCTGGCCAACGCCGGTGGCCGTTATGAGGATCATGTGGTGGCACTGTACGAGTTCAAGGCCGGCGAAGGCCGGACCGCGTTCGACACCTCAGGCCAGGAGCCGGCAATGCACCTGAGCCTGACCGGTAACACTGACTGGGTCGGGGGCTGGGGCGTGAGCTTTGGCCCGGCCTATACCGACGACGCCGGCACCAGTTTACGCAGCGGCAAGGCCCAGGCCACCACCGGCAGCAGTCGCAAGCTCCACAGCCTGCTGACCGCCTCTGGCGAATACAGCATCGAGGCCTGGGTGGTACCCGGCAACGTGACCCAGGAAGACGCCCGCATCGTGTCCTATTCCGGATCCGCCACTTCCCGGAACTTCTCCCTGAGCCAGTCCCTGCAGAATTACGGTATCCTGCAACGCAGCACCACCACCGACCAGAACACGGCGTTCAGCACCGCCGACGGCGATAACCGGCTGCAGGCCAGCCTGCAGCATGTGGTGATCAATTTCACTCCGGGCGAGGGCCGCCGCATTTACGTCAACGGCCGTGATACCGGCGATACCGATCCCGGCGCCGCCGGCCTGCTGAATAACTGGGATGATACCTTTGCCTTCGTGCTCGGCAACGAGACCGACGGCAACTCGCCCTGGGAAGGTACTCTGCGCCTGGTGGCCATCCACAACCGGGCCCTGTCAGCCGAGCAGATCCGCACCAACTACGAAGCGGGCGTCGGCCAGAAGTATTACCTGCTGTTCGGCGTTGCACATCTGATCGACGTCCCCCAGAGCTACATCGTGTTCGAGGTCAGCCAGTTCGACAGCTACAGCTACCTGTTCACCGAGCCGTTTTTCATCAGCCTGGACGATTCAGCCAGTCCGGGGGGCATCCCGCTGGAAGGCATGAAGCTGGGCATCAACGGCCGTGAGGCCGTGGTAGGTCAGACCTGGGCCAACCTGGAGGTCAGCCTGAATGGCGATGACTACCGCCCGGGCAGCGGACAGCTGCTGTCCTCACAGGGCACCGTTGTCGCTCTGGAAAGCGGTCCCGACAGTGATGAGTTCTTCCTGAGTTTCGAGCGCCTGGGCAGCCACACCAACGTGGTGGTGGAATCCTCGCTGCCACCGGCAGCACCGGCTGCCAACCTGCCGCCGGCTGCAGATGTCGGCCTGAAAACCTTTGATGCAATCGATGCCAGTATGGCCCGGGTTACCGGTGTGGCCCGCACCGAACCTGCGGTTGCCGCCACCTACAACACCATTCGCCAGCAACTGCCATCGGTGGCCAATATCGAGGGTTTCCTGTCTTCTCATCAGATGGCTATTACCCAGCTGGCAATCCGTTACTGCGATTCCCTGGTGGAAACACCGTCACTGCGGAATAGCTTTTTCCCGGGCTTCGACTTCAGCCTGGCGGCTGATCAGGCCTACAGCGGAACCCGCAGGGACCTGGTGGTTGACCCGCTGATCAGCCGCATGGTGGGCCAGAATCTGGCTTCCCAGCCAACGGATGTTGACGTACGCGCGGAGCTGGAGCAGCTGATCGATTCGCTGACGGTCTGTACTGGTGGTTGTGACACCGAACGCACCCGAACCGTGGCCAAAGCCAGCTGCGCCGCCGTGCTTGGCAGTGCTGTCACGCTGATCAAGTAACCAGGGTTTTCATAGAGGATGTGACCATGTATATCAAACCTTCACGCAAGCGCCCCCTGGACATCCATGAGCCTTTGCGACACAGCGATCACAGCCGCCCACGTACCCGCCGGGAGTTCATTTCCCAGGGTTTCCGGGCCGGCGCCGCCACCGTCATCGGGGCCTCGGTGTTCAGCCTGTTTGGCAACCCGCGCATGGCGTCCGCCGCGCTGTCGTCGGATCTGGAAGCGCTGAAACAGAGCTGTGGTATTGCCGTGCAGGGTGCTGGCAAGATTCCGTTCATTTGCTTCGACCTGGCCGGCGGCGCCAGTATGGCCGGTTCCAACGTGCTGGTGGGCAAATCCGGTGGCCAGACCGACTTCCTCACCACTGCCGGTTATATCCGCCAGGGATTGGCGGGCAATATGCTGCCCAACGACCCGGCCTTCATCAATGATGAGCTGGGACTGGCATTTCATAGCGACAGTGGCTTTCTGCGAGGCATTCTGCAAAGCACCAGCGCCGGCACCCGCAGTGGCATCAATGGCAGCGTGATTGCCGCCCGCTCCGAGAACGACACCGGCAACAACCCCCACAATCCCATGTACGGCATCCACCGGGCCGGGGCGGACGGTTCACTGATGTCGCTGATCGGCTCCCGCAATTCCGAATCCGGTGGCAATTCACTGGCCCCCATGGATCTGATCAACCCGCAGATCCGTCCCACCAAGGTGGATCGTCCCAGTGACGTCACCGGTCTGGTGGATGTGGGGGATCTGGTGGGACTGCTGGACCAGAGTGACGCTGTGGCCGTTATGGAGTCCATCCAGCGTATCAGCGACCGTAAGCTGAACCGGGTCAACACCCGCATCAGCAGTGACGAGGTGGTCAAGGACCTGGTCCGTTGCGGCTATGTGAAGAGCGCTGATCTGGCTGACCGTTTCGGTAATCCGTCGACTCTCAATCCGGCCCTGGATCCTGACATTGTGGGTCCCGGTGGTATCTTCACCAGTCAGGAGTTCGACCGTGAGGGCGAGTTCCGCAAAACCGCCTCGGTGATGAAGCTGGTGGTCAATGGCTTTGCCGGCGCCGGCACCGTCACCATGGGCGGTTACGACTACCACACCGGTGAGCGGGCCACCGGCGAACGCCGGGATCTGCTGGCTGGCCGCTGCATGGGCGCCTGCCTGGAGTATGCTGCCCGTATCGGGGTGCCGCTGATGCTGTATGTATTCAGTGACGGCTCGGTATCCAGCAACGGCCGCATCGACGACTCGGTAGACGGTCGTGGCAAGGGCGAATGGACCGGCGACAACCAGCAGACTGCCGCCTCGTTCTACATGGTGTATAACCCTAACGGACGGCCCACGGCATTGCGTAACCAGATCGGTTACATGCGCGCTGACGGCAACGTGGAAACCAGCTCCAGCCCTGCCGCCAACAACGTCAACCAGCTGGTGCAGACGGTGCTGCTGAACTACATGGCGCTGCACGGTGAACAGGGTGCCTTTGCCAGCCAGTTCCCGGGCCACGGGCTGGGCAATCCGGCGGTGCAGGACACCCTGATCGGGCTCTCACCCATCGTTAACGGGACGATCAGCTAGATCGCAGTATTCGCTGGAGCGTTACTCGACCCCGGCCATCAGATCTTCCGAATAGAACAACTTGCGGTGCTCATCGATGATCACCGCATCAATGCCCTCCAGTCGGTTGATCAGAGCCAGACCCTGCTCTGCCCCCAGCACGAACACCGCTGTCGAGAGCGCATCGGTGATCATGGCGTCGACGCCAATAACGGTTACGCTCTGAACCCCGCCGGCAGGCCGGCCGGTTTGCGGCGACAGGATGTGATGAATCCGCGCACCGTCGTCGGCAATAAAATAGCGTTCGTAATCACCGGAGGTGGATATGGCCGCGGATTCCAGTGGCAGTGCCACCACCAGCCGACCCTCCTGACGGGGATCCCTTACGCCCACCATCCAGGGGCGACCACGTCTGTCGCCCAGCAGGCGCATATCACCACCGGCACTGAGCCGGGCATGGCCAATCTCCGCTGCCTGCAGCACAGCAATACCCCGGTCTACGGCATAGCCCTTGGCGATGCCCCCCAGATCAAGCATCAACCCGGGCCTGGCAAAGGCCACCGAGGAGGCCTCCGGGTCCAGCCAGATATCCCGGTAGCTGATCCGGGGCAGCAGGGCCTGCACCTCTTCATCCGATGGTTGCTGATTGTTGCGGTAATCGTAAAGATGGCCAACCGACGCAAAGCTGATATCGAAGGCGCCGTCGCTGGCCTCGGAGATGGACTCGGCAGCCGCCAGCACCCGGAACAGAGGTGCCGTGATCTTCACCGCTCCCTCCGCTGCCGTCCGGTTGACCCGGGACAGCTCCGAATCCTCCCGATACCGGCTCATACCTTCATCAACACCGGTGAACTCGGCCAGAACCCGCAGCCACAGATCTTCAGCCTGGCCAGCTTCAGCCTCACTCCAGAATTCCAGGTCTATCGGGGTGGTCATGGCGGTGCCGCTGAACCGGTACCACTGGGCGACGGCAGGTGCCGGCAACAGCAGGATCAGTAGCAAACCGGTCATCACCAGCCGGGGCGTCCACATCAGCAAATACTCCTCGCGTCAGCCAGAGTACAGGTTGCACCAGATCATTGTCCGGTATCGCAAGCTCCCACACCCCGGAATCTTTGTCCCGTATCGATACAGCTATTGTGCCACGGCAGGGGCATTGCTGACGGACAGGGTTCACACCGGGGCATCACCCGGCGGGCCGCAATACAAAGCCCTGTTATCTGCCTTTCGATCTGACTACGGGGGGCATAACCGGTATACTCCGCCCAACAGTCATTTTCTTCAATCAGGTCCATTTCATGCTCAATGCCGACGCCCTAAATCAGCTGCGCCAGCTAAAAACCGATATCAAGGAAAACAAGGAGGTATACCCCGGTACGGTCAAAGCCACTAACGGCCGCTTCGGTTTTGTGGCGCTTGACGAAGGCCGCGACGTATTTTTGCCACCGGAAGAAATGCAGAAGGTGCTGCCGGGTGACCGGGTGACGGTCACCGAGGTCAAGGGTGACAACGGCAAGACTCAGGGCCTGATCGAGGAGCTTCTGGAATCGAACCTGACCACGTTTGTGGGTCGGTACCTGGTCAAGGGCAAAGGCCATTTCGTGGCACCGGAAACTCCGGGCATTGGCCGCTGGATCTTTATTCCACCCAAAGAACGGCTGGGTGCCAGTCCGGATGACTATATCTACTGCCGTATCTCGCAACATCCGATCCGGGATGGCAAAGGCCAGGCCCAGGTCCTCAGAGTCATTGGCAAGGCCGGTGAAACCGGGATCGAGCGCAGCTTCACCCTGGCCACCTTCGATATGGACGACGCTTTCCCGGAGGCGGTACAACAGCAGGCGGATGCGCTCACTGAAGAAGCCATCGCCAGCCACAGCGATGACCGTGAAGACCGCCGCGACCAGGCCTATGTCACCATCGACAGCCCCGGCACTCAGGACATGGACGATGCCTTGCTGGCCGTGCCCAATGCTACCGGCTGGAAATTGTCGGTGGCCATTGCCGATCCGACGGCACTGATTGAGCCAGAATCACCGGCCGAGCTGGAAGCCCGGGCCCGGGCAACTGCCATCTATTTTCCCGGCGAGCCCCGTCCGATGCTGCCGGACACTCTCAGTACCCGCCTGTGCTCCCTGATGCCCGATGTCGACAGGCTGGCACTGGTCTGTGACCTGCAGGGGAACAACGACGGCAGCCTGGGCGAATTCAGCTTTCACAAGGCGGTTATCCGCTCCCGGGGCAAACTCAGCTACGAGCTGGTCAACCAGTTGATTGGCGGGCAGCAAAATGATGAAACCGCGGCCCTGGCCGACGACGTTGCCAACAGCCTCGACCAGCTGCACCAGACCGCCACCGCACTGCGCAAGTGGCGGGCCGAGCATGCCCTGCTGAATACCGATCGCCCCGAGTTCCGCCTGCGTCTGGACGAGAACCGGCGTGTCCGGGCCATTGAGGCCCACCGTCTGGTGGAAGAATGCATGGTGGCGGCCAACCGCTGCGCTGCCAGCTTCCTCGGCACACTGGATCAGGGTCTGTTTATCTGTCACCCCGGCATTCGCGATGACCGCGCCGACAACATCCGCACGCTGCTGGAACGCTACGCGCCGGAGCTTGCCAGCCATAACCCGGCCAGCCCTGAGGGTTTCCGTGCCCTGATGAAGCAGACCGACGGCCTCAACGCCGAAGTACCGGTTCGCTCCATTATTTCCCGCCAACTGGCCCGGGCCGAAATGGCGTTTGCGCCTGGCCCTCACCAGGGCATGGGCCTGGAAGCCTACACCACCTTTACGTCTCCGCTGCGTCGCTACACCGACTTCTACGTGCACCGCCTGATCAAGGCGGCGCTCTGGCAACAACCCCTGCAGGTACTGGACGAGCCGGCGCTGGCAACACTGCAGAAAACGCAGATTCGCGCCCGCCAGGCATCCGGCAGCCTCGAAAACTGGCTGAAAAGTGAATTTGCCCGACAACTGGGCGAGCAGCCCATGACCGGCGTAATTTCCCGCACCGTTCCTGCCGGCTTTTTCGTGCGGCTGGACAGCAATGGCCTGGAAGGATTTGTCAGCTGCCGCACCCTCTCGGGCAAGTA
>NZ_CAXBDN010000004.1:0-39472 GCF_963974375.1 uncultured Marinobacter sp.
ATCGAGAAAACCCTGGACCTGAACGAGCTGTGCATTGAGCATCCGGCAGCGACGTTCTTTGTTCGCGTCCAAGGCGAGTCGATGATTGAGGCGGGGATCTTCCCGGACGACGTACTCGTCGTCGACCGCTCCCTGCGGGCGGGGCATGGGGACATCATCATCGCCAGTCTCCGTTCGGAAATGACCGTCAAGCAACTGCATCTGACTCCACCGCCCGTCCGGTTATTGCCCCGTAACCCCGCCTTCGCGCCGATTGTTCTTGGCGAGGACGACGTGCTGGAGGTCTTTGGCGTGGTAACCAACGTGGTCCGCTCACTACGTCGTGGAGGTAAGGCGTGATGAGCAGCCAGCCTGTGTCCTTCGTCACCGTCCGGCGGCGATTTGATTTCCGCAGTATCGAGGTGGGCCGCTGGGTAACGGAGCCGGAGAGAGATCGGGCCGCCGTTCACTTCTACCAGGCATTGTGCGATCTGATGACGGTATTGAACGGCCCGGAACCGCTCATTTCCCTGCGAGGTACCCTGGGGCTCCAGTATGGCATTGGCGGTCGTCCTGGCGTGGCAGCTCACTACATACCAGCCACTCGTCAACTGGCCCTGGCCAAGAATGCCGGTGCCGGCAGCCTGGCCCACGAATGGTTCCACGCCTTCGATCACTATATGGGGGGCAAGGCTTTTCGGTCGCCCCGGAGCACTGCGTTTGCATCGAGTGCCTGGCTGGACAGCGTTCAGCGCAAACCGCATCCATTGAACGATCTTCTGGGTGAGTGTTTCCAAGCCATTTTGCTGAACGAAGAGGGGACTCAACCGAGCGAGCTGTTCCAGACGTCCCGGCAAGCGGACAAGGAGTTGAAGGTGCTCTACTACGCCCGGCCGGAGGAACTCTGCGCTCGAGCGTTCGAAGCCTTTGTGGAAGACCGCGAGCCGCACAACCGTTTTCTGGTCAACGGCACCGTTCATTCGGATGAAGCCCGGTCGGGACTGTATCCTCAAGGCGTTCAGCGTCAGCGCATCAATGAGGCCTTTGATGCGTATTTCCAGGCGTTGGGCGAGGCGCTCTATCGTCAGCAGGCCAAAGCCGGATGAAGCCATCGGTATTTGCGTTGGTGGACTGCAATAATTTCTATGCCTCCTGCGAGAAGCTGTTCCGTCCGGATCTCCGGTACACGCCGGTTGTGGTGCTGTCCAATAACGACGGCTGCGTGGTCGCCCGCTCGAAGGAAGCCAAGGCGCTTGGTATCAAGATGGGCGTGCCGATACAACACATCAAAGCCGAAATTCGTCGCTACGGCATTGAGGTGTTTTCGTCCAACTACACACTCTACGGCGATATGAGCCGACGGGTAATGACTACGCTAGAGGCATTGTCGCCCCGGGTGGATGTGTACTCAATTGACGAGGCCTTCCTGGATCTCACCGGAATCAACCGGGTAGTTCCCTTTGAAGACTTTGGGCGGCAGGTAAAAGACACCGTCTACCAGAACGTCGGGCTGTCCGTCTGTGTCGGGATTGCGCCGACCCGAACCCTGGCCAAACTGGCGAACTACGCCGCCAAGAAGTACCCCGCGACCGGAGGGGTTGTGGACCTGACCGATGCAATCAGGCAAAGGCGCCTCATGGAACGAGTCCCAGTCGGTGAGGTGTGGGGTGTCGGGCGCCGGATAACGGCTCGCCTGGAAAGCCTGGGGATTACCACAGCGTTGCAACTGGCCGAGGCAGACCCTACCACATTGCGAAACCAGTTCTCTGTGGTACTGGAGCGCACGGCCCGCGAGTTGAACGGCATCCCCTGTTTACCCTGGGAAGAGGCGCCTCAACCGAAAAAACAGATCATGTGCTCCCGATCCTTCGGTCAGCCACTGACACAACTGAAGGACCTGGAAGAAGCTCTCGCGCATTTTGCCACCCGGGTATGCGAGAAGCTCAGGGGCGGCGATCAGTTCGCTGGCGAGATCATGGTGTTTATTCGGACCAATCCATTCAGGCCTGAGGTACCTCAGTACTCCAGGAGTGTCACGACCAGGCTCATCACCCCGAGCCAGGATTCGCGGGTCATAGTGGATAAGGCGTTGGAGCTATTGAGATCCATCTACCGTCAAGGATACCAGTACGCCAAAGCGGGCGTTCTTGTCAGCGAACTGGTAACGACGTCGGTACGACAAGCGGATCTGTTTGAAGCAGAACCGGTTGAGACCGGGGGTGGCACCCGCTCCGAAAGGCTTATGGCTTTGATGGATCAGATCAATCGACGATCCCGGGGTGCCCTGACCACCGCAAGGCAGGCAGGTAACAATGCCTATGCAATGCGACGTTCACATCTCTCACCGGCCTACACTACAAATTGGCGGCAGTTGCCCGTCGTGCACTGAAATGGCTGGGTCACAGTCGTACCAGCAAAAAGGGAATCAATTACCCCGATTTTTGAGGCTTATGACGATGTTTTCGGTCAGCATGTCGACGTGCTGCCTCGCGCAGCCGAGTATTAGCCGGATGGGAGTTATTGAGTACCTCCATCATACGGTCAGCCTCTTCGTTCGTAAGCCTAATCGTTGTGGCTTCCCCAACGACTTCCTTGGCCATTTTGGTCGCGGCGTCGACCAGAAATTGGTTCATACTCCGTCCGGAAAACTCCGCCGCACGCGTAATGCGTTCGTGCGTCTCAGGGTCGACACGGGCGCACACGCGAGTGGTTCTGGTCTGATTGGTAGTCATGATGAAACCATGGCTTGGGATTACGCGAAGTCTGCCGCGCAGAAACTGTCGGATGAACAGGCATGGCAGCAGACACGACAACTGTATAAATGCCATCCTAGCAGCTTCTGTCGGCGGCGGATGGCCTTTTCATACCTATCAGGCGTAGGATCGTTTGGTACATAGCGTTTGGGAGGCTTGTCATGTGCGGGCGCTACAATGTGACTGATTCACCTGAGGTCCAGGAGCTAATGGGGCAACTTGGTCTGCCAGGTATTGCGCCGCGCCCTCAGCTGAATGTGCCACCTGGCGGTATCGGCGAATTCGTGATGGAGGCTGGCGGTGACCGTTATCTGGAACCCGGTATCTGGTCATTGCTGATCGAGCCCCGTCCGGAGGGGCATGGCTACCGGCCAAACCCGAAATTCCACACATTCAACGCACGCAGTGACCGGCTCGCTTCCAGCCCGCTCTGGAAGAAGGTCTATCCCTCCCACCGCTGCATTGTCCCTGTCAGCGCGTTCCACGAGTGGCAGGGAAAGCAGGTCTATAATATACACCCCGAGCGGGAAGCCACGGCTCTGGCCGGGTTATGGCAATCCTGGCACTTTGGGGAGGACCAGGTAAGCTCCTTCACTGTGATCACGCTGCCGCCTCACCCACGGTTCAGTCACATCCATCCGAAGAGCATTCCTTTGATGCTGAGGCCGAGGGACTTTGATCTGTGGCTGGATCCGGATTTTCATCACACGGACGCCTTTGCGCATTTTATGAAAACGCATATACCGGCGCCACTGGTGTGTGAGCCGGTCAAGAGTACCAAGGACCTGGCGCCTGTTGCGGAAGCCGAAGTTCTTGCGGCAGATTAGGTATTGATAAAGACTCAGAGAATGGAGCCTTTCAATGATTGGGGAAGAACAACCACACCTCACTGACCAACATGGTGACGCCGGCCTTCGCTGGCTGCTGGATCGTAGCGAACGGTGGGGCCTCACTGACTCGGAGTTGGCTTGCTTGCTGGGCGTACCTACCACTAGGTTACTTAGCTGGAAGGATCAGGTAGCGTCCGCTGAACTTGTGCCTCTACCGTCTGAAGTCTTGGAAAGGATTGGGTTGCTGTTGGGGCTCCATAAAGGGCTGGTTAACCTGACTCCAACCGGCCAAGAATCGGTGGCTGTGGAATGGTTTCAGAAACCTGTCGACCTTTGGGGGCTGGACGGAGAGTCTATTCGTTCATTTCTACTGAAAGACCCACGTACCAGCGTATTGATCCAGATGGTACAACGCATAAAATCGGCTGCCGTTTAAGGAACCCGGAACCAGCTCAGTCTATCTATCGGTGCTGTTTAAACGAGCTTTTTCTCGCTAACCCCCTGGTGCGCTGCCAGTGAGGCACCTGTAGTTACACGCCCAACACCTTCAACCAGATTTTGATTGCCACCGTTTGATACTCCTGCATCAGACTGATCAACCTGAGCCGCTGCTTGCTGGGTACAAGCTCCTCGGGTAGCAGAGGGTCCCGAATAATCTGACGAATGACGGATCGACCGAAGACCAGAGATTCCGCTGCGGCGGTTTCTGGTGGCAGACTTTCCAGTCTCCCCAATTGCTCGGACACCTGGTCGACCAAGTGTTTGTAGTCCCGAAGCAGCGATTGTTTATCCCAAAGTGACCTTGCTGCCTGCTCATCATGAGCTGAAAAACTCTGAATCGCGAAGACGTGCGCTTCAGCTGCCAGGCCCAGCCCCTGCAGGTCCTTGCGCAGGACCTTGACGCCACCAACCAGGTTATCCGGGCGACCGCCCTTGTAGAGCTGTAGTGGTGGGGTGAGTCGCGTAGCAGGCAAATTGTCAACCGACCTATCAGACATGCTTTGAGACGGCTTCTAGTCGGCCCCACCCATACCAATTTTGTGTGCCGCAGAATTCAATTATTCGTTTTGTGAATTCATTAAGCGTTGCCATTTCCTGTGTGAATGGACTTTTGGGTGCAGGCGGAAATTTCGGCATTTTTCTGTGGGACCATATTAGGGCAACGATCGATGAAGAGATCGATCCGTTTATTAGTCCGAAACAGATGGTCGCGCAGGAGCTCAATTCATGCAGTACTCCGAAACAAACTGGTTCCCAGGAATCCGATTCACAACTATACGGGTGAGTCAGCTGTCAGCAATCCCGGATATCGAACCCTCAGCGCTGGAGGTATTGATGGCGCCGATACCAGCGATGAGGGAGAAGAACGCTTTTACCCCGTCACTCGTTCAACTCGCAGCCATCCTTCATATGCCAGTGGTATGGCAGCCGGAGGCAGGCCAAAAAACATATCGAGTGCTCGCCAATCTACGTACGGCTGAGGTGTGCCGGCACCAGCTGGCACCCGGAGAGCGAATAGCCGTGCTAGTGGTTAGCGCGCTACCGACGCATATCTCGGTAGGGGAGCTTATTGCATTGGCTGGGTTCGTTTCCTCAATCTGGCATGGGCTAGATGCCGTCTCTTCTAGAAACCTGCTGAATCAGCAGGCGACGCTGATACACCCTTCGACTATGGCTCGCTATCTTCCTGAGCTGTCGACCAAATCCGGGCGCGAGCGTCTACTCGGCCAGAACCGCCGCTACCAAATCCCGGAACGGGCTCAGGTCCAGTCGCCTACATCGCAGGACTCCCTTGCTCTCGCGCTGGAGGATTGTGATGACTGAATTCGTCGAGCTAACGTTGCAGGACCAACTGACAGATCTGGTGCGCCCTCGCCTTGATTGGTTTGAGGCAAGAGCGATTGAATCTGGTTTGGCAAAAATTGTCCCTGAATTCGAATCCTTGGGTATTGACCTTCCGCATAAAGAGACGCTCCTCACAATCTGCCGCGACGGTCGCATCGGGGAGACAGTTGAATTTGATAAAAAGACCACCAAAGGCGTCAAGGGACTGAAAGGCGAGTTTCCACAGCACGCTGGCATCATCGAGCTAGGCCAACGAGACCGGGTATCTGGAACCCTCTTGCGGCTGTCAGCTCTCATTATCGTATGCGTGAGCGATTGGAATCGTAGACTCGAAGCCGTCGATAGAGGTGCACAGGAGGTTGTCGTATTTAATCGACGTGTAGAAGGCGTTTGGCGACAGATTCGTCTGATTTCGGAGTCAGGACTAAATTATCTGCCGCCGGTAATTGGTGACGTGGAAGAGTTCTACAGCCGCCTGGAAGACACGCTGGAGGATATCGATCCGAGAGAGGCCGAGGCGCTAGGTCAGGATTATAGCTACCTCACTGAGATCGCGAGATTTTTCAATTTTTATTTAGGTGGCGGGCGGATTTACCAGCGCTCCCGAAAACACGGAGACCAGCCACGGAAGATTAGGCCTGTTTCTTTGCCTCAGAACGTGCTCGACACTGACCCTGATTCAGATCTGGAGGCAGATTCCTCTCTGGAAACCGCTGTTATCAGTCGTCGGCGCCCTGAGGAGGTGAGAGCGACCGAGCATTATCTGGCGGGCAACTCCCCTGATGAGGTCGAGGACGGTCCGCGGCTAATCAAATCAGCGCGTCCTATATCGACCGATTACGGAGGTAGCCCGGTGCAGGCCGCGATAAGGGTGGCCAACCGAAGAATTCATCAGCGGCGAGCCGCTCAGCAATTGCCCGGGCGTTGGCAGACGCTGACCGAGGCAGAAACTCGGTCACTCCTTTTAGCGATTCTGAATCCAGAGACGAAGCTTGGTCCGAGCAGCAGAGCACTCATTTTTTTAAGTCTGCTTACCGGGCGTGATGTCGAGGCGGTGTTTGAGACGAGCCTTGTTCGAAATTTCGACCAGGTACCAAAGGCCAACTCTATCCAGGATACAACAGCCATCTACTTGGTTGCGGAATCTCGGGAGTGGGTGGTCAAAACGCTTCAGCCTGAGTCGCGCCGGACCCGGAAGAAAGTTTGGAGAAGCGTTTTAGCGGACCACGAACCCCTACTTTTTCTCCCTATCCCAGGATCGTTTTGGGCTGTGTTGGAGCCACTGGTTGCTGACAGGAAGGGACAAGCGAAAAAGCGATCGGTAAAGTTATTCAGCAATGTCAGCCAAGAGCACGCAAGCACAGAGATCAAAGCTTTTTTGTCGTCCATTAACCGAGGCAACAGAGGACGGATCACCCTTGCCCGTATTGCCTATCAGCTGACTGAAGATTTACACGCTGAATCTGGCGACCTGATTGAAGCATGCCTAGTCACAGGTCGTCAGCCGCCATACGGCGCCTCAGCGGCAATCTACTACCACCATTGTGACCGCCAGAAACTAATGGACCAGTATTCGAGCGTCACCCGCCGCTGGCAGTCATTGGTTCTCCCGGATAGCGCATCAGCGCCCGAGTGCCAACGAGCATTGATCGATGGAACAGTAGGGTCAGACTTGGTCATCGATACGCCAGTCGTCGCCGAACTGTTTCGCTCGCTTCGAGAGCAGATTGAGTATGACCGCGATCTCCTTGGAACACTTGAAGGCCTCCGCCTATTCCATAACTCTCTCACCAACTATCTTGTCCTCATGTTGTTTTGGATGACCGGGTATCGCGCTGTCCAAGACCCACTTTCGGAAGCTGGCGAATTTAATCGCAGACGACGGTGGCTGGTTATCGCTGACAAAACCGGGGATGGCTACGGCCACTCTCGCATGGTTCCAGTTTGTCAGGTTCTGGCGGATCAGCTGGCTGCCTATCACTCTCACGCCGAATGGCTGAGGAACCGTCTGTCACTGATTATTGAAAACCGACAGCATGGGACTTTTTTGTTCTACCTCGACAAACAGCTCGACGAGGTTCAGTTGCGTCCAGCGTCAATGGAGACCTTGCTGGAATGGGCCTACGTCTTGCCCTTAAACCTCAATCGCCACTGGCTACGCGGTGAGTTGCGTCGACTCGACGTCTCTGGACCCTACGTTGATCGCTTTATGGGGCACTGGTCGATGGGGCAGGAACCATGGGGGCGGTTCTCAGCGGTTGACCCTGTCGATTTTCATGGGGTTCTGGACAGTGCACTCGGTCAGTTGGCCGAGAAAATCGGTTTGCAGGTGGTCGAGGGGATTGCAAGATGACTGACAGGTTCGATGGCGTTTATGAGCCGTGGGTTAGCCCGATCTCAAAGCTCACCAGAGCGATAAAAAAGCACGGCAGCCAAGATTCGTTGGGCGCCAAGCGACGGGAATTTAATCGCATTAAACAAAAACATGCCTGGCTGTCAGCGGCGATCGAACGTCTTCAAGAGGGGTACCCACAACTCTATCAAGGGGTGCCAGACATTGAACTATCGCCCGAGCAAGTCGACGATCTTTTTGCGGCGGTTTGCCAGGATGCCGGCGGATACCAACTCAGGGAGATTCAGCATTACCTGGTGGTTGGGCTAGCACAGGGTGTTAGAGAGTTGGGTTGGCAAATGCCCGTGCCGGCACCGATAGCAATCAGCCGGGTTGAGTCGTCCAATGCAAATCCGGAAATGTTCCGGCGCCTCCAGCAATTCGATGAGTTGGATAACGCGTTCTACACTCGGCTGGAACGCGGCGAGGGCGCAGGAAAGCCGGACATCGTACATGACGCAGGCGAACTGTTGTTCTCGTTCTGCTTTCATTCCGGAGTTTGCAACAAGACATGGCTTAAGGAGATCCCGAACGGTATTCGTGCAGGGGCGGGTATTGAACAGGGTATCGTCTGGCTGGACCTGGGTGAGGAGAACAACCTCGAGAATACCGATTACCAGGACCGAAGAAGGCGCGTATTCCTGGCGCCGGTTACCCAAATCCTGCTTTGGCGCTGGTATCAACGCCGGGGAAAGACGTGGCCTAGAGATCCCAAGTCCCGAAAGATCCAGTCGTTCGATTATCTGTTGGAGCAGTTCACGAAAAAGCTTTGTCAGTTGGCGGGACTCCCCTCCAGTGTTGCTGGTAGTTGCCTGCGCCTGTCCGAGGCAAATCTCGTAACCACGCTCCCAAGCACCATCGTTCATTATCTGCTTAGCAATCGAATCGGAGCGCCCTTGACTGCCGTAAATTGGCATCGATTGCTGACCGATCAGCGAGATAAAACCACTCAGGCTGGTAAAGATCGGAAAGCGGAACTCATTACGGCCGTAAAGCAAGTCCGGGTAAGCGGGCAATTCCCGGATCAGAAAAAGCTCTATAAGGAGTTGCTCAAAGGCATCAAGGACGAACCCAATAATGTGGGCCGCGAGTTCATCAGCAAGTTCGTGGACAAAGAGGGGGTCTCCCCAATCCTCCAACTGATGGCCAGTTGGGCAGGTCACCTTCTCGAGCACGGTGGCGTGGTAAAAAAGAAGCTTTCTGACCGCTCAGTTATTCGGTATCTCGACTGGATCAGGGGCCTTCTCGTATATGCGGACGATCTGTCCGACCCTCTGAACGTGGACGAGGACAGCTGGCAGGCGATCTATGACGAGATCGTAGCCAATGCTCACGGAGCAGTGGCTGACTGTGCCGGACGATTATCCGCTTTCCATCAGTTTTTGGTGCAGGGGTACGGTATTCCACCGGTCGACATCGCCGGTATGAGTGCTGACCGGCAGGTAGATGCCCGCATCCTGACGCCTCGTGAGTACCAGAGGGTGCGACAAGCGCTCCAGTACCGGGCTGCTCATGACGATCTCGCAGAGTGCCAGGAGCTCATTCTGATCTTGGGTTACCGGTTGGGACTCCGTCGTGGTGAGGCCTATAGCCGATTGTTTGGTGATTTCGCCGGGCTTGATGACCCGCTCGTCGAAAAGTCCGAACTACTGGTCCGCCCCAACAAAAACGCGCGGATAAAATCGGAAACCTCCACGCGCCGTCTGCCGATTCATATCCTGCTGACCCAGGATGAGCTGACTACACTGCGTCGCTTTTATCGACGCCGGCAGAGCGTTGTTGCAGGTAATGCTGCAAAAAGGCCGGTGTTTGCGGAGGTCGCGGGTGGATACTGGCCGGCCGTCACTTCGAGGGTTTTCGACCCGATTACCGAGCTCCTCCAAGAGGTCACGGGCGACGAGAACTTCCGGTTTCACCACCTTCGGCATTCATTCGTCACGTTCACGTTTTTGCGATTGTTCGAACGGGAGCCGAGTGAGTTTATCCCCCAGGAATGGCGCCAGGACGAGATGGGTGTCGATCTGCTACCTGCAGTAGATCAATGTCTTTGGGAGCAAGCGGGGTTATCAGATAGTGGGCAGGGCTTATGGCAGTTGGCGATGTGGGCTGGGCACGCCTCTCCTCAAGTAACTCTGGAATGCTACTCCCATCTGCTGGACTGGGTAGTCGCCTGTTATCTGAACCAGCGCCATGATCCAAAGCTGAACCTTGAATGCCAGCAAGTACTGCTTGATAAGTCACCTTCAGCGTTGGAGAGGTACCGGGGCCGTAAACAGCTTATCGGGTCGCCGACACCGGCAAGTGAGCTGTGTGCAGTATTGGCGGAAAGCTGGCCCGTGGCCGGTCGAAAAAAGCCTCCTTCCATGCAAGAGCACCAGCCGCTTGTCCATGAAAACAGTGAACTGCGAATCAAGATTGGATGGATGGACGCATACAACCTGCAGCTGTGGTCAATTCAATCGGTAATGGAACACGGCGTGGAGAAGCCTCGAGGGCTTACGAAAGCTGCTGAGCTAGTGGGCATATCCAGTGAGACAGCCGAAAGCTGGGATCGAAATGCCAGGTCTCTCATGTCCATGACAACCAACCGCGAGCGAGCGCCGCACAATCAATCCGCCCTGGTTTCGCCCAGCCCCAGGCCTAAGCTATCACGGGGCACAGAAGACGTTATGCGGTCGCTGGAGGAAAAAGATCTTTCGCGTCGTTTGCCGGAACTTCCAGGCCAGTTCCTGGCGCCGCCCAATACGCCAGATACCCAAAACTACGCCGAAAAGTATTTCTTGGGGCTTATTGATTGGTTTGAACGTGACCCTGAGCATGCGGAACTGTGTATGCGAGCGGCTCTGGAGAGCTCCCAAAGGAGCAAGTCTAAGATCCGACCGGACGGAGCTGTTCGGCAGCGATTGTTTTTCGACTTGCTCCGTGAGTTAGGACTCAAGAGCCGGACAACGCTGGCTATAAAGATTGCTCCAGAGACGGACCGAAAGCGGGTCAAAAAATTCTGGTCTGACTATTTCGGAGTCCCTCCCTCGAGTATTACCTGCAAACTGGAAACGCTACCGCAGAAACTCGGCATCAATGGTCGCTGCCATATTTCGGTAGCTGCTCCACCGGCCCTCGATAAAGGTCAAAACTTGTTCTGGTCAACGTTGCGATTTGCGCTGCTTTCGGCGTATGTCGTCTGCGCAAAAGAAAGCGTTGGCGGGGAGGAAGGTTGATGCCCTTCTCATAAAGGGTCAGGCGGCTGCTAAGAACCTAGCAGCCGCCGCCAGGCTAGCAGGGCTCAATAGCCTGGACGTGCAGATTAGACGCCCCGGGTTGGCAACCAATCCGCAGCACCGCAGAAACCCGCTGCCCCGGGGTGGGATACCACCCCGATGGCATGCGGAGCTCATGCATGATGGCCACGGCATGCCTCCCTCGGCAGAGAAGGACCAGGCGCCACACCCTAAGGCCAAAATAACGTTTAGGCATTAATTGCGTGCTCAGAATGGTGAACCGGTCCGACCAGTACGCCAGACGAATCTCGGCCTGTTGAGCGTCAGCCATAGTGGACCTCCAGCGTATTCAAGTCGTACTCCAGCTGGCGAACGAACCAGGCAAGACTTTCCTCCCCGGGCAGCATCCGGTGAGCGAGCATCTGACGGCACACCCAGGTCTCCAGTGCCTCCAGATTCGATCGTTCACCACCCAGTCCCAGGTGCAGTACCAACCCTCTCCCTTCGGGAATCTGGAAAGCCGCATTCAACGCGCTGGCCACATTGCGAATCATCCTCCTCTCGCGGGGAAGAAGGTTTGTCAGCGGAACGAACGTTAAACCTAGCGTGGTATCGCTGATATCGAACTCAGTTTTCATAGCTAGCCTCCTCACCCGTTTCCGCTGAAGCATCGAACTCGGTAATAAGAAGCCGCTCGAACGCGGAACCATCACGGCGGGTCAGGTTGGGCACATAGCGGCTATAGACCCGGAACAGCATCTCGGTTGTGGTATGCCCCATCTGCCGGGCAATCCACTCCGGGTTCTCGCCAGCGGCCAGCCACAACGTGGCGGCAGTGTGGCGGGTCTGGTACGGCCGGCGCTTTCGTAGGCCCAGATGGCTGAGCAGGGGATACCACACTCGTTTGGTAACGTTGTTGTGCTCAAGCGGATTGCCTGCGCCATTACAGAACACAAAGGTGTTGTTGCCGGTGGCCTTGCGCTGGTCCTTCAGGGCGTCGTAGACCAGTTGAGGCATTTCAATGTGCCGGTAGCTGCCGTCGGTTTTGGTCTGCTCGATTTCCCCATTCACCAGAGCCTGGCGAACCAGAATCTGCCGCCGCTGAAAATCGACGCAGTCCCACTGCAAGCCGTCGATCTCACCGGTCCGAAGACCGGTAAAGAAGCGAACGGTGTAGTAGTTCCTGAAGTCCGCCCGAACCGTGGCGAGAATCAGCCGAACCTCCTCCAGCGAAAACGGCTCCACATCGGACCGCGGCACCTTCAGTGATTTGATCCCCTGAAAGGGTGAGGTAAACTCATACCGGTTGGCTGCCTCTCCCAGAATCATGCGCAAAGGCGTCATGATGCGGTTGATACGGCTGGCGGAAAGTGGCTTTTTGCTCCGGGTCTGAACTTTGGCGAGGGACGCCCGGAACGAAAGGATTTCCTGCCTGGTGATGTGGCCAACCTCCTTCTCCCCGAACTCCGGGATCAGGTAATTCTTCAGAGTGCCTTCGATCGTGGTGATGTGTGACTTTCGCCACTGCACCCGCATCTCATCCATCCAGGTTTCACAAAACTCACTGAACAACGGCGTGTCGTGAGCTTCGCGAGAACGCCGGAGCTCTGCTTGCCTCGTGAACTCCTGGGCTTTGGGGCTGTTTGGGAAATATTTGTGGTACTCGAAAGTGCCCAGTGTGATTTCCGCTTCGATTCGTTTGAGAATCGCCTGGAGTTTTTTCCGGTTTGCGGGCGTGTTATCAAGAGCGGTCTGCTCTCGGCAGCGCTTACCTCGAAAATGGAAATCGAAAAACAGCTTCTGTGTTGCTTCGCGTACTCGAATGCTAGCCATGCATACGTCCTCCGTTGGCCATAGGAATAGAAAGTGAGTGGTGGCCGGAGTGCAGCGCCATATCTCGCTGGATGGGCTCCCACATGTAAAGAATTTTCCGGCCGCCAAACGGCCGAATGTAATGAACGCCTTCGAGGAGCACGGAGTCTTTCAGGCGCTCGCGAATCGTCCGGGCTTCATAGCGAATCCGTTCTGCAAGCTCTTCGGTGGTCAGGTATTCGGTAGTGTTCATATGTTTCTCCTAGGCTTTCTTTGTAGCGTACAAGCTACATATTAAGCCTATTTTCGACGCTGTCAACAGTCTTTTGTAGGTTTTAATCATCATTGGATGCGGGTTTGCGTCTTATGAGGTATCATCGCTACACACTCAAAGGCCTGCCGACCATGATCAGATTTCGTCTAAAAGAACTAATCGCAGAGAAGGGATTTCAAGAAAATCGAAGGGTTACGCTGGATGAGGTTTCGAAGGAGACTGGAATCCACAGGACGACGCTATCCAAAATTGCGAACCAGCGTGGCTATAACACCACGACCGAGATTTTGGATAAGTTGTGTGAGTTTTTTGGAGTGCCGCTTGAGGCTGTTGCTCAGCATGTTGATATTGAGAGCGAAAGTGAGGGTTGAGGGGGACTACTTAATACGTTTTTAAGGAGTCTGTGAGTTTAAGGCAGCGTGCAGATTTCCGATCAATCCCAAACTGCTTCGATCAACATAAGGGCAGGCAAGCACAACCTCTCGGGAATTTAAAATACTCCTTTGATTGATGAGGTCGAACTGGCGGGCGTAGCTGAGAACAAGATTCGAGGTAAAGAATGGTTCAATTGCTAATGACGAGTTGTGCTCGCTTTGCTCAACGATTGAGGCTAACCAAGGCTCGTAAATGAAGAAAGTATCGTGCATTGATTTATTTTGTGGCGCCGGCGGACTGACCCATGGCTTCGTGCTTGAAGGCATGCCAGTCGTTGCTGGGATTGACATGGATCCGGCTTGTCGCTTTCCGTACGAGGCCAACAACAGCGCCAAATTTGTAGAAAAAGACGTCAGTAAAGTCACCACTAACGAATTGAGCGAGCTCTTCGGCGATGCCGAGATAAGAATCTTGGCTGGGTGTGCACCCTGCCAGCCTTTTTCAACTTATGCGCAGCGGTATGAGATAGATGGCAAGGATGGTAAATGGGGGCTCTTGTACGAGTTTGCTCGATTGGCTAAAGGATCGAAGCCTGACATCATAACGATGGAAAATGTTCCAACTGTCGCGAAACACGAAGTTTTCCAGGATTTTGTCGACACGTTGAAAGGGCTTGGTTACAACGTTTGGTTTGATGTTGTTGATTCATCCCAATACGGAGTTCCTCAGACGCGTAGGCGTATGGTTTTACTGGCATCGCGCCATGGTGAAATAGCCATGATTAAACCCACTGTCGAAAAGCCCAGAACAGTAAAACAAGCGATAGGTCGACTTCGCCCTCTAAGTGCCGGAGAGGCAGCGCCGAGAGATAAGCTACACGTTTCGTCCACGCTGTCGGAAAAAAACCTCCAGCGCATCAAAGTTTCAAAGCCGGGTGGCACATGGCGTGATTGGCCTGAGCATCTTGTCGCGGATTGCCATCGTGCCGCAAGTGGCAAGACTTACCCGGGTGTTTATGGCCGCATGGAGTGGGACAAACCAGCCCCTACCATGACTACGCAGTGCTATGGCTTCGGCAACGGTCGATTTGGACACCCAGATCAAGATCGTGCTATCACACTACGAGAAGCCGCTATTATTCAAAGCTTCCCCAGGGATTACGCGTTCATTCCTAAAGGCGGAGAGGTAAGTTTTAAAGTGTTAGGGCGCTTGATTGGTAACGCTGTCCCTGTTGATTTGGGACGCGCGATCGCGAGAAGTATAAATACTCATATTTCTGTGATAGCCCAAAGGCAGGAAGTGAAACAAGAAAAATTAGACGTCGTTTAACGCAGAAAGTTTTATGGATGAAGAGGCTGGTAGATTGCATGGAAAAATCGAACGCACAGAACAAACAAGCCTACCGTGCCAGCCCTGAACCAGGCCAGTTGGTTGAAGTCAGGCGTCGTCAATGGGTAGTCGCTGAAGTGGTCTCATCAACGCTCCCATCAACAACATCGGTACAGAATGCTGTAACACTGTCTTCAATTGATGAAGATGGTCTTGGGGAAGAGCTTGAGGTCATCTGGGAAATCGAACCCGGCGCACAAGTCATTGAGCGGGCGGGCCTGCCTTCCATTACCGGGCAAGACGACTCCGACACGCTCGAAGCGTTCCTGGACGCAGTGCGATGGGGCGCCGCCACCAATGCAGACCGAGGGTTTCTGCAGGCACCGTTCCGGAGCGGCGTCAGCATAGAGGACTTTCAGCTTGACCCTCTGGTACGCGCCATCGACATGGCCCGCGTCAACCTGCTCATCGCCGACGACGTCGGCTTGGGCAAGACCATCGAAGCGGGGCTGGTCATCCAGGAGATGCTACTTCGGCACCGCGCCCGTACCGTCTTGATTATCTGTCCTGCATCCCTCCAGGAGAAATGGCGCGTCGAGATGCTGGAGAAGTTCGGTCTTGAATTCCGTGTGGTCGACACTGCCTACATCAAGCAATTGCGGCGCGAACGCGGCATCCACGCCAACCCATGGACATCTCATCCGCGCCTAATCGCCTCAATGGACTGGGTAAAGAGTGGCGAGGGGCTACGCGCTATGCGCGACGTCCTGCCGCCCCATGCCGGCCATCCGCGAAAATTTGATCTACTGGTCGTCGACGAAGCGCACAACATCGCCCCCGCCGCCGGTGCTCACTACGCCCTTGAGAGTCAGCGGACGCGCTTCATCCGCGCGATCAGTCCGCATTTCCAGCATCGCCTTTTCCTGACCGCGACGCCACACAATGGCTACACCGAGTCGTTCACCTCACTGCTGGAGTTGCTGGACGACCAGCGCTTCGCCCGAAACATCCTCCCCGACGAGAAGCAGTTGAGCCAGGTGATGATCCGTCGCTTGAAGAGCGATCTCGTGGATGCCGACGGCAAACCGCTGTATGCCCAGCGAAAGCTGCAGGCGTTGGCGGTCCCTTACACGGATGAGGAACGGGATATCCACCAGAAGCTGAACGATTACTGTGCCAGCCGCGAAAAGGACGCGGAGAAGACCGGCAGCACCTTCGGTACTTCATTCGTCAACCAGCTGCTCAAGAAGCGCCTGTTCTCGTCACCCGCCGCGTTCGCATCCACGCTTGAGAAGCACATCGCTTCACTGTCGAATGGCGCCAAGCCCAAAGCACAAGATGCCATGGCTGAGCGCATCCTGCGCAAAGCCATCCTGAAAGCAGACGAGGATTATGCCAACGACCAGGAAGTCGAGAATGCTCAATCGGAGGCCGTCGAGGAGGCATCACGCCGGTCCCAACCGCTGACGCAGGAGCAACAACGGAAGCTGGCCGACTTGAGGCAATGGGCGCAGCGCGCCAAGAACCAGACCGACTCCAAGGCCAGAGCCATCCTCGATTGGCTCTCAGCCAATCTGAAACCGGGCGGCCAATGGAACGATCGCCGCGTGATCTTGTTCACCGAATACCGCACCACTCACCAGTGGATGCACGAGATCCTCGCCAGCAATGGTTTCGGCGGCGAACGCCTCGGTCTGCTCCACGGCGGACTCACTCAGGACGAGCGTGAGCCCATCAAAGCAGCCTTCCAGGCATCGCCCAAGGATTCCCCCGTTCGCATACTGCTCGCCACCGATGCGGCCTCCGAAGGTATCGACCTGCAGAATCACTGTAACTGCCTCATCCACCTAGAGATCCCCTATAACCCCAACGTGATGGAGCAGCGCAACGGGCGTATCGACCGTCACGGACAACGCGAGAAAGAGGTGCTGATCTGGCACCCCGTCGACGGCGGAGACAAAAGCCATGCATCGGTCGGTGGCCATGGCGATGACATCCTGCGTGCGCTGCGCAAACTGGAGTCGATGCGCGCCGACATGGGCAGCGTCAACCCGGTCATCGCGCCCCAGATGTCCGGGCTCATTGAAGGCTCGCTGAAGGATCTGGACACACGCCTGGCGGAGGCCAAGATTGCCAAGGCCAGACGCTTCGTGCGCGCCGAACGCGAGCTGAAAGAGCGTGTCGCTAAGCTCCATGAACGGCTCCTCGCCACCCAGCAGGATTTCCACCTCACACCCGACCACATCCAGATGGCGGTGAAGACTGGTCTCGCGCTGGCGGGTCGCCCCCCGTTGGAACCCGTCGCCCTCGCAGATGCGCCCCAAGGCAGCGCATTCAGGATGCCACCCCTCTCGGGATCATGGGCGCGCTGTCTGGAGGGCCTGCGTCACCCGCATACCCAGCAGATACGCCCCATCACCTTCGACCACGCCGTGGCCAAGGGGCGAGACGATGTCGTCTTGGTCCACCTGAATCATCGATTGGTGCAGATGTGCCTGCGGCTGTTGCGCGCCGAGGTCTGGGCGCAGGATGACGTGAAGAAACTCCATCGCGTCACCGTGCGCACATTGCCGGATGGCAGCATCGAGGGTCCGGCTGTGGTCGTCATCTCGCGGCTGGTCATCACCGGCGGCAACCACCATCGCCTTCACGAGGAACTGACCGTCTCGGGCGGCTATCTGCGCGATCAGTCGTTCCGGCGCGAAGAGGGCGTCACGCGTGTCCAGCAGTGGCTGGACGAGGCGCAGCCCATCACAGCGAACGATTCGCTGTTCGATGCCCTTCGGGTGCGCTTCGATCGCACTCGCCCCGCCATCCTGCAAGCAGTCGACGCCCGCTCGAAGGATCGACTCAAGTTTCTGGCCAACACGCTGCAGACCCGCAAGCAACGAGAGATGGACGACATAGGCGCCGTTCTCGACGAGCTGGAGAAGGCGATCCAGAGTGAACTTAAAAAAGACCAGCAGCCAGAGCAGATGGCTCTCTTTACAGAAGACGAGAGAACCCAACTTAGGCGCGATACCGCTGCGCTGGAGTCGCGCCTCGCGCGCATACCAGCAGAACGCATTCAGGAATTTCATGCGATTGAGACCCGCTATGCCAAGCTTGATGACCGCACCTTCCCGGTCGCCGTCGTCTTCCTGGTTCCAGAGTCAGCCATGAAAGGGGGTGCGGTATGAGCAATCACAACCTGCACCACGACTGGCTGGCGCTGATTGAGATCTCCGGCCCCTTCCTCGCCGTCCCCGTTCTAAAGGAGGCTTTTCCCCAAGGGCTGGAAGAACTTGATGGAACCAAGCGTAAGCGGTTGCGTCAGGCCTACGAGGAATGGCGCGAGGCAATAGAGACGGACGACCCGCAGTTCGACGAATTGCATACTGCCTGGATTGATGAGGTGCTGGCACGCGGGCTGGAACTCAATGAGGATGGCAAAGGCGACGTCCTGAAGCGCGCCGACTGGTGTGCGGCCAAACTGAATGCCGTCTTGCCAGAGCATGGAATCATGCTGTCCCCGGACCTCGCGGTAATCGATGAGCAGCGTGGCAATAAGCCGCTGATGCACATCCACACCTACGGTCAGGACGTCGACCTTGATGCCACCCTGAAGTTGGATGGATGGGCCACCACCCCTGCCGATCGCATGGTTCAGTTGTGCCGCGCCACAGACTGCCGCCTCGGGCTGGTGACCAATGGCGAGCGCTGGATGCTGGTCGACGCCCCAGTGGGCGCCGTCACCACCTTCGCCAGCTGGTACGCCCGCATCTGGAGCCAGGAGCCCATCACGCTACAGGCCTTCGTGCATCTGCTGGGCATTCGTCGCTTCTTCGTCGATGAAGCCGAGCAACTGCCGGCATTGTTTGACCGCTCGCTGAAGTATCAGGACGAAGTTACCGACGCCCTCGGTGAGCAGGTGCGGCGCGCCGTCGAAGTGCTGATCCAGGCGCTCGACAAGGCCGACCAGGACCGCGATCGCGAGTTGCTGCGTGACGTGAAGGAGCCCGTGCTCTACGAGGCCGCGCTGACGGTGATGATGCGGCTGGTGTTCCTGCTCTCCGCCGAGGAGCGTGGCTTGCTCTTGCTCGGCGATGAACGCTACGAGGCCAACTACGCGCTCTCGACCTTGCGCATGCAATTGCGCAAGGAATCCGAGGAGATCCTCGAACGCCGCTGGGATGCCTGGTCGCGCCTGCTGGCCATCTTCCGCGCCGTATTTGGTGGCATCGAGCATGAGAACCTGCGCCTGCCCGCACTGGGTGGCTCGCTGTTCGACCCGGATCGTTTTCCCTTCCTCGAGGGCCGCGCCAAGGGCTCCGACTGGCGCACTGACATCGCCAAGCCGCTGCCGATCGACAACCGCACCGTGCTGCTGTTGCTCGAAGCCATCCAGCAGTTTCAGGGCAGGACATTGTCCTACCGTGCGCTGGACGTCGAACAGATCGGTTACGTCTACGAGGGCCTGCTGGAACGCACCGTCAAGCGCACCGCCGAGGTCACGCTGGAACTGGATGGGACCAAGAATGCCAAAGCCCCCTGGGTCAAGTTGGCCGAGTTGGAATCCGCCCGCCTCGACGGTGCCGAACGCCTTGCCGAACTGCTCCAGGAGCGCTCCGGCAGTTCTGCCAGCCGCGTGCGCAACGATCTGGTAAAGCCTGTCGACGATACGCTCGCCGACCGTCTGCTGGCCGCCTGCCATGGGGACACCAACCTCCGTAATCGCATCAAGCCTTTTGCCTACCTGGTACGCACCGATCCATGGGGTTATCCGCTGGTCTACCCCGCCGGGGCCTTCATCGTCACCACCGGCTCCGACCGGCGCGAGACCGGCACCCACTACACGCCGAAATCGCTCACCGAGGCCATCGTCACCGAGACTCTGACGCCGATCGCCTACGTGGGACCGGCAAAAGGCACCCCGCGTGAGCAGTGGGTGTTGAAGTCGCCCGCCGAACTGCTGGACCTGAAGATCTGCGACCCGGCCATGGGGTCAGGGGCGTTCCTGGTGCAGGCCTGCCGCTGGCTGGCTGATCGCCTGGTCGAGGCCTGGTCACAGGCCGAAGGCAGTGGAAAGACAGTGAGCGTGGATGGCGAGGTGCTGGATGCGCCCGACACCAAGGAGCCTCTGCCTCGCGACACCGAGGCCCGCACCGTGATCGCCCGCCGTCTCATCGCCGAGCGCTGCCTCTACGGCGTGGACCTGAATCCCCTGGCGGTCGAACTCGCCAAGCTCTCCATCTGGCTGGTGACGCTGGCCAAGGGGCGTCCGTTCGGCTTCCTCGATCACAACCTGCGCTGCGGCGACAGTCTGCTCGGTATTCATCGGCTGGATCAGCTCACCGAGCTCTCGATGGTGCCAACCGGGAAAGGCCAGCAACGCTTGTTCGGGCAGAACATTGAGCGGGCGGTTCACGAGACGATCGAACTGCGTAAGCGGCTGCGCCGGATGCCCATCCGCGACATCCGTGATGTCGAGGCCATGGCTCGATTGGACGCCCACGCGCGACAGAAGCTCGAAGTGCCTGAGCGCATCGCCGATGCATTCATCGGGGAGGTGTTCGCTGCGCGTGGCACTGACGCGGGGCGGGAGAACGCGCTTGCATCGCTCGCCGTCCAGGCTGGGCGGAGCATAGACGGCGACCAGGAGACGCAGGCTGCGATGTCCAAACGTGCCGCCTCAGCGCTCTCGACCGACCTGCCCGCCGACAAACCTGCACGCCGACCTTTCCATTGGCCGTTGGAGTTTCCAGAGGTGCTAGTCCGCGACAACGCTGGATTTGACGCTTTTGTTGGAAATCCACCATACAGAGGTGGATCAAGAATTTCGATTGACTATGGGGCTGCCTACAGGAATTACTTGGCAAGTACTCTGACGAATGAATTTGTAGGGCGTGTCGATCTGTGCGTCTATTTTTTGAGGCAAACCGCACGCATCTGTTCTCAAAGCGGGTTCTTGGGTCTGGTTATGACAAACTCTGTTGGTCAAGGGCATAGCCGTGACGCAGGGCTTGCTGTCCTACTTAAGTCAGGATTTCTTATTTACCGAGCTGTTCGCGATCTCCCGTGGCCCGGCACTGCAACGGTCGTAGTCTCTCTAGTTTGGCTGACCCGTTGTGTATGGAATAGCGCTTGTTATCTCAACGGCAAGATTGCCTCAAAGGTAAGTCCAAGCCTCATCGAAGATTCGGAGGAAAACTGGGAACCCAAAGCGCTGATTGAGAATGCCAAGCTGTGCTTCCGAGGCGTCGAAATTCGCGGCAATGGATTTATTCTCACCAAAGAAAAGGCTGCATTTATTCTTGAAAAGGACCCTGGCAGCAAGGAGGTGATCCGGCCTTTTCTCAGCGGGACGGAACTAAATTCTCTCGGACCAAAGGGGTCGGGAACGTTCGTCATTGCGTTTGGCGATCGCAGCAAGGAAGAGGCATCTAAGTTCAAAGAGTGCTGGAACATTGTTCTCTCTGAAGTTAAGCCGACCAGAGACGCTATCAAGACTCGAATTCACGAGGAGTGCTTCTGGAAGTTTTGGGACAAGAGGACAAGACAATTCAACGACATCAAGGATCATGTCGAGTATCTCGTCAAAGCAAGGGATTCCACTGAATGGGCCTTTGCGTACGTATCAAGCGAGTGGGTCATAAGTAGCAAAATCATTATTTTCAAAGACAACTCGTTGTCACGCTTCGCCTGCCTTCAAAGCTGTTTTCATAGAGTCTGGTGTGAGAACGGGGCAAGTACAATTGGTCGCGCGATAACATACAACCCCACCATTGGACTTGAGCGATTTCCTTTCCCTGTTGGGTGTGGAGACTTAGTTAATACAGCAAGAAGATACCTTTCATCCCGAGAAAACGTGATGTCCACTTTGGCCGTGGGGATGAATGAGGCTTATCAGCTTGCGCACTCGGAACACTCATGTCACGAGGCTGTTGAGAAATTTCGTCAAGCGATTGAGGAGTTAGATTGCGCCGTCGCATCGGCATACGGCTGGGATGATATCGACCTTGATCACGCTTTTCTTACGGAAGAAAATTTGCCAGGCGGCAGTCGCGTTCGCTACACCATTTCAGAGGACGCTCGAGCCGAAATTCTCCGGCGGCTCTCGCAGTTGAACCGTCAGCGGCACGAGGAAGAAGTCGGCCGAGGGCTGTGCGACGGCGCTACCCCGCGCGCTTCGAGCCGTGCCACGCGCACCAGTCGCATCCTCAGCACTGCGACGGTTCAACCCTCGCTCGACTTCGAGAGCGGGACTGCTACGACAGTCAATGTTACGACGCCCACCACGGCGATCCTTGATTTCCTGCGTACCCGCCCGGGCTGGTACGCCAAGGCCGACGTCCTCACCGCCACCGGGATCACGGACGGCCAGTGGAACGCCGCAATCTCCGACCTGATCGCGGCTGGAACTGTGGAGCGACAAGGTGAGAAACGCGGAGCACGGTATCGCTTCGTAGGGAAGGCCGAATGATAGAGAACGAGCGCTACCCGGTAGATCTGGCTGTCTCGGCCGATGACTTTGCGAACTGCGGTTGGAAGGAGGTTCTGGATCAGACCTCGCGCGAAGGTTACTCGGCCATGTGGCAAGCGTTCTCCGCTGCCGCACGAACAGCTATGGACGAGGGGCGCAAAGAGCATGGCAAAGTGCTCTGGTTATTGGCCGACGCCTGCTCAATGATGCTGGTGCCAGCGAGCCAGAACGAACCGTTTAAACCCATCGCCGTGTTTCATGATCGTCGTTCGGTGATCCCGGACGACCTGACCGATGCAGACATCGCGTTTTTTTCTGAGATCGTCGATGCCGTCGATGACGACTGGCTGAAGGCCCGCTTGGCTGATCTGTGTTGGTTGAAGCAAAAGCCCAAGTTAGTAGCCCAAGCTCTGACGGCCATCGATGCTTATCGGACCATTCCACTGGACACGGAGACGTGGGTGCGTGGTGGCCGAGAGTGTTGGGAGCGTGCAGTCAGTTTGACGCGGATGCTGAAAGCCGGTGCTGGAGATCGGCTGCAGCAGTTGCAGGCGGCCATCTTGACTGCCTTCGATGGCGCGACACACCAAGATGGCTTCTTGAAACTCTGGCTCGCTGATCTGCTGAGAACGAATGGCATGGCAAGGGAGCGGCGAGCCGACGTCGCCATGCGCCTGAAATCCATGGCTTGGGAGTTCGATGGCGTGGGCGATCTACATCGTGCGCGTGAGTATTTTTCAGCGGCTTCAGATTGGTACAGGCTCTCGGGGGATGAGTCGAAGGCGGCCAAGATGACCGTGTCCGTTGCCGAAGGATGGGTGAAAGAAGCCATCGCTCGGACCTCATCGAGCGCCCCGAGTCACATGGTGGCTTCGAGTTTCTACGAGAACGCCATTCAGACTTATCGGACCGTTCCAAGGACCGAGCGGGTCGCATACCGAGTAGACGAGCGGATCGCTGAACTGCGAACACACCTCAACGACTCCGGCGAGAAGGCGCTGGGTGAGATGGGGGTGGTCAGCACACCGGGTGTCGACATCTCCGAACTCGTTGAGAACGCGCGCAAGGCTATCAGCGGCAAATCGCCAGTCGATGCTTTGAAGGCGTTCGCCAACCTGCACCGAGGCGCGAGGGTGGATGAGCTGCGGAAGAGTGCCCTTGATCGGATGCGGGAGTTCCCCTTGCAATCCCTGTTCGCCGCGACGGTCATGAGCAGGGATGGACGAGTCATCGCCAAACGCCCTGCGATGAGTCTCAGTGGCGAATTAACAGATTCCGACGAGATCGCCATTCGAGCCGAAATGGTTCGAGATTATGGAATCCTCGTCAGCATCGTCGTGCAGGGAGACGTTTGGCCCGCGCTCGAGACGATGCTCCTGGAGCACCGCTTGCGCGAAGCGGACTTCGTTGGTCTTGCGCGCCAGTCTCCCATCGTTCCGAAGGGGCGGGAGGGGCTTTTTGGCAAGGCCCTATTCCAGGGCTGTGAGCGAGATTTCGTTTCTGCACTGCATCTGCTCATCCCGCAGATTGAGCACATGGTGCGCTTCCACCTCAAACAGGCTGGTGCGAAGACGACGAATTTGGACAAGGACGGGATCGAGAACGAAAACGGGCTGAGCACCTTGATGGATCTGCCAGAAGTGGTAACCGTTTTCGGAGAAGACTTGGCGTTCGAGCTGAAGACGCTTTTCTGCGATGCGTTCGGTCCGAATCTTCGCAACGAACTCGCGCACGGCCTGCTCGACGAGGATGCTTGCCATTCACCTTTCGCCATATACGCGTGGTGGTTGGGGCTGCGGCTCGTATTCAATACCTGGTGGAACGCTGCACGCAAAGATGGCTGCGTTGTTGAGGAGGAAGATGCCAATGACTGACGAGAAGAACACCAAAGCCCCCAACGCATGGATCGCCATTGATCATGGCCTCGGCATCGACCACAGGCTTGCACCCTACATCCTGGTTCTGAAGGGTGAGCATTCCCTCTATCAGGCCATCTCGGAGGACGATTGGGTCCTGGTCCTGAACCGGGCCGGCAACATCACCCGTGTCGGACGTGTACTGAGGGTCCGTTCCGATCTCAAGACCACCACGCTCTATTTCGACCGACTGCTGTCAGTCAACGACCCCGCCTCAATCAGCCTTACTGCACTCACACCACCTTCTTCGGGCAGTATTGGTCGGGTCCAGTGGACCGATTTCGTCGAAGCCCTGCCCAAGGCATTGCACAAGACCATCGCCGATGTACCTACGGTCGGGTCTGACGCCCGTTCACCCCAGTATCAGCAGGAACTCGCCTACATCCGAGAACTGCTGCAACTGGCTGTGATGGACGATCTGCTCGGCCCTGCTGGCGGTCCTCGCGAACGCATTGTCGACATGGGCGTCCGTGATCGCTATCTGGTGGGCAAGCTTGCCCCGCGAGAGGCGGCACAGGGTGGCATTGAGGGGCTCGAAGGTCCGCTTGCAAATGAAGATCCGGAAGAGCCGACCGATCCTGAAGCCCCAGGCCAGCACGAACCGGGCGCAGAGTTCGGCACTGCAACCGGGCGCGTCGAGCCCGAATCCGATGCGGCAGACGAGATCGACGCAGCCAGTAATCAGTCGTTGGTGCCGAGTAGCCTCGGCATGACCTTTTGCGTTGATGGCGACGCCGAGCGAATCGAGATCGAAGTGCGCTGGGGTCGCTATGAGCGCAGTAACGAGCATGAAATCTTCCGCACCCGCAAGAACAAAGAGACAGGTGTCGAGGAGCAGACCAAGGCAAAGGTCTGGCAGCGAATTCCGTGCGGCGGCAAGTTGGTACTACCGCTTACCGAAGGCGTGATCCCCCATCAGGCGCCTGACAAGAACTTTCCCGAAGTGCGGGTGCAAGGCTCCGTGCGTGCAAAGAACACGAATGGCGATCGGCTAGTGACGCTGTTCCTGGTTAATGCACAGGAGGAGCCCGAGACCAACCGGGATTCCGCCTGGTTGTTCCAGCCGGAGCTGACCGTTCGATCGGAAGCAGAAGCCCCCAAGCGGGCCATCTTCCGCCGCCGGCCCGTGCTGGATGCGGACGGTATGGACCCGGAGCGTGAATTGCTGGAAATGATCTATCGCAACCGGGTGGAGTTCGCTGTGGGTCATGGCGTCGCCGTGCATGCCGAAACGGCGGATGACGTGACGCTTGCCACGGAAGTGCGGACGACGGTCATGCCGCAATACGAGGTGCAGGTCACCGAGACGCCGGGTCTTGATCCTGCCGATCGACCGGCGATGAGGGAAATGGTGAGCAGCGGTCTGCTCGACATGCAGCGCCTCGCCACACTTGACGTTGATGCTCTGGTCGATGCCCTGAGCCTGCTCACCAAGGACTATGCTGCGTGGATTGATGAGCAGCGTGCTCGGGTCGGCGTCGATGTGCTCGGATACGATGCGCAGTCGCAACAAGCGATGGATCAATGCCAAGAGATCCACACACGTCTGCAGCAGGGTATTGATACGCTCAAGAACAACGAGAAGGCGCTGGCTGCGTTCCGGTTCGCGAACCGGGCGATGGCCACGCAACGCGTGCGCAGCCAGTACGCCCTCGAAATTCGGCGCGGCAAGGACGTCACCGTCGACCAGTTTGACGTTTTGAAGAATCGGAGCTGGCGCCCATTCCAGCTGGCCTTCCTGCTGCTGTCGATCCCTTCGCTCGCTGACCCGGCACACCCGGATCGCGTGCAGCCCGTCGAAGCCTATGCCGATCTGCTGTGGTTCCCCACCGGCGGCGGCAAGACCGAGGCCTACTTGGGTGTGGCCGCTTTCACCATGGCAATTCGGCGCATGCAGGGTAATCTTGGTGGTTACGACGGGTCGCGTGGTCTTACAGTGATCATGCGTTATACCCTGCGGCTACTGACGCTGCAGCAGTTCCAGCGTGCCACAGCGCTGATTTGTGCAATGGAGGTGCTGCGACGAGAGGCACTGGCCAGAGGTGATGAGTCGCTCGGCACCGAACCTTTTACCATCGGCTTGTGGGTGGGTAACAAGGTGACACCCGGCACGACCGAGGACAGCCATCGGGCAATTGAAGATATCCGCAATCCGGGTAAGTACAACGCAGGAGCATCGTCTCCCGCGCAACTCACCAGCTGTCCTTGGTGTGGCTCTGAAGTAGCGCCTGGACGCGACGTGGAGGTCGACAAGGGGCGTGGTCGCACTTTTGTTTACTGTGGTGACAAGAGGGGCCGTTGCGAGTTCTCGAAAGGTAAGTCCAGCAAGCTCCCTCACCCTGGCATCCCGGTGCTCGTCGTGGATGAGGAGATCTACCACCGCCCACCGACGATGATGATCGCCACGGTGGACAAGTTCGCCATGATGGCGTGGCGGGGCCAAGTGCGCACGCTGTTCGGTCGGGTCGGCCAGGAATGCGAGCGGCACGGCCTGCTATGGCAAGGCGCGGACTGCAATGGCAACCATCAGGCAGGCAGGGGGCTCAGTGCGACCAAGGTCAAGAATATCAGCCCGATCCGACCGCCAGATCTGATCATCCAGGACGAGTTCCACCTGATCAGTGGGCCGCTCGGCACGATGGTTGGCCTGTACGAGACGGCCGTGGACGAACTGTGCGGCTGGAAGTTTGGCGATCGTATGGCCAAGCCGAAGATCATCGCGTCGACCGCCACGGTGCGTAAGGCCCGCGAGCAAGTGAACAACGTCTTCATGCGCCAAGTGTCGGTGTTCCCGCCTCATGGGTTGGACGTGGAGGACAACTACTTCTCTGTCCAACGACCCATTGAGGACAAGCCGGGACGGCGCTACCTCGGGGTCTGCTCTCCCGGAAGTTCACGACCTGCGATGCTGATTCGCGTCTACACGGCATTCCTGACCGCTGCTCAGGCGTTGTTCGACCGCTTCGGCGAGCCCGCAGACCCCTACATGACCATGGTCGGCTACTTCAACTCGCTGCGAGAGCTGGGGGGTATGAAGCGCTTGGCCGAGGACGACGTGCAGACGCGTTCCTACCGGGTGCAGATGAGCATGGTCGAGCGCCCCGCGCTGGCGCAACGCAGCGTCAGCAATATTCGCGAGCTGACCTCACGAGTCTCCAGCCAGGACATCCCGAAGTACCTCGACAACCTCGAGGTGAAGTTCAAATCCGAGTTCGATGCCGTAGCCGGCAAATACGTGACCAAGTGGCAAGAGGGCGACACCCGGGCGATCGACGTGGTGCTGGCCACCAACATGCTGTCGGTGGGGGTGGACGTCAATCGGCTGGGACTGATGGCGGTCAATGGCCAGCCCAAGGGCACGGCGGAGTACATCCAGGCCACCAGCCGGGTGGGTCGTTCCTTTCCCGGCTTGGTCTGCACCGTGCTCACCTGGGCACGGCCACGCGACCTCTCGCACTACGAGACCTTCGAGCACTACCACGCCACCTTCTACAAGCACGTCGAAGCGCAGTCGGTGACACCCTTCTCGCCGCGTGCGATGGACCGTGGCCTGACCGGCTCGCTGCTGAGCCTGATGCGCCTGGAGAACGATGCCTTCAGCCCCAACGAGGGGGCAGGCAAGTTGGACAAGTCAGATCAGAGCGAGATCACCGATGCCATCGATGTGCTCGTCAAACGGGCATGGAATGTCAGCGAGCTGTCCAGCACCAAGAGCCTGGCCGAACAGGAACTGAAGGAGCGCGCAGACGAGTGGGCCAAGGAGGTGGGCAAAGGCGGCCGCATTCTGGCCTACGAGAAGCGCGGCCCCGAGAAGGACAAGACCGTTGCATTGATCAGGTCACCAGGCATCCAGGCCTGGGACAACTGGACCGTGCCCATGTCGATGCGTGAGGTGGAGCCCGGTGTGCGCTTGATCATGAATACCAGCCACATCTCGGACGACCACGATTGGAAGCCTCGTCCCGCGACGAAGGATGAGGATTGAACATGACGACGACCAATAAGACTCCAGTCGGAGAAGTCAGACCCAGCCAGTTGCTCTGGACCTACGGGCCAGGGGCATTGATCGACCTGCCGAGCCTGTCCGTCGTGACGCTCGGCATCGACCGATGGGAGAAGGACCGCTGCCAACCAATCCAGGAAGCCAGACTGCTGGCCGCCGTTCGGAAGGTGCTTGGAGCACAGGTCGAGAACCTGCGGATGCCGCCGTTCCAGAAAAGCGAGCTCATTGATGTCTGGTCGGCCGAGGCCAACATCGGCGTTCCCGTTCGGCCGTTCCCGCGTTGGATGCGCTGCGTGAAATGCGGCCTGCTGTCCCCCTTCGATGCCGGACTGTTCGAGATCAAGGAGAACCGTTTCAGACCAGAGCGAACCCGGTTCGTCCACAAAGGCTGTCGAGGTTCGAAGGGCGATCAACCCGCCAAGGACGCCGATGCCGTACCGGCCCGTTTCCTGTTGGCCTGCCGCGACGGCCACCTGGACGACTTCCCTTGGCACTACTTCGTCCACGGCGGCAACAGTTCCTGTAAGGGCACGCTGCGCTTCTTCGAGAGCGGCGCCTCGTTGCAGACCGAGAACCTGTGGGCGAAGTGCGATGCCTGTGGTGCTTCGAGGAGCATGGCACACGCCTTCGGCAAGGCCGGGAAAGAGAATTTGCCGGGGTGTCGCGGACGACATCCCCACCTCGATCACTTCGACAACGAGTGTGACGAGGAGGCGCGAGCTGTTCTTTTGGGCGCTACAAATAGTTGGTTCCCGATCACGCTCTCGGCACTAGCCATTCCCCAGACCAAGGACCCACTCAGTCAGCTGATCCAGGATGGCTGGGAGTTTTTCGAGGAACTGGAATCCGAAGCCGAAGTGTCGGTGACGGTGAAGACCTTGAAGAAGACCGGGGCACTGCCAGGGATCGACAAATATCCGGCGGCGTCGATCTGGTCGGCCATCGAAGCGCACCGTACCGGTGGCGGTCAGGAGGTCGTGGGTGAGGCAGACATCAAGGGGCCCGAGTGGGACGTGCTGACAGAGGCGAACCCACCCACGGACTACCCGCACTTCATGAGCAAGAAGGTCGGTACGCCACCGGCCTTTGCAAAGCACATCAGCAGAGTGCTGCTTCTGGAGCGACTGCGCGAGGTCAATGCCTTGCTCGGTTTCACTCGCGTGGAGGCGCCCGAAGAAACCGGCGACCCGAACGAACGGCCCCAGATGGCCAACCTCTCACGAAGCAAACCGGATTGGGTTCCCGCGAACCAGGTGCATGGTGAGGGCATCTTCATCCAGTTCGACGAGCAGGCGCTCGTTGCTTGGGAAGCACTACCTGCCGTCGCGCAGGTCGACAAGATGCTCCGGGGCGGCCACAGGGGATGGCGCAATTCACGTCATCTCGATCCTAACGAGGGCTACCCCGGCATTCGCTACGCCATGCTCCACACGCTATCGCACTTGTTGATTCGTGAGCTGGCGTTGGAGTGCGGCTACAACGCAGCGAGTATCCGCGAGCGAATCTATGCCGACACTTCAGGCGAGAGTCCGCAGGCCGGCATCCTCATCTACACGGCAGCAGCGGATTCCGATGGAACGCTGGGCGGCCTCGTTGATCTCGGCAAGCCCGAGAATTTAGGGCGCCTGCTGGAGCAAGCTTTGAATCGCTCGAAGATATGCTCCTCTGACCCACTTTGCTCCGAGCACGACCCAGAGAAGGATCGCTCACTTCATGCGGCGGCGTGTCACGCCTGTAGCCTTGTGGCTGAGACTTCGTGTGAGCGGGGTAATCGTTATCTGGATCGGTCCCTTTTAGTGCCGACTATCGAGAGCGCCGAAGCTGCATTTTTTAAGGGCTTTTGACATGGATGAACTGTTAAATGCAATTGCGGCCCTTGTATCCCTAGTTTCACCGGAGAAGGTGCAGGCTGTTGCCGCTCGTGTTCGTCGAACCGATCCTAGCAAGGCGGCAACTACAATGCGGGGTGTAGTAGGAACTCCGGCGGCCAGCGCTGTCGTCGAGCAACTTGCACTGACTTGGGAAAGAACCACTGTCAACTCTGATGAGCTGGCATTAATGCTTCTCTCTGCAAGCCACGTCTACACCAGGGCTGCAACCGAGCAATCCTCTGAACTCGTATGGACTGGGCCCACGACCCCTTTTGTATCTGCGCGCAAAACAGAGCAGGCGCTTATACAGGTTATCAATTCCTCAGAGCGCTCTTTGCTCATTACCAGTTTTGTGGCTTATGACATTTCTTCCGTGGTAAAGGCTTTGAATGCGGCAAATGATCGGGGAGTAGTCATCTCTATGGTTCTTGAGCTGTCGCAAGATCAGGGAGGCAGCATCTCATTCGACGCAATTGGTAGGATGAGAACACTTGTCCCTTGCGCCAACTTTTATGCATGGCACGAAAAGCAAGAGGCATTTGTGGGGGGGCGCGTTCACGCAAAAGTTGCCGTTGCTGATGGAAGAATATGCTTTATAACCAGTGCTAATCTAACCGGCCACGCAATGGAAAAAAACATGGAGGCGGGCGTAATAATCCAAGGGGGAAGTATCCCGGAAACCCTAGAGAAGCATCTTGAGGCGTTGTTTAGCACTCAAATATTAAGGCGACTGTAGTCGAAATTATCGATCAATATTCGTGCCTAATTCGTCTGGCTTGCCAAACCGGGCAAAGGTCAGGAAAAAGATCGGAGGCTAATCTGTGAAAAAGTGCTGGGCACTGGCAGGGCACCATTTGGGCACAAGCCAAAAAAAAGGACCTGCGTTTTCACGCAAGTCCTTGATATTCATGGCGCGCCCGAGAGGATTCGAACCTCTGACCTCTGCCTCCGGAGGGCAGCGCTCTATCCAGCTGAGCTACGGGCGCATTCGAGACTGACGACAGTGCGTTAATTTCGAGTGCGCAATCTTACGTGCGAAGTGATGAACTGTCCAGCCCCACAGATTGATTCGGAACCCTTTCTGCGACGTATAGAATTCCAGTCGGGCTCAGCTACATTCAACAAGGAGCCAACTGTCGGGAGATCTGATGATTACGCGACTGCCCAGTGAGGAGGGTATCCGCCTGTTGCTGACGCCAAACCGGTCGATCAGCTGGCGTGGCATAGTGTTGGTGTGGCTGGGGCTGGTGGCAGTGTCAATGCTGGTGGTCGTCCTTATGGTGTTTGCCGGTGCCTGGCTGGTGCTGCCCTTTGCCGGCATTGAGCTGACGGCGCTGGCGGTGGGGCTTTATGTTGCGGCACGCAAGTGCTGGCGGCAGGAGGTTCTGGACATCGGTGTTGAGACGCTCACCCTGGAAAAGGGCCGTTATCATCGCAGGGAGTCACAACTGGCGTTGCCGCGCCGCTATACCCGGGTTCAGCTGGAGCCAGCACCCCAGGAATGGGCGCCGCCGCGATTGTTTCTGTCGCACCGGGATACCCGGGTGGCGCTGGGGGCGTTCCTGAATCCGGCGGATATTGAGGAACTGGTGGGGTTGCTGGCCCGCAACGGCTTCCGTCTGGAATACCCGCCACCCACCTTCGAAGGCTTCTGGTGGTAAGGATATATTACGGCTTTGCGACCAATGGCGGCTTCAGTTCAGCGGGGCAGGGGTCAGAGTGACCAGGGCATCGTTGCTGCTCACGGTCACTTCACCATCCTGGATGTTGATTTGCAGATTCATGTTGCGATCCGCCAGTTGCGCCAGCGCCTCGACCTCGTCCTGGGGCAGGTTAATGATGGTCATGTTGGCAAATCGGGCCAGCTTGCCGCGATTTTTCTCCCACCACACCGGTACGCCCCGGCCGCCGTAGGTGTAGAGCAGGACCTTTCTGGCGCGGTTGCTGGCTTTGCGTAGCCGGCTCTCGTCGGGCAGTCCCAGCTCAATCCAGAGCTCGATCTCGTCACTCAGGCTTTTCTGCCACAGATCCGGCTCGTCGTCGGTGCTCAGGCCCTTGGTGAACTCCAGGCTGTCACTGGCGTTGAGGGCAAAAGCCAGCAACCGGGCCATCATGCGTTCGTCGTTTTCGGACGGATGTCTGGCGATGGTCAGATGATGGTCAGCGTAGTAATGCCGGTCCATATCGGCAATGTTGAGGATTGCCTTGAAGACAGTGGCTTTGAGGGCCATGGGTCGCTCCGTTTGCTTTGGGTTGCCTGTTCGTTAACGTGCTGACAGCGGGCCGTAACGGGGCAGAGGGCGGAAGTGTAACGCTATGGAGTCCAGGATGGGAGTCTTCGTTCGGTGATGGTCCAGGGACTTTTTTGAAGACAGTTGCAGAAATCGCTTGAATTTACGCTTGCGAATGACAATACTTATCACTAAGTTTAATTGGCTGTGAGATTCGCTCTATGTATGTCTGCCTCTGCACCGGAGTTACCGATCGTGACATTCGCGAAGCCGCTGAAAACGGCGTGTCGTCCATGCGTCAGCTGGGCAAAGAGCTGGGCGTTGGTCGCCAGTGTGGACGTTGTGCCTGCACCGCTCGCGAAATTTTGCGGGAAAGCCGGACACCGGACTACCTGAGCATGGCCAATATGCTGGCGCAGCCCGCCTGAAGGCCCGGCTTCTGGTGCAGCGCCCCTGCCAGTACTGACAACGATTCCCCTCTGCGATTTTTTATTGGTGGCTTTGGCGCTATCCTTGGTGCAACTCAATTTATCAGAGGTTAGAGCATGAAAGGCGACAAAAAGGTTATCCAGTTTCTCAACAAGGTGCTGGCCAACGAGCTGACCGCCATCAATCAGTATTTTCTTCACTCCCGCATGTACAAGGATTGGGGCATCACCAGGCTGGCGGAAAAAGAATACGAAGAATCCATTGACGAGATGAAGCACGCCGACCAGTTGATCGAGCGCATCCTGTTCCTGGAAGGGCTGCCGAACCTTCAGGATCTCAACAAACTGATGATTGGTGAGAACGTTCAGGAAATGCTGGAGTGCGATCTCAAGCTGGAAATGATTGCGCACAAAGACCTGAAGGACGCCGTGATTTACTGCGAGCAAGTTCAGGACTTCACCAGCCGTGAGTTGTTCCGGAGCATTCTCGACAGCGAGGAAGAGCACATCGATTTCCTCGAAACCCAGCTGGAGATGATCAGCCAGATGGGCCTGCAAAACTACATTCAGCTGCAGTCGTCTGCTGCCGAATAAACGGCCTTTTCTGACGGCTGTTACCACCTTTTCTGTCAGCGGGGCACCTGGCTGCCCCGTGTCTTATTTGTCATTGTTCAGGTTGTTGCTGCTGTTGTCACAGTCGGGGCGCTAGAATAGGCCCGGATGTTGCGTGCTATTTCACGGCACCGATCCGAGAAAAAAACAGACCTGCCGAACAACTGGGAGAACCGAAATGGACTTATCCTGTTTTAAAGCCTACGACCTGCGCGGCCGCGTGCCGGATCAGCTGAATCCGGATCTGGCGGAGCGTATCGGCCGGGCCTATGTGGCTGTGACCGGCGCCAAAAAAGTGATTGTGGGTTACGACATCCGTCTGTCCAGCCATGAGATTACCGAGGCCCTGAGTTCAGGCCTGATGGCGGCAGGCGCGGATGTGTTTGATATCGGCTTGTGCGGTACCGAGCAGGTGTACTTCGCAACCAGTCATTATGGTATGGATGGCGGCATCATGGTGACTGCCAGCCACAACCCCCGGGACCACAACGGCATGAAGATGGTGGGTCCGGAATCCCGGCCCATAAGCTCCGATAACGGTCTCAATGATATTCGTGACCGGGTGCCCGAGCCGTTTGGGGATGCTCCGAAGCAGGGCAGATATGAAACCCTGGAAGTGGCCGATGCCTACATCGACCATTTGCTGGGCTACATCGATGGCAGTTCCCTCAAGCCCATGAAGATTGTGGTGAATGCCGGTAACGGCGGCGCCGGGCTGGTGGTGGATATGCTGGAGAAGCACCTGCCCTTCGAGTTCATCAAGGTGCATCACCAGCCGGATGGTCACTTTCCCAACGGGGTCCCCAATCCGATTCTGGAAGAAAACCGCGCTGCCACAGCGGATGCGGTGATTGCCAGCAAAGCCGCCATGGGCATTGCCTGGGATGGCGATTACGACCGCTGCTTCTTTTTCGATGAGAATGGCCGGTTCATTGAAGGCTATTATATTGTCGGGCTGCTGGCCGATCAGTTCCTGCGCAAGACCGGTGGCGGCAAGGTGATCCACGACCCTCGTCTGATCTGGAATACCATAGAACTGGTCAAGGAGGCCGGGGGTGAGGCCATCGAGAGCAAAACCGGCCACGCGTTTATCAAGCAGCGCATGCGGGATGAAGATGCGGTCTACGGCGGCGAAATGAGCGCCCACCATTACTTCCGGGATTTTGCCTACTGCGACAGCGGGATGATTCCCTGGTTACTGATCGCTGAGCGCCTGTGCCAGTCGGGGCAGACGCTGTCATCGCTGATTGACGCCCGGATTGAGGCCTATCCGGCCAGCGGAGAGATCAACAGGACCATTGCAGAACCGGCCAGGGTGATCCGGGCAATCGAGGAAAGCTACGGCCCTTCGGCATTGTCCGTCAGCTATGTGGATGGTCTCAGTGTGGAATACGCTGAATGGCGATTTAACCTGCGGATGTCCAACACCGAGCCGGTGGTTCGCCTGAACGTGGAGTCTCGGGCGGACCGACCACTGATGGAAGCAAAAACCGCCGAGCTGTTGTCCGCAATGGATCGATTGAACAGCTGACGCGGTCGGCCATGCCGGACGGCCTGGCTCTACAGCCAGTCGTTCAGCATGATGCCGATGCCGATGCGGTGAATGCGTACGTTGTAGTCGATCAGGCTTTCACCATAGCCGTTGTAGTACTGCACAAATCCCTTCAGGGTATCACCAATGGGGAAGCTGTAGCCCAGCTCCACCGATGTCTTGTTGTCCGACTGCAGGTTATTCATGGCCCTGATGGATAAGGTATGGTCCTCACGCCATTTATAGACCGCAAGATACTCGGCGTAACCGAGGTAGCGGTGGATGTCGGGGTTGTCGTCTTCATTGCGGTTTTCCGGTAACCGGTACCAGGGTGAAACACTGAACAGCCAGCGGTCGTATGTGTAAAGCACACTACCCTTGATCCGGTTCCAGTTGCGGGAGCGGGGCTCGGACTGGCCATTGGACTGGTGGTTCAGTCCTGCGGTCACCGCGGTGAGGCGGCCCGGTCCGATATCGTAGTTCAGTGCGTATCGCAGAAAAATCTCGGGCTCGTAATTGGTTTCCCGAAACGGTCTTGAGGCTTTCGAATTAAAGAACTGCCAGAAGGATTTCTGGGTATAGCCGAACCAGAGTGTGGTGCGGTTGTCCAGCCATCCTGTCAGCAGGGGAAGCCGGAAACTGATCTGGTACTTGGCTTCGTCGTGATTCATCTGGTTATCGTAACCGGCCGCACCCGTTCGTGGACTGACCGGCGACTGGTTGACGTCGTGCATGTAGGTGAGCGGCAAGATGTAAGTAGGCTGGTAGGGAACGAACCCACCAATCAGCGTGCTGGCCAGGCTCTCGCGGGCCGCATAATCCTCAACCACCTGATTCATGGTGGGAGACTCGTTGCGGTCAGTGCTGTCGGGGTTTTCCTCTTCGACCACTTGCTCAATGGTCTCCTCAAGGGCTTCGTCATTGGTGTCGTCGGCTGATTCATCGGCCAGGGCGCTCACGCTGAGCAACAAGGCAAGCGCAGGGCAGAGCCAGTGGTTGGTAATGGTCCGGAGATTCATGGTCATCCCTGTGTATGAAGTTTCAGGTCTTGGCCAGGGCATTGTCGCAGGTCAGTGTCTTGCGGCCCAGCCGCTCTTTGGGTCAGGCCGCCAGGCTTCGCCAGGTTTCCAGGACGGCGTACCCCCAGAAAGAAACCAGAACCACCGCGAGGATGCCAAACAACCACTGGTGACGCCGGCTGCGTGCGGCGTTTCCAGCGGCGGCTACCCAGCGCTGATACATCAGCCCCAGAAAACTGAGGAAAACAATCAGGCTGGCGGTGGCCGGGATCATCAGCCAGGCGGGGCTGATGGGCTGGGACTCGCTCCCCATGCGTGATAACAGCACCATGGAGCCTATCAGCAGTGCCAGCGCGGAGAATTCCGTCATCAGCAAGGGTCGCCGCCAGGGAGACTCCGGAGCCTGTTCTGATGAGTGTTTCGGGGATTGTTGTGAAGGGTGTTCGGGGCTCGGCATGGGGTCTCCGGAGGAACCTGTTCGGACTGTCTGGTCGTATCTTAGCGTGTTGTTGGTTTTTTTGCCCGGCTGCAACGGCTATAATGCCGCCACATACAAATATGAATGCTCTGATGAGAGGTGCATGGTGAGAATGATTAAAGTCCTGGCCGCCGTATTGGTTGGCTTCGGTTTGACGGCTGGCGTCGTTACGGCGAGTGTTGAAGATCAGATCCGTGCGCGTATCGCGCCGGTTGGTGAAGTCTGCCTGCAGGGAGACGACTGCGGTTCTGCAGCTCCTGCAGCAGCCTCCAACGATGGCCCCCGTTCTGGTTCTGATGTATATGCTTCAGCCTGTCAGGCTTGTCACGCGGCAGGCGTGGCTGGCGCTCCGGTAACCGGTGATGCCTCTGCCTGGGAAGGTCGTGTTGATCAGGGCCTCGAGACACTGGTTTCTCACGCCATCAACGGACTGGGCGCAATGCCCCCCAAAGGCGGTTGCGGATCCTGCTCCGACGATGATATTGAAGCCGCTGTTACCTACATGGTGGATGAGCTGTAACAAGCGGTACTCTCGATCTCTGACAGTACAAGCATTCCCTGAGCCCGGCGGGCTCAGGTGCCAAGGTCACCCAGCAAGGCGCTGAGCGTGGCCTTTCCTTTCTTCTGGTTGGCTTCAACGTCCAGGTCACCGGTACCTTCCCAGCGCACATCCTCTTCCGGCAATTCGTCGAGAAACCGGCTGGGTATGGTTTCTGTTTTTTCTCCGTACTGACGCCGTTGTGCCGCAAACGTCAGGGTCAGAGTTTCCCGCGCACGGGTAATCCCCACATACATCAACCGTCGTTCTTCCTCAATATTGCCTTCCTCGATGCTGGAGCGGTGGGGCAGGATTTCTTCCTCCAGGCCCATGATGAACACATGGGGGAACTCCAGCCCCTTGGACGCATGAAGCGTCAGCAACTGCACTTTGTCGCTGTCATCCTCCTCCTCCTGCTGCTCCATCAGGTCACGTAAGATGAGCCGGGTAATAGCGTCTTCAATACCGGTTTCATTGGCGGTGCCCTTGTCGTTGTCCAGCATGCGCTGGATGGAATCGATCAGATAGTAGATGTTCTCCATCCGCCGCTCCGCCTGCTTGGAACTGCCGGCATGTTGAAGCAGCCACTCTTCGTACTCGATGTCGGTAAACAGCTGCTTGATGACCGGTACCGGGTCTTCCTCGTGTAACCGGCGACAGGTGTGCTCAATCCAGTGGCGGAATCGCCGTAGCCGGTCCAGGCCCTTCTCGGTGACATGCTCCTGCGCACCCATATCGCCCAGGGCCCGGTACATGCTGATATCCCTGGAGCGGGAATAGTGGCTCAGCTGTTCGAGGGTGCGCGGTCCGATTTCCCGGCGCGGTACGTTGACCACCCGCAGAAAGGCGGCATCGTCGTCCGGATTGATGAGCAGCCGCAAGTACGCCATGGCGTCCCGGATCTCGTTTTTCGAGAAAAACGACTGGCCGCCGGAAATCCGGTACGGAATCTGAAATGCCTGGAGCTTCATTTCCAGCAGCCGGGCCTGGTGATTGCCCCGGTACAACACCGCAAAGTCACGGAAATCCAGACCGTTTTTCAGTTTCTGATCAAGAATCTCCGAGGCCACCCGCTGGGTTTCAGCATCTTCATTGCGGCAGCGCACGATGCGCAGCTCGTCGCCAATGGTGTGGTCGCTCCACAGGGCTTTTTCAAAAACGTGAGGGTTGTTGGCGATCACCTGGTTGGCACAGCGCAGAATGCGTGCGGTGGAGCGGTAGTTCTGCTCCAGCTTGACGATTTTGAGGCTGGGGAAGTCGTCCTTGAGCTGAACCAGGTTTTCCGGGCGGGCACCGCGCCAGGCGTAGATGGACTGGTCGTCGTCGCCAACCACGGTGAAGGCGGCCCGCTCGGCCACTAGCAGTTTCACCAGCTCGTACTGGCACAGATTGGTGTCCTGATATTCATCCACCAGCATATAACGGATTTTCCGTCGCCATTTCTGCAGTACTTCCGGCACCGTGCGGAACAGCTGCACCGGCAGCAGAATCAGATCGTCGAAGTCCACGGCATTGTAGGCTTTCAGGTATTCCCGGTAGCGCTTGTAGACAATGGCAATGCGTTGCTCGCGCTCGTCCGCTGCCTTGCTGTAGGCCTCTTCCGGGCTGCGCATGGCATTCTTCCAGGCTGATATCGTCATCTGGATGTCGGCCAGTTCATCGCCGGCGTCGGCACTGGCTTCCCGCATCATCAGGTCCTGCAACAGTGCCTTGGCATCTTCTGCGTCAAAGATGGAGAACCCGGGGTGGTAGCCCAGATGGGCGACTTCTTCCCGGATTATGTTCATGCCCAGGTTGTGAAAGGTCGATACGGTCAGGCCCCGGGCCTGGCGTCGATCCACCAGTTTGCTGACCCGCTCTTTCATTTCACGAGCCGCCTTGTTGGTAAAGGTCACTGCCGCAATATGTCGCCCGGGAATTCCGGCCTGTTCAATCAGGTAGGCAATCTTGCGGGTTATCACGCTGGTCTTGCCACTGCCGGCGCCGGCGAGCACCAGCAGGGGGCCATCAATATAGCGGACAGCTTCCCGTTGCCGGGGATTGAGTTGTGACACAGTTCACCTGATGGCCAAATTGAAGAATGCCACCATTCTACCTCAGCGGATTTTCTGTATCTTCTTCAGCTTTGCGCTATCTTGAGCGGTAGACATTCGACAGCTCTGATCACCATTCAGAATTCCGTGCCAAATGTAGTCCCGGAATAGCAACGTCCGGATTGAGCGAGAAATTATCACCCGTTATGCAGTCTGATACCTTGCGTGTCCTGGTTCTGGCCAGGGAGCACACCGATTTTCTCTGGTATGGAGCCATGCTCCAGGACCACAGTGATTTCGTGCCGGAAATGACCTGGTGCCCTGATCCCGACGACGCCGGTGATCTGCTTCACCACGCCCATTTCGATGTATTGCTGTGGGATGAAGCCTTTCATTCCGGCACGGGTCCGGGTTATCTCCAGTACCTGTCGGTGGCGGGCAATGAGAAACCGGTGATTGCGCTCGGGGGTTCGGACGAGCAGCTGCTGACCCGGGAGATGATGGGCAACGGTGCGGCGGATTACCTGAGCAAACGGCGACTTG
>NZ_CAXBDN010000005.1:0-37753 GCF_963974375.1 uncultured Marinobacter sp.
TGAGAGTGCCTCCGTCCTGCAGATATTGCGTTATCGCATCAATCAACAATGGAATACGCTGTAACCTGCCCGCGTTACCACAGAATGAAAAACCTCTGACCCGCTCCAGGCGCGAATCCACCTCATCAAACGAGACTGCAGGATTACTGATGACGTAGATCGGCACTTTTGTGTGGGAACGCTGGCGAATCTCTTCTGCCATCTCCTCTGTAATGGTAATCAGCGCCTCCGCCCGGCGCATGGTAATACCGTCCATCCAACGCAGCAGGCGATACACCAATGGCTGAACCTTCATCACCACTCTGGCCGCTTCAGGATGAATATCCTGCAAATGGTAGATGTATCTGGCGCCAAACAACCGGGCATAGATCATCACAACGAACGGCACCAGAACGGGGGGGTCAGTGGAGACATAGACCTTCTTTGGGCGAGTTCGCAAAAGTGCATAGATAACCCAACACATGAAATAGACCGAGTCCAAAGCCCTAATCAGAATGCCGCTGGATGAGCTTGACCACGCCTTGCCGGGAAGAAACTCCACACCACGACCCCGTTTCTGCTCGGCAAGATGCCCCTTGATGCCGGCATGATCCTGCAGGATGACCGACACAGCACAGGAGTTCGACAGCTTTTCAGAGAACCTAAGTAGAGCCTCACCAATCACCGGGTATATAGGCCAAAAACTGCGATTAATAATGGCGATATCTCGCCGTCCGGAATGAATTGTTGTCATGCAGGGCGCTCAGTACTGCTTCCAAACCGTCTGCATCACATAATCCCGATAACTGTGGATTATCCGTACCACCTTCTCCGCCACGTTCGGCATGCTGTAATCTGCCACCAGCCGCATGGCGCGATCATCACCCCGGCTCTGGTTTTCCAGAATCGCCAGCCCCTGCAACACACGCTCGGTGCTCAGACCCACCATCATGGCGGCGGTTTCTTCCATGCCTTCGGGGCGTTCGTGGGCTTCGCGGATGTTCAGGGCCGGGAAGTTGAGGATGGAGGCTTCTTCGCTGATAGTGCCGCTGTCAGACAACACTGCTTTGGCGCTCAGTTGCAGCTTGTTGTAATCCTTAAAGCCCAGCGGTTTCAGCAGCCGCACGTTGCCATGGAACTGCACACCCATGGCATCCACCCGCTTCTGGGTGCGGGGGTGGGTGGATACAATCACCGGGTAACCGTACTGTTCTGCCACTGCATTCAGGGTGTCGACCAGGGCCAGGAAGTTTCTGTCGGAATCCACGTTCTCTTCCCGGTGGGCACTCACTACAAAGAACTGGCCTTCTTCCAGTCCCAGCCGTTCCAGCACGTCAGAGACTTCAATACCCTCACGGAAGTGGTTCAGCACTTCAAACATCGGGCTGCCGGTTTTGATCACACGATCCGGTGGCAGTCCTTCACGCAACAGGTAATCCCGGGCGATGGTGCTGTAGGTCAGGTTGATGTCTGCCGTGTGGTCCACAATGCGGCGGTTGATCTCTTCCGGTACCCGCATATCAAAGCAGCGGTTTCCAGCTTCCATGTGGAAGGTGGGAATCTTGCGTCGTTTGGCGGGAATCACCGCCATGCAGCTGTTGGTATCGCCCAGCACCAGTAGCGCTTCCGGCTGAACTTCCGCCAGCACTTTGTCCATCGCGATAATCACGTTGCCGATGGTTTCCGCACCGCTGGCGCCAGCAGCACTCAGGAAGTGGTCCGGCCTGCGGATACCCAGGTCTTGGAAGAAGATTTCATTCAGCTCGAAATCGTAGTTCTGGCCGGTGTGTACCAGAATGTGTTCGCAATACTCGTCCAGCTTGGCCATCACCCGGGACAAACGAATAATCTCCGGCCGGGTGCCGACCACGGTCATGACTTTCAGTTTTTTCATGGTAATTCCAGAGTCGTTCAGGCTTCGGTACCCACTGGGCAGGCGAAGGTGTCCGGGTTATCCCGGTCAAAAATTTCATTGGCCCAGAGCATACACACCAGCTCCTCGTCACCCACGTTGGTGATGTCGTGGGTCCAGCCGGGTACGGTTTCCACAATCTCCGGTTTCGTGCCGTCAGTGAACAGCTCGTAGAACTCCCCGGTGAGCATATGGCGGAAGCGGAAGCACGCCTTACCTTTGATCACCAAAAACTTCTCAGTTTTGGAGTGGTGGTAATGGCCGCCACGGGTGATGCCCGGGTGGGCGGTAAAGAAGGAAAACTGGCCGGCGCTAGGGGTTTTCAGCATTTCCACAAACACGCCACGCTCGTCGCCGTGCTGGGGCACGGTGTAGGTAAAGCGCTCCGGTGGCAGATAGCTTACGTAGGTGGAATACAGCGCCCGCACCAGCCCGGTACCCACCGGCTCAGTAATCAGGTTATCGCGGGTGGCTTTGAAGCGGGTCAGCTGGCTGGCCAGCTCGCCCACCGTAATCTGGTATACCGGCTCCACTTCAACAAAGGGGCCGTTCTGTGGCTCGCCGCCCAGCAGGGATAGGAAGCTGGCGACTACATCATCCACATACACCAGATTGATCACCGCATCCGGATCGTTAATCTGTACCGGTAAATCCCGGGCTATGTTGTGGCAGAAGGTCGCCACCGCCGAGTTGTAATCAGACCGCGCCCATTTGCCGAACACGTTAGGCAGGCGATATATGTAAACAGGGTTACCAGTGGCTTTATTCAGGGCCAGCAGGGCCTCTTCCGCTTCGCGCTTACTGGTGCCGTAGTCGTTATCACGCTCCGCCTGAATCGAGGAGCTGTAGATAATTGGAATACTCCGGCTTGTGGCCTGCACTGCGTTACACAAAGCCTGGGTCAGCCCGGCGTTGCCGGTGGTAAATTCGGCCGGGTCCTGCGGACGGTTGATGCCGGCCAGGTGCACTATCCAGTCCACACCTTCCAGCAGGCCGGGCAGGTCTTGCTCGGTATGTTCCCGGGTGAAGGGCAACACCTCAAAACCACCTTTCTCCTGCAAGTGCATTTGCAGGTTCTTGCCAATAAAACCGTTGGCGCCGGTTACCAGTACTTTCATCAATCAGTCCTCCGGGCTCTGGTAATCACCCCGTTCCAGGGCACGAATGAATTCCAGCTTGCGCAGCAAGGTTTGCATGCCGGCCACATCCAGGCGCTCGGTGTTGTGGGAGTTGTAATCCTCGGTGTGGGAGATCTTCTCCTCCCCCTGCTCCACAAACTTGCCGTAGTTCAAATCCCGAAGATCCGGTGGAATCCGGTAGTACTCCCCCATATCCTGGGCACAGGCCATTTCTTCCCGGCTGAGCAGGGCTTCAAACAGCTTTTCACCGTGGCGGGTACCAATCACATTGATGGGGTGGTCCGGCTTGCCGACCAGATCGGTCAGCGCCCGGGCCAGGGTTTCGATGGTGGCCGCGGGGGCCTTCTGTACAAACAGGTCACCATTACTGCCGTGTTCGAAGGCGTATAGCACCAGGTCCACCGCATCGGCCAGGGTCATCATGAAGCGGGTCATGTTCGGGTCGGTAATGGTGAGGGATTGTCCGGCACGAATCTGATCCACAAACAACGGAATTACCGAGCCACGAGATGCCATCACGTTGCCGTAGCGTGTACCGCAGATAACGGTTTTGTCCGGGTCCACATTGCGGGACTTGGCCACCATTACCTTTTCCATCATGGCCTTGGAAATACCCATGGCGTTGATTGGGTATACCGCTTTGTCCGTACTCAGGCACACTACCCGCTTCACTTCATTCTGGATAGCCGCTTCCAGCACGTTTTCGGTGCCGATCACATTGGTTTTCACCGCCTCCATGGGATGAAATTCGCAGGATGGCACCTGCTTGAGCGCTGCAGCGTGGAATATGAAATCCACCCCACGGGTAGCATTCAGAATGCTGTTGTAGTCCCGTACATCGCCAATATAAAACTTGAGTTTGGGGTTGGCGTAGCGCTTACGCATGTCGTCCTGTTTCTTCTCATCCCGGCTGAAGATGCGAATCTCTTCAATATCCGTATCCAGAAAGCGGCTGAGAACAGCATTTCCAAAAGAGCCGGTGCCACCGGTTATCAGCAAAATTTTATTACGAAACACTCTAATACCCCAAAGTCATGTATTTCTGATTTCGTAAACTTCGATCTGAAAACATGGACAATCAGAGAAGTTCTTGAAGTTCATCAAATGTAAAAGCTTTAAAAATATTCTCGGAACCCAAGGATGGGAAAATCCTCATTACATAAACTCGGTCTTTATCGTTGACCAATGAAGCGATCGCTTTTACCCCTCTTCTGGAGGCCTCTAACAGTATTGTCGATTTTCTGGCAATACACACTGAGGAGCGCATAGCTTCGTCAAGATCTTCTATTTGTTCAACGTTAGGAAAACGATGTTTATAATCACTTGCAGCTTCAAGAGGATGCAATTTAACAAAAACCGTAACACCTCTTTCAACAAGCTCACTTATAATCTGATAGTTTACTTCAGGATCTCGAGGTTCCGAAAAAAAACAAACCCGTTCAATCGGTTCCGAAAACTTACTCTCACTACCAACACCGTACATTGCATCGACCACGGAATCTGCATAAAGAAACTTATCTTCGTCGTATAGCCTGTTTAGAAAACTGGCGGCCTCCGGCGTAAAACAATAGAAAGTGGTACCCGCTAACCCACCAGGAAATCGAAACCCATATTCAAGCCCATGGGGCAAACAAACAAGCTCCTTTTTCTCTCGATGACATACTCTGGTCTGAAGCAAAGCGAAGCGATCGTCTTTATCTCCTGTGTAAAAGACCGCGCATGGAAACAACCGAACAACCTCATCCAGGCATGATTCGTAAACGGCTTTGTGTGCAATGCGTTTAACATAGCCCGGGAACAGCGCAAGAGCACAAGAGTTCCCTAGCATAAACCTGCCGTCCTTTAGGAAATCTCTGATATCCCTTAATGCGTGAAAAGCGGAGATTACGGATATTTTTAGAATATTCCTACGACACACAACCGAGTATATAGAAATCCCGGGAACACTGAGCCCACCAAAGTTATCTACAAGCGTCACTGCTGATATGGCTCTTTCTATACTTAGCCTACACTTCTGAAAGGCGGCCTTAGATCTGATCAGAAAGACAACTCGCCTACCAGCATCAAATGCTAACGTGCTATCAGGTTCTTTTCGTCTGACAAGATAGAATGGCAGAAGAAAAGCCAGGAAAATTATCGCAAAAAAGGAAAAAACAAATAGAAAAAATGATGAAACCGTCGTTAGAAGCCGGATTATTAGTGAAACCTGATGACCGGTTTCAGCCTTCGCTTTAATAAAAAGATTCTTATCGAGGAGCCGAGCAAAAAAACTATACCGCGAGCAGTCGCTAGATTTCAGAATCTCAGAAAACTCTAGCAACCTGACATAATGGTAAAGAAAAATCTCATTTGAATAATCAGAAAGCCCTTCAAAATCATGATTATTCAGGCGATCAATGAAATCCTCCGTGTAGCAGGTATCGGTCGAAATACTTTCCATTTCCCCGGTAGCTTGGACTTGCTTCAGGCCCGAACGGGTAAGGTATAAGTAATTCATTCTATCTACCAAGACAACACCAAATTATAGGGGAAGTTGATTCCGGAATCATAGCAAGTCGCCCAAACTGACTACAAATTCAACATTATGTTTATCACAGTATGATTCCCACCCGGCAAACTCAGTCCACTGGTTGACAAATAAAAAATCTAACCCTGCGCTAACAGAAGCCTCGTGGTCATATCGGCTATCCCCGATAAATAAGGCGGGCTTCACAATGCGCCCTGCTCGTAATTCACGGGCCAGAATCTCATCCTTGGTATCGGGACTGCCATAGATACCGCCATCAAATAAATGATCCAACCCTTTTTCAGAAAATACTTCCCGTAACTCAGCCTGGTCACCGCCAGAAACGATGAACCAGGATGTTGAGGGGGTTTGTTCGCGCAACTCAAATAATCCGGAGTCTGCTTCGCATTCGATCAGGCCCTCGCGAACCTTGCGAGCGTATACATCAAGCAACTCCTCGAGGCCCGGCCCGATAGCATCCGGAGGCACAAGCTGATTCAGGAAATACTCAAACTTCCGGTAACGAGAGACACCGCCATGCGCCACATGATGATCAACCAATGCCTGTGCTGGGCCTGTGCCATAGGGCAGCGCCGCTTCATAAAAAGCCTTGGTTTTTACCCTATTCGAGTTCAGCACCACCCCGTCACAGTCAAAAATCAGACTGCTATAACCTTCTGTTTTCACAAACCATGCTTCCGCTTCAGGGCCAGCTCTACTCCAGCGACATCCTCTGGAACATCCACAGCGAGGCTACCCGGCTGGGTTTCAATCATGAGGATGCGCTTGCCCAATTCCAGAAATCGCAGGATCTCGATATCTTCACAATGCTCAAGCTCACTTTTCCGCCCGAACTTGCGAAAGGCATTAAGCTCATCACCGGTAAATGCATAGATACACACCTGTTTCTTATACCTTGCCGGTGCGTTATCAGGGTCTTTGTAGCCTGGCAAAGCGACACGAGACATGTAGACCAACTCGTCAGCCTCGTTGGTGATAACCTTGGGAATGTTGACGTTGCCAGGGTTTTCCTGGTCTGAGACCCAACTGTAACCGTTCACCACAGCATCTATATTCGCCGCCTTGGCCTCGCCTACACGGATAATATCGGACGGATTCACCAGTGGCTCATCCCCCTGCACATTGATGAAGATATCCGCTTCAATCTGTTCTGCCGCTTCAGCAAGCCTGTCGGTGCCTGTCAAAGCCCGCCCGCTGGTCATCACCGCTTGGAACCCAGCCGCGGCAACAACCTCTGCAATACGATTATCCTCAGTCGCTATGTAGACGTTTTCCAAGCCAACTGCCTTGGCTGAAAGTTCCGCCACCCAAAGGATCATCGGCTTTCCCAGCAAGGGAACAAGCGGCTTTCCCGGATAGCGGCTGGAAGCAAACCGGGCAGGGATAATAACGACTGTTCTCATCTCTTCCTCACAGGGCATAAATTGATTGAGCAGGGAGCGTATACCGAGTAGGTGTCACCGCGACTAACGGCACAGCTTCTGGACAGGCCTGATATTGCGACAAAAGACTTTGCATTTCCTGGCTTCTTGGATCATCCGCGCCGTAACCGTCAAAGCCTGACATAAGAACCCGCTCAGCCTTGCCGCTGGTGACAACGGCCAGCGCATAGGCTACGACCAACGAATTCGGAACAGAACAACAATATTGACCAAACTCGAAACCATCTGGCACAACTTTCAGGCCGAAATCCAGAGTTCGCTTGCCAGCAAGTGATTCCTTTACGTCCTCCGGCAACATGGAGACAGGCGTTATCAAAGGCTGAGGCAGCTGGTTGTGAGCCTCACAATCTGCGAGCAACCGAACAGGATGACAGGCTACACGCACATCGATAAGCTCAGCGGCTATTCCAGATTGAGTATTGAGGGCAACAACAAGGGGATTCTTGCGGCGAATGTAAGACTCAATGGCTCCACGATGATGCAACACACCGGGGCCTGAACCAAGAAGGAAAACTTCGCGCCCTTTGATCATGGAGGATGGGTCCCAACTACCTGTGGGTTCACCCTGATAAAAGTGTCGGGCCGCATCAAGAGTATTAAGACTAAACTTCTTCCCACCCTCAACCCTGAGGTGTTCAATAACCGCCAGGATATCCTCTTCGTCGTACCTTGAGTCGTTCAGCATCTCCTGAATATAGGTAGGGTGGATGGAGTACTTTCCTGCCAGGTAATAATAACTGTTGGTTCCCCACCCGTAACGCTCCTGCATTGGCTTGAAGTGTTCCCTTATGAGGCGCATGAGTGGAACCATATTGACTGAAGAACCGCGCCGTTCCGCGATTTCAATTACCAGTTCCTCAGTTCTTGCATTGCCCGGCCCACGGCCCATTCCGGTGACTGTCGAATCAACCCAGGTACACCCCTCATTGAGCGCCATCAGCGAGTTCTGAAGCGCCAAGCCCATATTATCGTGGGTATGGATACCCAAAGGACCAGACCACCCCTGCCGTATCCACCCAATTACCTGCCGCACATGTTCTGGGCTCATCCCACCCATAGAATCTGCAAAGTACAACACATCTATAGGATATCTAGAAGCCTCTCTTGCCAAATCAACGACGTCTGACTGGCACCTATCCGCAACCTGCATCAGGTTGAATCCAACCTGATAACCACGATTCTTTAGCCAGTTAGCGGCAGGAAGTACGTCTTTGAACTCGTGGGCGTGGCAGGCAATACGAACGAGACTAAAACGGGCTTTGTCTGCTGGAAGCGGGAACAGGGAACAAAGGTCTGCCTCCTGCGCGTCCTGACAGGCCAGCTCGCTGCCATTAACCATCACACCTATGGACATCCCAACGGGTATTTTTAGACCTTCAAGGAATTCATCGGAAGTATAAGCTACAGCACCTTTATATCCTTCATTAATCAAAGATCTAAAACCAATCTCAATAATATCTACGCCAGCAGCATCCATTGCTGCAATATATTCTTGAGCCAGCTCAGAATTAAAGTCCCATCTATTATAATAACCACCATCTCTAAGCGTACAATCCAACGATTTTATATCTTTAAACATATTAATTAACCTGCGAAACTATTTTTAATTAAAAATCATTAATACCAAACAAAATCCCCAGATTGGTTTTTTATTTTAATATCGAAAGAGCAGACTTAACAGCACCATTAACTTCAGATTCTATTTTCGGGATAAAAACCCTATCATTAAATGGAACATTAACATCAATATTTGCGAGTCGATACAAATAAATGCCTGGCGCGCCGAGCTCTAATGACGCAGTGTATGTTCCACTCGAAAAGAAAGAGCAAGTTATAAATTCTGTCATCCCTGAAAACAAAACTTCACTCGGAACGTCGGAATAAATTATGTCAGAGAACCCAATTTTCTGATATTTAATCTTATTCTCTTGAGGGTGTAGTTTACAAACCACACTTACATTTAGCGATCTTGCCGCGGCAAGAAAAACTTCGATAACTCTTTTTTCCTCCTCCCATGAAACTATTCTCAACTCTGATAGTGGCTGACCTAGATACACCACTACTTTCTTTTGACGGTACTTATCGGTTAACAATATATCGTCTGATAGAAATATAGCTGAAACAAGATTTTTAAAATCAAAACCCAAATATAAAAACTCCTTTTTATTTACACCCACAACGATATCAGGCCTATATATTTTAAGTGCTTCAGGGTCTCGAGAAATAACAATATCAATGTATTTCGAAACGCCAAATTTGAAATTTATATCTGCTCCAGTAACCAGCCTTACGAAAACCCGTTTAATTGTATTTATCATTACCCTAGAGAGACTAACACCTCTCCCCGACTTGTAAATAGACAAACCTTCCTCAACCAAAAAGACCGTGCCATAACGATCATGAACCCACCGTGAAAGATAATTAGCAACAGGATCATGATTTTTAAAAATATAAAGATTAACGTTAACAGACTCAACACTTAAATTATTTACAAGATACTTAACTTCAGATACTGCCAAAAAAGATCTCTTATAAAAAAAATGGCTCGGAATTTCGGATATAAACGCAACCTCTAACACACCCGCCAGCAAGTGCCTATTTTTAAAAAGCTGTTTATTTACAGTATCATCAATTATAATAACTCGACATAGCTCCTCTTTTATTAGCGAATAAGACATCGAGAGAGAAACCACTACCTGATAGGGGGTTTGAGCAAAAAAAATGCAAGTCTTCATGAAAGCTAATTCCAAATTCTAACTCTTATTCTCGACACCAAATATACTAGCATCATATAAATAATAGCAACATTCAGGTACCCTGATATATAGACCACGCCTTGAAAAAACATCGCAATCATTGGAAAAATCATCAAGAATGCGAATACTTTGAACTCAAGTCGTCTAGATCCCTTAATTATCAAGTAGGATAATGCATAGAAAATCCACGAGTACAGAAGCGCGCCAAGAAACCCAAAGTCATATAATAAAATTGCCGGCATCCCGTTAAATTTTGTCGCGTACATTCCATATGCATTCAACCTCCTGGCCAGAATATCCGCAGGCTCTCCACCAAAAGCAGACAAAACTCGATTTGGAATATAAGAAAAATTGCTTCCAAACATGATATTCTCTACACTAAAAACTTTTATTATTTCAACTCCGTTGACCAACCACTGAGACAAATAATGGAATATTGAATAAAGCGCAGGGTTTGATATGAACCCCGCCCCTTGATAAACGTAAACATCAAATCTAGAAAACGACACCCAAATTAAAATAGAAAAAAGGCACAAGAAAAAAAATGAAACAATTTTTATGAGCGAAGCTCTCTGATTAAACGGTAAAACATCATATACATAAAGAAGCAAACCAAAATAAATTAAGATATAAAGCACAACACCACTTCTTGCCAACTCTAGCAAAGAGAAAACAACTATAGATAATGATCCAATAAAAGCCACAGCGGCTTTTAATTTTTCCCCTCTTACCAAGAAGATGAAATGTGCGCCTAAGCTTACGTATGCCAGCGGACTCGCAGCACTAATTAGACCAAACAGAACCGGTGAAACTCTTTCAGTTAGAAAGCTCTCCGCACCACCACTATTATTATACTCTCCAACGGTTACCCCAATAGAAAAATAGTATCCTATTGATTTATATAAAACATACAAGTTAATAAACAAGAAAATCGCAGATATCAAGGCCACAAACCAATACACAGAATGCGTCTTCTTTCTAATGAAGGTTCTTGAAAGTCCCCGCCCCTTGAACAAGTTTAATGTCAGATAGAAAGGCGCGAGCATAAGACAAATAAATAGAACCTCGATAGAATCCCCAGAATCGAACCCAAAATTTACACCAACTAGTAATCCTGAAAGCAATGAAAAACAGAATAGAATTACAAATAAACTTGCAACTCGAGTTTTTGAGAAGAACATCATTAGCAACGCAAATATGACGTAGAAAATCATCAGCCAAAAGCTCTTGCTAAGAATTTCATATTTCAAAAGACCACAAATTGAAATTAATACACGGACTCAAAACTAACTACCGCGCTCTCTAGTCGAGTATCATTTTTGAAAAAAAGCAATATCATTACCCCGGTATGACAAGCGAGCCACTCCAAGAATTCCCAAATAACCGGAACAGTGATCTGTTTCGAAGACTTACATAGACCTTGGTAGCGAGGATCAACCAAAATACCAGTGGTGCTTTGCGCCAACACATGCCAAAGGAAAACAACTTATTAGAGTTCAGTCACGACGAGTTGGGCGCCGCTGGAGGAATTTATCGATCTGATAAAGCGAATCCTAGTACCCCTTCAGTCGTTTACCAGACCCGGTGTTGCACTTGGAGTTTGCCACACGCTATGGCTCATATCGTGCAAAAAAGTAACGGATCAGGAGTTCTCGATTGTACAATCGCGTTACTACCGATTATTACCATTAGCGCATATTTAGTGATGCCCACCCATTGTATAACTTCTCTAATATCTGAGAGTAAACTCATTTTTCGTCGCCGAGCAGTCAAATTCGAGATGTTGGCTACTGTTCAGATATCGACTTGCACTAACAGAATTTTCTGCATTGAGATTTTTATTCAAATCAAACTCTCACAAAACCGAAGATCAGCGAGCTCGTCAATATCCTGTGACCGCAGCCTCGGCATAACCGAAGCGTTTAAACACTCAGTAAAAAGTGAACCCGAATTCAGCACTAAGTGAGACTGCACTACATAAACAGCTCCATTCAACCGGTACTCCTTAGGATAATCCTGCGAGCGTTTCCCAGAAAGATCAATGCCCTCAAGTCTCGAGCCCTCACCTATAGTCCCAACCCAGGCGGTAGGATGATCTACCTCACATACCGTCACAACCGTATCTTCACACCCACCTTTCCGATAAACATCCAAAGCCGCCCGAATATCCTCAGCATTACGAAGGGGCGATGTGGGCTGCAGGAGCACTATTGTTTTCGGATCGTGACCTGCCGCCTGCTCGACTTTAACTGCATCAATCAACACATCAGCGGTGGAGGCGGTATCGCTAGCCAGCTCATCAGGCCGTTTATAGGCAATTACACCCTCGCTTTGGTATCGCTGGGCGATTGTCAGAACTTCCTCATCATCGCTGCTTACCATGATCCTTGCATTGAGCCTGGCCTCCAGCGCCGCTTCAATCGTCCAGCAGATCAGTGGCTTCCCTGCCAGCGGCAGTACGTTTTTACGGGGCAGGCGCTTACTGCCACCTCGAGCGGGAATAACAATCAGAATATCGCCTGTATCAGCCATTCAATCGATCCTGCACTTCCATTTGGGCTTTATGAAAATCGTCCATGCGCCCAATATCTAACCAGTACTCATGAATCGGGAACATATTCACAGTCTTTCCGCCCTCAATCTGTTGCTCCAACAGGGTTGGCATGTCAACACGAGTGCCAGGCTCCACACTTTTTACCAACTCAGGGGCCAACAAGTAGATTCCCGCGTTTACAAAAAACCGATGAATCGGCTTTTCAATCATAGACTTAATCTGAGTACCTTCACTGGTGATTACGCCGTAAGGCACCTGGTGCTCATATTCCCGCACACACATGGTGGCGACACCATTGTGGGTTTCGTGGAACTCCAAGAAGCTATGCAGGTTCAGGGAGGTCAACAGATCGCCGTTCATCATGAATAATGGCTGATTGATTTCATCGTGCGGCAGCAGGCCCAAGGCTCCCCCTGTCCCCAGAGGCTCATCTTCGTATACATACTGAATGCTGATCCCCCACTTCTCACCATCACCAAAGTAGTCACGAATCACTTCTGGCATATAGTGGGTGGATATGTAGAAACGATGGAAACCGGCCTCGACAAAGTTCAGCAGGATTTGTTCAAGGATGGGCTTGTCACCTACTTTAAGCATGGGCTTGGGGCAGTTGTTCGTTAACGGCCGCAAGCGGGTGCCAAAGCCGCCCGCCATCAGGAAGACGGGGTTGTCGTGGCGGTGCTTGTTCAGTACGTCGTGCAAGTTGATCAGTCCCACAACTCGACGATCAGCATCAACCACAGGAAGTTGCAGTAACTCATGCTGTTCCATAACCGACAGAATACGACTCTCCGTCCATGACTGCTCTGCTGTTTTGGGCTGGGTGTTCATCACCTGATTAACCGGCGTTTCCAACGGTAAGTGTTTCAGTAACGCTCTGCGCACGTCGCCGTCTGTCAGCGTGCCCAGCAGCTTATTGTTTGAATCGACCACAAGCGCAATTCGTAAGGCAGCCTTGTCCAGAATTTCGATGGCCTGTTCCAGTGTAACGTCGCTGTTTACTAGGGCTTTACGCCAGGGCTTCATGGATTACTCCGAGATTCAAGAGAAGTCATTAGCTGACAGATTGTAAAACGCTTTTTTGCGAATATTTTCCAGCGGGTACTCCGCAAGTACCTTGGCGATCGCTTCACTGGCACCGCCGTTACCATAAGGGTTGAACGCGGAGGCGAGACCGGCCTGAAAATCGGCTGAGTAGAGTTTTTCGAGCGCAGCCGCAATAGCTTTACGGTTCGGCTCGCAGTCAATCACGCTGCTCGCCTTGAGCCTCCCCTTCTGTCGATCACCGATATTCACAGTTCCAATGTGAAATGCCGGCGCCTCCAACAAGCCACTCGATGAATTACCAACAACTCCGCTGACTTGACTCAAACATGAGAAATATCGGAGCTGGCCCAATGACGTATATACCCTGACATTAGCGCGGTTTTCGGCAAACCTCCGGACCATCGCACTGAGCTCTCGTCCACCGGTGTCGGCGTTTGGCATGGTAAAGATTAGAGTTGTATCGTTCAGTCCTTCCAAAGCAGCTAACAATTCGTTCATTTGAGCGGCCGAGCTGGCTCCACCTTCCAGGGTCACGGGATGGAATGTCACCAGAAGACTCTTTTCACCAAAGCTGAGTTCCAGCGAACGCTCCAGTTCTTCTCGGCTGAGTAATTTGATGCGTTTGATGGCATCAATGCCCATGCCACCAAAATTGAACACCCTGTCCGGGTGTTCCCCAAGCTGAATCACGCGCTGGCGATATTCCTCTGCGGCTACAAAGTGCAGGTGAGACATTTTGGTGATGGAATGGCGGATGGCTTCGTCAAAAGCCCCTTCGGTTGTCTCTCCCCCGTGTAAATGAGCAACGGGCACACCCGCAATCATGGCGGCAGACGTCGCGGCAAATATCTCGAAGCGATCCCCTAGCACCACCACGATATCCGGAGCCAGGCGCTCGTAGGCATCAGCAAAGCCGATCACACCAAGCCCCATGGACTTGGTCACTGCCGTGTAGGTATCCGAGCTCAGAAGCATTTCCACTCTGGCGTCAATCTCAAAGCCCGCTTCTTCGATTTCGCGGTAGGTAGAACCGAATTCAGGCGACAAATGCATGCCTGTCGCAATCACCTGGAGCTCCAGCTGCGGGTGGCTTTGAATCTCCCCCATCAGCCAGCACAACAGTCCAAACTCGGCTCTGGTACCGGTAACCACGCAAACCTTGCGAGTCATAGTTCGATCAACTCGTCTTCACTGAAATCACGAGGCGCCGTGCGACCAATCACCTCATCCCACTGCATCGGCGAAATGCCTGTACCCGGGCGTTTGGCCATCAAATTTTCTTCGCTAAATGGTTCGCCAGCCTTGATGGGGCGGGCGGCCACCAGCGATTTTCGGGCAATGGGCTTATTCTTGAGTTCACTGGGGCTCGGGCGCTTGATGCCGTCCCCCAACGCTTTTTCAATATTGCGAATGCCTTGCACCATGGCTGTCAGCTCATGGGGCTCCAGACTGGCCCGGTGATCCGGCCCTGGCAGATTGCGATCCAGGGTGAAGTGTTTTTCAATCACTGTTGCACCCAGAGCAACCGCAGCGATCGGCACTTCAATGCCCGGCGTATGGTCTGAGTAACCCACGGATACACCGAACGCCTTGCCGATGTTGACCATAGCCCGAAGATTCACATCTCCCATGGGTGTGGGGTATTCGGTGGTGCAATGCAGAACGGTGATTTTTTCTCTGGGGGTTCCCGCCTGTTCCACCACGTCAATCGCGGCCTCAATTTCCCCCATATTTGCCATGCCGGTTGATAGCAGCACTTGCTTTCCGTGGCGGGTCAGGTAGCGCAGATATGGGAGATTGGTTAGTTCGCCGGAAGGCACCTTAACGACATCAGTCCCCCCCAACTCTTCAAGCAAGTCGATGCTGTCTTTATCAAAGGCGGTGGAGAAAAAGCCGATTCCTTGCTTTTGGCATTCAGCGATCAGCTCCAAATGGTTCTCCCGAGTTAGCTCGAGCTTGCGAACCATTTCCTGCTGAGACTCTTGAGGGTCGGTGGCGCCTTTCTGATACTCAGCCTTTGGCGCGTTTCGGGAGATAATGTTTGCAGCTTTAAACGTCTGAAATTTGACCAGATCTGCCCCTGCAGCAGCCGCAGCCGCAATCAGTTCTTTGGCCAGCGCCATATCACCGTTATGGTTAACGCCGGCTTCAGCGATAATAAGCGTATTCATTTGATCCTCTTTGCAGGGACACCTGCATAAACGGCGTGAGCTTCGCAATCGCTAATGACCACTGCTCCAGAGCCCACCGTGGTATTTTCGCCGACCACCCGTTTTTCGGTATTGCTGCCCTGATTGATCACAGCACCCGCGCCTACCCAGCAGCCTTGCTTTAAATGGACATTGCCAGAAAGATTAGCGCCCGGGGCCACGTGGACATAACTTTCCACCCTGCAATCATGGGCAATTGTGGTGTTCTGGTTGAAGATGCAGAAATCCCCAACAATGATACCGCTGGTGAAACGAGCGCCGGCGGCAACAATCGTGCCTTTGCAATGTTCAAGCACTTCACGCTGACTACACCCAAAGGTGGCGCTTGGATGAACCAGGTTAGTGAACGTAAGCAAATCTTTAAAGCGTTCAGCAACTGCTCTGCGGATGTTGTTTTCACCAATTCCGATCACAAAGGGCATGCCTGCGTATTGGTCAACATCCTGTTCCAGAATTACCTTTGCCGAATAACACCAGGCCCGCGATTCGGCCTCATCACGAGCAACATAAATAGGCTCAAGACCCATTGCCCATGCAATATCACCGGCCTCTCTCGCCATGCCTGATGTTCCGAAAATGCCGATCCGGTTCATTGCACTCATTTGCTCACTACGCTGCTTGGCAAATTAACCACCCGGGCTTCCAGCCACTCCGAATTACTCAGATCACCACGACGACAACTCTGGTACATAGCCAGATGGTTCATCAACGCCCAGATGGGACGCGTCATCACCCCATCCTGGTTGGTGCTTTCAAGCAGCTCGTCTCTGCGGGATTTATCCTCACAAATAACGGCGTTTAACCAATAATTCGAGCGGCATTCTGCGGGCTCTTTTACGAATTCCAAATCTGTGCCGGCGAAGAATCCCTCATAAGCAGCCGCTAATGCCCGCTTGGCCTCGATAAAGGTTACCAACTGTTCAAGTTGAGCACAGCCCAATGCTGCGTTCAGGTTGGGTAACCGGTAGTTGTAGCCCAGCTCGTCGTGAATGTACTCAAACGGATGTGGCTTCTTGGCGGTGGTGGTCAGGTGCTTGGCGCGAGTGGCCAACGCTTCGCCGGCCAGAATCATCCCGCCACCACCGGTGGTCATGATTTTATTGCCATTAAAGCTGAGCGTACCCAGCGCGCCGAAGGTGCCGGTGTGTTTTCCCTTGTAATAGCTTCCCAGCGATTCGGCGGCGTCTTCTACCAGCGCGATATTCCAGCGGCTGGTGACCGACATCAGCCCGTCCAGGTCCGCAGGATGTCCGAAAGTATGCATGGGCACGCAAGCCCGAATCACTTTGTGATCTGCGCGGGTGCGGCAAATGCCATCAGAGTCCAGCATCGCATGCTCGTCCAGCCAGGCTTCCATCGCCTTGGCGGACAACCCCAGGGTGTCCCGGTCTACATCGATAAACACCGGTTCGGCGTTGCAGTAGGCGATGGCATTGCAGGTAGCCACAAAAGTAAGTGGTTGGGTTATGACCAGATCACCCGACTCTACGCCCGCAAGCTTCAACGCAATGTGCAGGGCGGCCGTTCCGTTGACGGTTGCGACCGCCTTGGGCGAACCGGTGTAGCTGGCCATATCCTGCTCAAACCGGTCCACATAGGCGCCTACGCTGGATACAAAGGTAGACTCGATGGTGTCGGCTACATATTCCTTTTCACGGCCGGGAAATACCGGCGCATGAAGCGGGATAAACTCGTTGGTTTGGAAATAGTCTCTGACAAACCGGATCAGTTGGTCGCTCAAAGCTGCCTCACATTTTGCTGTCGAGATATTTGCCGGTTTCTTTATGGCCGAAATCTGGAATCATGCGATGGAACAGGTCCACAAGGTCCTGCTTGCTCCAGGCCACATCCCGTTTCATCTCTGTAATCCGCTCTTCAAACTCGGCCAGCATTTGCTCGTCGAAGTCGGCTTCATTTTTGATGATGCCCAGGTTCTCAAAGCGCTCCATATCCAGCGTTTCGTTATCAGTGAAGAATTCTTCAAAATCTTTTTCGCCAGTTGTGTCGCTGGAGGTGAACAGGCATGGCCACTTGCCTTGTTCCGGGAGTGTTTTCGCCAGCTCCCGAGCTTCGTCTTCATCGCTGCACAGAACCGGCTCTAAGCCCTTCTCCGCCAGGTATTTCACAGCAATGTCAGCAAACGAGATCAGGTGAAGTTCTTCACTGAGTTTCGGGAAGAAGATGTCCCGATTGTCACCAAAAATACAGGACATCAGGCACAGCTCGCCAGACTCTTTTGGGGTGACGAAGTAACGGCGAACATCATTCGGCGCCACAATCGGCTGGCGTTTTTCCAGGCGCTGGTTAAAACCATGCAGCAGGGAACCATCAGAGAAAGCCACGTTGGCAAAGCGTGCGGTGGAAATGTCCATCTGCAGGCTTCTTCGCATCAGGAACATTTCCATGATGCGTTTGGAGGCGCCCATCATATTGACCGGGTTTGCCGCCTTATCGGTGGACACACAGAAGTATTTCCTGGCGCCAGCGTCAATCGCCTGTTGTAGCGTTTTGTCCGTATTGAAAACGTTCACATCCACCATGCGCATCAGGGTGTAGGGGTCTTTTTCACTACGCACGTGCTTGAGAGCGGAGAGGTTCAGAATGTAATCGTAGCCACCGTCAGCCTTGAAGAACGCGTCATACTCAACCGAACCGATATCCAATGCGAAGGTGCGAAAATCTCCGGGGATGTAACCAAAGCTACTGCGAATGTCTCTGACCAGCTCAACCAAATTGTTTTCACTAATATCAACCACATGCAACTTAGCCGGATTGCGCTTGAAGATTTCTTTGGTTACAGCTTGACCAATCGACCCAGCGCCGCCGAGGACCAGAAATCTGGATTTGCAAATAATTTCAGATAACCTCGCTTCGTGATTTTGAACATCCTTTATAAATAGTTCTTTTTCTCTGCCTATAAGATTCAGGGTCGATGTCATATTCCTGCCTGTGGAAACAGTTTAGTGAATTCAAACCAAGGCATAGCGTGGCGCTTTTGCGCGACAAACCAAGTCAGTAAAAAACGTATTGCCATTGAGGTACAAAATGCGTATGCCGCACCCTGCAAGCCAAAGCGGGCAACAAGAAATATTAGTAGAGCCACGTTAATCAAGCCTGAAAATATAGAGACCACCGAAAGTAGCCCAGTCCGCTTGGAGAAGAATATGTAATTAGTAACCATAAGGTACATGCCACCGAAAACTTGGCCAAGGATCAACCAACCAATCACATCGCCTGCACTAGCATAAGGCTCACCCGCGACGGCCAAAACAATCCAAGGTGCGATTAAAAACGCGACCACTGCCCCGAGCAAAAGCAGAGCGAACCAGCAGTAGGTATAGATGACGATACGACGTTTCTCACATTCATCATCTTTTTTTAGACGCTCAAACAGCCAAGGCACATAGGCCTTATTTATTGCATCGAAGATCAGTAATAGTGCAGTCGAAAGCTGCACTGCAACCATATAGATACCGGCCTGGGCTAAACCCAGCTCCGCGTTGATGACGAAACGGTCAACCGACGCCAGTAGGAACGCTCCGCCCACATGGGGTATGAGAGGGACACCAAAGCTAAGCGCCTCACGAATATACTTCGGCCTCCAAAGGAGAATCCTAACGAGGTCATCTCGCCTAAGAAACCAAAATGCTATACCGGCAAATAATATAGCCGTCCAGATTTGGGCCGATATACGGCCCTCTGAACCTTTTAAAAAGAGCACAACCAGAGCAAGTGAGAGCACTAATTCTGCCAGGCTTTTCGAAACCTGCATGACGCCATATTGTTTGGCCTTTTTTCTCACCTGCCACTGGCTAAGTCGAATCTGGAACACCACAGTTGATGCTGTCACTAAAACAGCTAGCAGGATCCACTTTTTATCTAGTGCTAACCATTCCGACAAGTAACCACTAATACCGATAAGAACCAACATGGTTAATGCGCTGGTAACTAAGAGAATTTGCAGGCAGGAGCCTATAAACTCCTTGAGTTCATTTTCTCCGAGATCTCCATCGTAGAACTTCCGGCCAGCGGCACCTTGCATGCTCAACCCTATAAAAGCGGTTAACGCACCGAAGAACACATGAAACATAGCTACTTCGCCATACTCCTCCGGACTAAGATATCGAGTAAGAACAGGAAGTAGCGCGAAAGGTATCGCGGCGTTAAGTATGTTGGATATAAGATAGACTGCAGATCCAGCAAGAAACGAGTTCCCTTTGAGTTTTTTTAGCACTATTTGACTCCGGGACGCGGCGTTGCCAAAGGATTCACAGGGAAGTTCAGAAATTAGAGAAGTTATTATCGACTGGGAAGGAGGCTCAAAACTGAACTCTACTTCTTATTTTTTTCAATAGGTTCATTGCCTAATTTTTCTTTAGCCGTGTCCTTCTTTTCGTGGCTGATAAATGCCATAACGAAAACAATGAAAACTCCTAGCATGCCGCCAAGCATGGTTGCCACAACGCAAATCAAAGCCCTCTTTGGCCCGCTCTTCTCCTGTGGGACCACCGCCGGATCAATGGTTTTAAACACATATTCCCGCTGAGCGTTCGCCAGCATGATGGTGCGGGTCTCGCTTTCGATCAACTGGTAGAACACCTGCTGCATGCCCGCGATGTTGGTTTCCCGCAGCTTGCCTTCCAGATACTGGATGCTCGCCTCTGCTTCGGTAACATCCTGGTCACGCATGTGGTCGTTCAGGTCCCTTACCAGTTTTTCAACCCAGTCTCTGGAAGCGACGGGGGATAGGGTCGTCAGGCTGATGGTCACCATACCGTTGTCTTTGTTTTCACTGACGCTGAGCAGCTCACGAAACTCTTCGACCAGGTCCCAGTCTGTGGGCTCGAGGGACTTGCCGTCATCATCCATGCCCCAGGTGCTCGTATTCGGGTCGTAGATCTCTTGATCGAGCACCCACTGTTCTCTTTCCTCATTCCAGCCTTCCGCAGCCATCAGGGGTACTTCCAGGTTATGGCGGCGAATGAAGTCTGTAAGGAAGGCCCGGGATTGAACGACTTCTTTGGCGATCACGGTTTTGTTGGCGTCGCCGCCGCCGAGGTTTACTCCGGCCAGGCTGGCGAGGCCGGCGAGCTGGCCGCCCACGCGGCCACCGCTTTCACTCTGTGCCGGGGCCAGCAGGGCGCTGGCGGTGTAGACGTTGGGTTGACTGAGGGCGTAAGCAACGCCGGCGACGGCGAAGATGAAGGTGATGCCGATGATGATCCACTTGCCGCGCCAGAGGGTGGCGAAGAGTTCGCGGAGGTCTATTTCGTCGTCTGGGTAGTGCTGGGATTCTGGAGTTTGGTTCATAGAGATTGTTTTGGCCGCGGAATCCGCGGAAGTACGCGGAAAAATAATGAAAGAAGGATTTAAGTTTCAGGAAAGAAGTTGTTCCAGACTCACAGCTGGCCCGAGGTGACGCTGCTGGAGCCTTTGGTCGTTCGTAACCAGAACGCAACCACCTGTCATTGCTGTTGCTGAAATGATGGCATCTGGAAGCTTCATTGAGGTGGACCGGCGGATCTTGATTGCAGAGTCCTGTATCGTTTTAGTCAGCTGGACCACTCTGAGTTTCCCAAGAACAGCCCTTAGTTTGCCTTCATCATCAGGTGTCAGTGACGGCCAGGAAAGCAGCTCCATCTCCGTTATTACAGACACCTCATAGATGTTACTGGGCAGTTTCAACCTTTGGTCGATCGCATAGATGATCGTGTTCGTATCCAGCAGGTATTTACCAGTCATCCCTCATTTCCCTTTGAATTTCTACCGCATCCTGCCCTTTGAAGGTTTTCACTCCACAGTCCGTAAGATCAAGAGGGGCAGCGGCCTGTTCCACCACTGAGGTCTCGGGCTCTGCGATCATCAGGATGATGCGAGCATGGCTGTTTTCAAGCCGACTATACTGAGCGGGGATTTTTACGATGCCGTCCCGGATATCCGCTTCGAACTCGATAGCGTACATAAGGTGACTCCCATGAATTGATACCGTGGCAAGTATACCAAACTCCCGGTAGTGCCGCGGAATCCGCGGAAGGGCGCGGAAAAAAGAAAATGAAGCAGTTCAGGGTGGCGGGTACTCACGAGATTTGAGGCCTCCCGTTACCAACACCATTTTTATTTTTGGTTTTTACTTCCGCGTCCTTCAGCGGATTCCGCGGCTAACCAGGCTGTTAGAGGTTACCCACCGCAGCGGCGCCCAGGGCCATCTGGTAGATGATCTGGCTGACGTTGCTCCAGAGTTCCAGCTGGTTCAGGCGATCTACATCTATAGGCACGATGACGGTATCGCCCGGCTCCAGAACCTGGCTGCGGCCGCCAAACCAGCGGCTTTGTTTGGGTAGCATCACGCTGCCGTCGGCTTTAACCACGTACACCCGGCTCGTATCCGCCTGGCGGGTGGGGCCGCCGCTGCGCTCCAGGTAGTCATCCACGCTCAGGCCGCCCTGGTGCAGGTGGCTGGTGGGGAACTGTACTTCGCCGAACACGCTGACAGACTGGGGTATGGTGGGTATGGACAACACATCGCCGTTCTGCAGGCGGATGCTCTGGTAGTTGTCGTCGTCAATCGCGGCGGCAAGATCGATAACCAGCCTGCCCACGGGGCGGCTGCTCTGGACGTCCTGCAGTAATTTCTCCACCTGCTGAACGCGGTCTGCATTCTGGCCACTGAAGTTGTCACCTTCAAGTTGTACGCCCAGCAGGTCACCTTGTAACCGCTCCTCTGCTTCCCGTAGGCGCTGGGCTTCCAGCTCTCTCAGTTTTTCGCGGCTGAAGATGGCACCTCTTGGAAACGCATTATCGGTCATGCCGCCGGCACGCTCGATAACTTGCCGCAGGGTTTCACCGTCACGGAAGGTGTATTCACCGGGGTAGCGCACTTCCCCATCCAGCGTCACGGTGCGGGTGCGGGCAAATTCCGGGATAGATTTCACCAGCAGGCGATCACGGCTTTCCAGCTGAGTGGTACTGTTACCGGCCAGGATATCCGCCAGGTTCAGTTCCAGGATCTTGGTCTGACCGATGCCCTGGTCATCGGTACTGAACCGGGCCAGTTCGGCCACGTACAGCGATGCTGAATCCCTCAGGCCACCGGCGACGAATATGGCGTCGGCAATTTCACGGCTGGCTGGCAACGGGTATTCACCGGGGTAACGCACCGGGCCGCTGATTCGAATTGTCTGCTGGGGCGCGCCGGGGCGAGCCTGGGATTTCAGCCGCTGCAGCACCGGGGCGAGCAGTTCATCACGGGTAAACGAATCCGGGTCTTCCCGGTTGGTGTGGGAGTAATAACGGGTGTCCTGCTGACCATTTCCGTTCTCGCCGTTCTCGCCGTTCTCGGTTTCTTCCGTGAACAGTTTGCCTTCGTCCGAGAAGAACAGCAGGCGATCGCGCTCCTGCAGCACCAGGTCGTATTCTCCGCCCGGCTGGTTGATAGCCTCCCGCAACCGCAGGTTCAGTACCGACACACTGTCGTCTTCCGGATCTACCCGAACCACAGCGGCGTAGCGCTTGTCGGCAATGGGCAGCAGATCGCTGTCCAGGTTGCGAATCACCGAACTTACCCGCATACCCGGCACCCAGGCAAAGCGGCCCGGGCGGGTGGCGGCGCCTTTGATTTCAACGTACTGGCCGGTGATGTCGGAAATGGAGGCCACATTCACCCGGTCACCAGGCTGCACCCGGGCGTTCTGGCCGGGGCCGGAGGTCATATCGGCTTCGGTGATAATGCGAAGGAAGTCTTCGTTGGTACGCTCGATGCGGGCCCGCTGGGGATAGGCCTGGGGGGTCAGCCCACCAGCCAGGTTGACCAGCTGCTGCAGACTGGTAGTGCCTTTCAGTTCGTACAGGGCCGGGCGGTAGACTTCGCCCTCGATGCCGACACGCTGGCCAACCGGTGGAATGAAAATAACGTCACCCGGCTGCAGGCGGGTGTCGCCGGAGCTGTCACCCTTTAGCAGCAGGTCGTAAAGATCCAGCTCGCCAATCAGTTTACCGTCACGCTTGTGCTGCAAACGGCGCAGCGATCCGTTCTGTTTGATACCGCCGGACACGTACAGGGCATTGGTGATAGTGGACAGGGAACTGACGGTATAGGAACCCGGGTTACGGGCCTCGCCCAGCACAAACACCCGCATGCTGCGCAGTTCACCCAGGGAGACCGCCGCTTGTACACCAATGTACTGCTCGCTGACCATTCTGCTGATCTGTTCTCTGGCTTCTGCAAACTTCAGCCCAGCCACGGTGACTGGTCCGCGGTTGGGAAAGCTGATGGTGCCGTCACGGGACACCGGCAGTTCCAGCTGCTGATTTTCATTACCCCATAACTGAACCCGTACAACGTCCCCTGGCCCCAGGGTGTATTCCGCGGGAATGGGGATTTCCGTCACCGGCGCAAAGGTGGTCGGGCTGCCGGCAAACAGGTCGTAGCCAAAAGGCCGCAGACCGCGATTCTTGCGCAGCTCTTCGTCGTCCTTTTCCCTCGCCTCCCGGGCGGCTTCGCGGTCGTCATCAGAGATGGCGTCAACTGGCTCTACCACGTTCACATTCTGTGGCCGTTGCTGCCGGGAAGTACCAGCGGCAGCGCCAGGTAAGTTATCCAAGTCTACGCCGTACTGGCGCGCCAGGGCTTCCTGTTGGGCACGGGGCAAGGACTGGAACTGTTCCATCTGTGCCTGGCTGATGGACTGGGCGGTAACCGCCAGGGGCATCAGGGCGGCCAGGGTGATGAGGAGTTTCTGTTTCAGATTCACGGGTGCTTGGGTCCAGTTATTTTAAATGATTTTGTTAGCCGCGGAATCCGCGGAAGTACGCGGAAAAAGGAAAAACGGTAAAACAGGAAAAATTTCATTCGAAATGACTCAGGTAAATCCCGAGCTGATTTTGCCTTTAACCCACGTTTATTCTTCCGTGTTTTCTTCCGCGCTTTCCGCGTCTTCCGCGGCAAATTAGTTCTTAAAAGCGATAACGCCAGCTAGCCCCCAACGACCACTGGTCTTTTTTACCGCTGATGGTTTCTATTTCGGCATCGGTGATCTGGGCGTTGATATCCAGCCAGCCATTGAACAGCTGTCTGCCATAGCTGAGGTTGGCTATGGCCACTTCCTGGCTGCCTTGCGGCACCTGGTAGAAGACGTCATTCGTGGTGACAACGGTGCTGTTGCTGCCGTCGATGTTGAGGTCGGCCAGGGTCAGGCTGGCGCCCAGGTTGCTGCCGTTGGGGAAGAAGTTGTAGCCACCCAGGGTGATGGCCTCAGCATCGCCTTCGATGCTGGCGGCCATGTTGCGGCCGTAGTAACGATAACCTGTGCGGTAGCGGCTGTGTTCGTAGCTGATGTTGGGCATGGCGTCGCCCATGAAGTCATCCGCTACTGTGTTGGCGTATTCTGCAAACCACTGCTGATCGCTGGCTCCAAAACTGCTGGTCCAGTCGGTGCCGAACAGCCAGGATTTGCGCCCCGGGAAGGCACCGGCTTCGTCCTCACCCATCATTTGCCCGTATACGCTCATTGACTGGGCGCCAACGGCAAAGCCGTAACGGAAGTCAATGCTACCAAGCTGGTTGCCGGGATCGTCTTCTTCCAACTGGCCGTTGTCACGACCGATCAGCGCGTTCCAGAAGGTAGAACCGTTTTCCGGGCGACCTTCGCCGCCCAGCATGATTGCGCGGGAAAACCCGATATCCAGGCCATCAATAGGCCGGAAGGTGCCCCGCATGCCGATCAGTTTTGCATCCGGGACCGCACGGTCACCCTCATACTGACCGAGAAATGCCGTGAACTGCCAGGGTCCGATCCAGCTGAGCCAGGGGGTCTCGAACGCTACCGGGTCTTTGCGATTGGCCCATATCACCGGCATGGGGCGGGCGTTGTTGGACAGGATCAGGCTGTTGGCCCAGCCCGGCCCCCACCAGCGGTCGATGGCCCCCACACCGAACACGATGTTGGCACCGGTGCCGGCAATATAGGAGCCGTCAGCCCGAAACTCTTCGTCATCTTCCGGGTTCATGGCGTAGGTGGGGGCCAGCCGGGCGGACCAGGCGTCCCCCTGCCATTCAAGGCTGATACCCACTTCGCCACTTTCACGGGGGGCTGACTCAAAGGTGCGCAAGAAAGGAGACTCGGTGGTACCGGCCAGGGAGTACTCCGCCCGAAAGCCGGAGCTGAGCTGGTAGTCCTGCTCGAAGGCCACATAACTACGCGCTGTCGCTACGGCAGAATCCGATCCGGCGGTGCGCTGCGACTGCAGGCCGGAATGCACGCTGGCCCACATCATGGGCCATGTGGTCACTGTGCGATTCAGGTGGCCCCGGTCCGCCAGCTTCTGCACGGCAAAGCGAGCCCGTGGATCACCGGGTTCCAGCCAGGGTGCCGCTGAGAGATTTGCGGTATGCGTTCCTGCAATCAGGCACGCTACCGCCCCACCGACCAGTGTCCAGTGCTTTGAGGGCATAATTCCTTCGTCTTTTCAAGCCAGGGAACGTGAGGCAAAAATGGGGCCCGACGTGATCCCTGTCCGGTTTTTGGTGATTACATGATGAAAGAGTGACGAGATTCTACGTTAAACCGTGGCTGAGGCAAATGGCTATAGGTCTAACCCATGTGTCCGTGTACACCTGTTTTGTTAAAGCTTGTAAAAGTGTCGCTTTAAATATCACATTTGGCCAGAAGTTGAGCGGGATTGTGAATTTCATCCTAAAGCCCTATTGGCATAGGGGGCTACTGTGGGTAGCCTTCGCGGCCTTCCTTGGGCTAAAGATTTTTTGCCACACCCTTCGACTCTTTGTCAGGCTTAGAGCTCAGGACCACGGAAAACTGACACAGAAGATATCAATAGATGAACAAATAGATTGTTAGTTTTTCTAATATTACCGTTTGTCATAAGATCAGGTTGATGTGATTCTTTGTACATTCACATTTTTGTTTATTTTCTATTGAGGCCTTATGTCCTGGTACGCCCTTCAACTCAAGCCTGCTCAGGGTGATCGTGCGCTGGCGAATCTGCAGAATCAGGACGCCCGCTGTTTCTACCCGAAGGTCACCGTGGAGAAAATCCGGGCCGGGAAACGATCGCTGAAGCTGGAGCCCCTGTTCCCGGGCTATCTATTTATCAATATGGAGCAGACCGACCCTTTGTGGGGCAAGCTGCGGTCAACCCGGGGGGTGTTGCGGGTGGTGGCGTTTGCGGGCAAGCCGCTGGCCATTGCCGATGAGGTGATTGATTACATCTACCAGGGTCTGTCCACAGTGGAGGAACAGGGCGGGCTCAGGCAGGGCCAGCCGGTAGAGATTCAGGATGGGCCGTTCAAGGGCGTGGAGGCTATTTTTCAGGCTTATGATGGCGAGGAACGGGCGATTGTGTTGATTAACTTTATGCAGAAGCAGCAGCGGGTTACGGTGCCGCTGAGGAATTTGTAGGTGCGGGGGAAACACCCTTCGACCCTTCGACCCTTCGACCCTTCGACAGGCTCAGGGTCAGGGCGAACGGAAGAACACCCTTCGACAGGCTCAGGGTGAACGGGAAGGAGTGCTTGATATCCGTTCATCCTGAGCTCGACGAAGGGCGACAGGCTCAGGATGAACGGGAGGGTGGGGCGAGATTTCCGTTCATCCTGAGCCTGTCGAAGGATGCCACCACCCAGTACACCCAGCTCACCCTGTCGAAGGGTCGAAGGGTCGAAGGGTCGAAGGGCAGGCCTGACAGTAACCTAGTACCACGCCCCCGAAGCCACAAAGAACGGATTCAGCACATCCTCCTTGCCATACACAAGCGGCGTCCCGTCCATCTGGGTGATCTTGCCGCCAGCCGCCGTCAACACCGCGTGTGCTGCGCCCGTATCCCACTCGCAGGTTGGCCCCAGGCGGGGGTAGATGTCAGCAGCACCTTCGGCAATGCGGCAGAACTTCAGGCTGCTGCCGGCCTGCACCAGTACATGGGCGCCCAGGGCTTCGATAAACTCGCGGGTTTCATCGTTGAGGTGATTCTTGCTGGCTACCACGCGCTTTTCGGCAGGCGGCTCTGTCACGGTCAGCTGACGGATGTTGCCGTCCGGATCCCGCTTCCAGGCCCCCTCACCTACGATTCCCCAGTAGGCTTCGTTCAGGGCCGGCGCGGTTACTACGCCCAGTAACGGCTCGCCGTTCTCAATCAGGGCAATGTTGACGGTGAACTCGCCAGTGCGGTTGGTGAAATCTTTGGTGCCGTCAATCGGGTCTACCAGCCAGAAGCGACTCCAGTTCCGGCGCTGGGCCCAGGGGGCGTTGGCGGACTCTTCGGACAGTATCGGGATATCCGTTGTCAGGGCGGTCAGGCCATCAACGATCACGTGGTGTGAGGCCATGTCCGCAGCGGTAATGGGGCTGCTGTCTTCCTTGGTGTGGACCTCAAAGTCAGTCTGGTAGATTTCCATGACTTGTTTGCCCGCGGTATCCGCGATGGCCAGCACATCGTTAATCAAAGTTTGGTAATTCATGGCGCTTCCGGTTGGTGGCTTATGCTTCAGGTCAATGCAAAGGTTTGTGTTGTGGGCCATAGTAACGGATATCGACGACTGAATCAGGAAGGTATCTGGATGAAACTGCAATTTCTTGGTGGTACAGGAACGGTCACCGGTTCACGGCATTTGCTGAGCGACGACAGCCACCGGTTGCTGGTGGACTGCGGTATGTACCAGGGAGTCAAAAACCTGCGCAAGCGCAACTGGGCGCCCTTTCCGGTGGAACCGAACACCATTAATGCGGTGGTTCTGACCCACGCCCATATTGACCATTCCGGGTATCTGCCGGCCCTGGTGAAGAACGGCTTCAAGGGCAAGATCTATTGCACCAAAGCTACCCACGAGTTGTGCAAGGTGTTGTTGCCGGATGCAGGTTTTCTGCAGGAGGAAGATGCAAAATACGCCTTCCGCAAGAAGTTCTCCAAGCATGAAAAGCCAGAGCCGCTGTTCACGGAAAAGGACGCCCACGAGGCCCTGAAACACTTTGAGTCCGTGCACTACCACGAGACCATCGAGCCGGTGAAAGGCTTCGAAGTGACCTTTACCCCGGCCGGCCATATTCTGGGTTCCTCCTGCGTGCATGTGACTCATAAAGGGCACAACCGTACGGTGGTGTTCTCCGGTGACGTGGGGCGTCAGGACGATGTCATCATGCGCAAGCCGGAACCCATCCAGAAAGCCGATGTGCTGGTGTGTGAGTCCACCTACGGCAACCGCCTGCACCGGGATGTTGATCCGGAAGACGAGCTGTCCGAAATCATCACCCGCACGGCGGGCCGAGGCGGCATTGTGCTGATGCCGGCGTTTGCGGTGGGCCGCGCCCAGATGTTGCTGTACCTGATCCACAAGATGATGGCTCAGGGCAAAATCCCGAAACTGCCGGTGTACCTGAACAGCCCCATGGCGATTCGGGCCACAGAAATCTTTATTCGTCATCACAAGGAGCACAAGCTGAACCAGGCCCAGTGCGAGCTGATTGATGACAAGACCGAATTCGTGCGCACGGTGGAAGAGTCCATTGAGCTGAACACCAAGCGCTTTCCCTGCATTATCGTGTCTGCCAGCGGTATGGCCAGCGGCGGACGGGTGTTGCATCACCTGAAATCGCTGCTGCCCAACCCTCGTAACAGCATTGTGTTTGCCGGTTTCCAGGCCCCTGGAACCCGCGGAGACGCACTGGTGAACGGTGCCGAATCCGTGAAGATTCATGGCGAGTACTGGCCGGTGAAAGCGGAGATCTGCAACGTGGACTCGTTGTCTGCCCACGGTGACTATAAGGAAATTCTGGAATGGCTGGGCCAGGGCAACCTGCAGCCGGAAAAAGTGTACATCACCCATGGCGAAGTCGTGCCGGCGGACGAGATGCGCAAGCACGTGCGGGAGCGATTCGGCTGGGACACCCAGGTGCCGGAGCTGTTTGATGAGGTGGAGATCTAGCGCGTTTAAATCGCAGGCAGATGTCGCGCCAGAAATGCCTGAGCCTCCCGGGCCTTGTTCTGGCGGATGCGGTTTACTTTGTCCCAGTCTATGGCAGCAGCTACCAATTCCGGGGTGACCTGCTGCTGATCACTGATCAGCCGGTCTTCCAGACCAAAGATTTGCAGCAGTGAGTGAAACCGGGACAGCCCCCGCTTGGCATTGCCGACAGCAATAAACGGCTTGTTGAAAATGATGGCGAACACGCAGCCGTGGAAGGAGTCGGTGACAACGAAGGCCGCATCCCGGAACCCTTGCAGCCACTCGCCCACGCCGGGGTACTGACATTGCTGCTGCTGATCAGCCGTTACCTCGGTGAGTGTCTTTTGCGGTTTCACCGAGAACAGACCTTTCTGCAGAATACCTGCCACGTTGCCGGCGATGGCCTGTTTGTCTTCGGCAGGGTCCAGTACGTAGGTCAGAATCTTGCCCTTTTGGGCCGAACTGCCGGCGGGTATTAAACTCTCGTAATCAGCAGCTTCCAGCAGCAAGGTAGGATCCACCACCCATTCGGCATCCACTCCCAGATGCTCCTGGCACAGTAACTGTGCGGACTGCTCCCGTACCGATACGGCATCGAACTTCTTGATAAGTGCCCGGCAGATGTCCGTCTGTTCCGCGCTGAATTCCCAGTCATCCACACCGAAGGAAGCGGCGTAACTGATGCGCCTGGCCGAAGGCTGGCCAGCGGCTTCAACATCGTCCAGAAAATCCAGAAAGAAATTGGTCAGGCTGGGAGAATAGATGGGCCGCCACACCTGATCGCTGCCCACAATCACTGCATCCACCGGGTGTTGCCGGTAGTAATCCCGCAACGTCGCCTCTGAATCGATCCGCTGTGACATGCGAAGTTGCCTGTCCCGGAAATCCGCCAGTTTTTGATAGACAAAAGCTTCCCTTTTGCGGGTCGGGATCGATTTGATGCGGCCCAGTGCATACCGCACGCTGTTGCGGATGTAGGCTTTCACAACGGACTTTTTGGACGTTTCCCGTTTACGGCGATCCAGAGTTTCCACGTCATGGCCCCGGGCCCGCAGGTGAGTCTGAAGCGCATAGGCCTGCAGCAGGCCGCCGTAGTTGTGCCCCAGGGGCTGGGTGAGTATCGAGATTTTCATATCAGGCAAATCCCGGAATGCGTTTTTTCAGGCTGCGGACCAGACGCCCGATCATACGTCGGATACGCTGAAGGGGGCCGCCTTGTCCGACTCTCTGGTACTGGCGGTAAAGCGGTGCCATGGTGTTCAGGTATATTTGCAGATCCCCGCTGTCCAATGCCTGCCGGAACGAGCTGTGGGACAGCTCCCTCATGCGGGTCCGCAGATCCTGCTTTCGCCGCTCCACGCGGGGACCGTAGCCCGGATCAGGTGGCAGGCGTTTGACCGGAACCCAGTCGCCTTTACGCTGCTCCACCGCCAGCCGGTAACCCAGCGCGCCCCGACGATGCCGAAGGCCGGCATCCTGGGAGATGACTGCCTGCTCTATGGGCAGCTCTTCCAGTTCCAGCCGCTGCTCAGCACGGGCATTGGCGATCAGCTCATGAATGCGTTCGCTGCGCACCACGACGATATTGGTGCCGGCGCTGTCCTGCACGTATTGCGGCAGCCAGGCATCCCCCAGCACCACATCGGCGGTTTCTGCAAACACATCGTCACAGAAATCGCAGGCTTTGTACTTGAACGAACCAGCGCCCCAGTCGGTACCAAACAGATTTTTGGTCGGAACGACTTTCTGCTCCGCCTCGCTTGCGGCAAGGGTACTGTATCTACTGGCCGGGGCATCCGGGTTCTTGATCCGAAAATCCACCGTTCTCAGTTCCGCCGGCGGGATGCCCATTTGCCAGGCCAGGCTCTCGGCATAACGCCTGCTTTTCAGGTGACCGCACACCAGCCCGATACAATACTCTATGCGCTCTGCAAGAATCGGTTCCTGGCGCTGCAACAGACGGACACTCCGGATAAAACAGGGCAACCCGACAATCGCATAACGACCAGGCTGGCTGCGCACCTTGCGGATAACATCCGATAGTTCTATGGGGTAGTAGCGGGATTTCGAGCCCTGCTTAAGCTCGGCAAGGGAACTGACGATGGTGTAGGCAAACAGCGGTGAGCCGTCTTTTTTTTCGTCATCTTGCGCCTGGCTGTCGCGGGGCTGAACGTTGATGATGTAATCAACTTTGTTCTGGCCCAGCAACTCATGAAGTACCCAGTTGCTGAAGCCTCCGGAACTGCCCCGTTCCCGGAAATCAGACTCGGTAACGTGGCCCGCGTAACTGCTCCGGTAATAGCCAACGCTTGAATTATGGTCACAGCTATCGCCAAACAGATTGCGACCTATATCATCTTCCGAAGCGGATGTCGGCGAGAACGGGCACACCTCCTGCACGGACGCCGTGGTGGTTGCAAAAACACGGTCTGGCCCTGTGGCGTCGGCTTGTGATTTGGCTGCAGGCTGGTATTGGCCCTGGTCATTAAAGGCCATGGTAAAGGGGCTTTCCTCCAGCGCCGCGCAGGCACCGCAGCCTACGCAATAGCCGTTAGCTATCACGGTATCGGCCAGAGCACCGGCGCCGTTGGTTGCGGGAATGTCAGCTCTTTGAATCGCGCTCATGTTTTCTCTTAAGCAACAGGTTAACGGCCCCGACCATTTCCAGCAGTTCTGACCGCAGCGACTTCATGGTCAGCGCCGTCAGCAGATAGGCTGCGAGGGCTATTGGTGTAAAAATCAGCAAGCCCGCCAGAGGGCTGCCCGGTTCAGCCAGCATCCGCAAACCCACCAGTACGGCCAGTGTCACACCGGCACAAGCCAGGGCTGGCGCCAGGGCCCGGACAAAATCCCTGAGGGATACCGGCAGGTATCGGCTGGCGTAAGCCAGGAATAATGGTAGCCGTATAAACACACCCGAAAGCGCGTAGGCGGCCACCACCCCCATCACGCCCCATACCGAGCCCAATGCCAGCGAAGCGACCAGAATAGCCACTGTAATCAGCTTCCAGCGCAACACTGCCCTGGCATTACCCACGGCGATCAGGGTAATGGCGGTAAACCCGGCCACCGGCTCTACAATGGAAAACAGGGCCAGCATCCGGAAAATGGGCACCGCGCCCTCCCAGCCATCGCCAAGAAACAGCGCCACCAGCCAGTCGGCCATTACCGCCATGGAAATGGTCAGAAACATGCCCAGCAGCGCCACCTTACGCATCAGCGAGACAATGGCACGCCGAAGCCTTGGCGGATCCTCCGCGATTCGTGCCAGCGCCGACTGCATTACATTCATCAGCGGCGGCAACAGCTGGCTAGAGGGTATCTGCGTCAGTGTATTGGCCCGGTTGTACAGCCCGAGAGACTGAGCGCCACCGATAAAACTGATAACAAAGGGCGTCAGATTCATGGCAAAGTAACCGACGGAATTGGCACCGGAAAGATTCAGACCAAACACCAGCAAGGGCCGGACGCCAGAGCCCCGGCTGGCCAGCGACGGCCACCATGCAACCAGCCACCAGCGCATACAGGTCTGGATCAGAATAGTGGTCACCGGCATAACCACAAGTGCCCAGTAGCCAAACCCGAGCCAGGCAGTAGCTACACCCCCGCAGACGCCGATGACCATGGAGGTAACATCGATGGCTGCGATGGCTTTGAACCGCATCTGCCGCCGGAGCAAGGCGTCGTGCTGCACCGACAGGCCGCCAATAATAAAGGCCACGCTCATGGCCAGCATGATGGCCACCAGCCGGGACTCGTCATACATCCAGGCCAGAACCGGTGCCAGGCCTACCGCAAGCAGGCACAACCCGATGCCAAGCGCCACGTTGATCCAGAACAGGTTGGACACCTGGGCGTGGGTAATTTCCGGTCGCTGAATGGTCGCCATGGACAAGCCGCCATCCACAAAGGTGGTCGCCAGCCCGGTAAAAATGGTCACCATGGCAACCAGACCAAAATCGGCGGGCTCCAGCAGACGGGCCAGAATGGTAATGGAAGCAATCTGGAAAAAGAGCTTTACGGCCTGGGCAGAAAGCGTAATACCGGTGCTGCGAACCGCATGGTCTCTGAGACCGACACGCAGGTGTTCCGTGGAAAAGGGATTCCCGTTAGATGACGTCAAGTTGCTACCTTACCTGGCATACCGCTCATTGCTCCTACATCCATGTTGCTGTGCCCCTCCATGTCCACCGTGGTTGGGCGTGACATGACAACCATTACACGACAATTTGCCCTGTGGAGCCAGAACTGACGGGACCAAGGTACTTCCCCGGGCGGGCGGGTCGCAAGAAGGTATTAATGCGACAGGTTGGTTCCGGGTGACTCCGTTCACCCCAGACCGTGCCGTTTCTGGCTGGCCCGCACAGCGATTTTCAACCCCGTTGCCCACTGTCAGATCTTATGGAATACTAATTCAGCTTGTCCGGAATGAAGACGATAGATTTCGTCAGGCGGCATTACCTGCGCCCGGACAAGGACGGCTGTTTCGCATCGGCATCACACTGCCCGGAATGCTGAGCGGCCACTGATTCAAGGAACGAACCCGGAGCCCTCTCGTGCCAGATATTGTCATTCCCCGTTATTCTTCAACACTTAATGACCTTTGCAATCCATCATCTGAATTTGATGCGCTTTCAGCTATGCATCGAGCGCGCATGGGTTGCCAGAGTGTCTCGCGCAATGTTGCTTACTGTCTGGCGCCCGAACCTGCCCCGCAGGATCTTGCCATTACCACCATGCTCAATAACCTGCCGGAGCGGGCGAGAGACAATCTTGCCTGCTGCATCGATCAGCATGGTGACGATACCCTTCGCCTGGCACTTTTTATGGACTGGGTACAGCAGCAAGTGAACCTGGACAATGTAAACACAACAAACGGTATCGCCGGCATTGGCGCAACGATTCTGGGAAATCGCACCAATAGCTTCATGGCAGCCTTGCAGCAGTATCAGGGCGCATTGATTAAACTGAATCAGTTCTCCCGTGTAGGCCGCGGTCCGGCCGCCACGAAAATGCAGCTGCGCAAGAAAGTGAAGATTTCATACGAGCAACTCAACCGCTACTTTCAGCAGGAACTGCACCGCCTGGCCCCCGCTTCACATTTCGGGAAAAACAGGGGAACGGCCATAACCGGCGCAGATCGGGGCATTACATTGGCCGAGCGCCATAAAGGTAGAGGTATTCATATCGCGGACATCCACGAGGGACAGGCTGTTTCAAGATTCTCTCGCAACGTGAGCTATGCAGGGCGCGGCATTATTGCCGTTGACCTGGGTTTTCGGGGCCATAGGGTGTATCAGACCTATCAGGAAAATGGTGAGTGGGAACGGGAGCTTGCGGTTCAGACCGGAGGGTTTGCCGGAGCTTCGGGCGCGGGTTTTATTACCGGCCGTACCGTCGCGCTGACGATGGCCAGAGTTGCGCTAGCGGCGACACCCTGGGGTTGGGCCTTTATGATTGGCTCATCGATTGCTATCGGCGCCATTGCGGCCTATCAGTTAGATGAGCGAGCACAATCGGTAGCTTCACGTGCCTGGGACAGATGGGTTAACTGATGAATGCAGACTGGTTGGCTTATTACGACGCCGCATTTGTCCTTTTGCTGGTCACAATGATGGTCTCATGGGTGATTTTTGGACGGCTATCCATGGCCAGAATCGAGAAGAGCATCATGGCTGAGGGCAAGCCCCGGCCCTGCCCTTGGGATGGTGTAGGCGGAAGGCTGGTCTGGTACGCCTACACGGTCGCGTTGCCGGCCCATTTTTTCAATGAACTCGACGACCGGCAACTGAATACCGCTGACGTGAAACGATACACCACTCGCGCAGACCGCATTCGGGCCTGGGTTTTCATGGTTTCTGGGCATGGTATGGTGATTTTGGGCCTGACAGCGGTGGTTTTTGATATTGGGTGATTTGTCAGTGATGAAATGACCCACTGGATGAGCGATTGGCGCTGAATAAAACGGCTTTGCTTCTTTATGGACTCAGCACGAAACCTCCTCTCCTCAATCCAGTTCAGGACACGGCCAGCTGCTCGATTCCTTTCGCCCACTAATATATGACCACAATCTGAACATTTTTTACGCTGCGCCACTGAGATAGCCTAGTGCCAGGCTTTACCCAAGGAGTACCGCCAACTCAGGGAGGAGACCCTGTTCATGTCAAGCACCCTCGCCATGCAGGATGAACCAGGCAGTAAGAGGGCCCTGCGACAGCTGTTCAGCCTGATTCCTTTTGAAATGAGAATTACCGGCCGCCGCCGGGACCTTGGCATGTACCTCATGGACCGCCTGTACCCGCCACCGACCGGCGGGAATATGGAGATGATGAGCACCAGTGACGGCAAAGAGTTCCTGCTGGACCTGAACGCCTGCAACCAACGTCTGCTCAGTTACTATTACGGCAACCTGCTTCGACACTACCGCACCAGCCCCCTCAACCAGGTGATGCTAGACCTGGCTCACCGCCATAGTCCGCCCGGCACGTTTCTGGACGTGGGCGGTAATCTGGGTCTGTACAGCCTGCTGGCCCGGGACGCCGGCTTTGATACCGTGGTTGTGGAGGCGGAACCCCAGCACGCCGACTTCCTGAGACGACACTCGGATCTCTATCCCACTGTGTTTTCAGTGGCCGTTGGTGATGAGGAAAGCACAGCCCGGTTTTTCGTGTCCGAATCCAATCCCGGTGGCAGTTCCCTGGTTTCGGAAAAGCACGACGCACCTGAAGCAGAGGATCAGAAGCCATCTTTGTATCAGTCCAGCATCGACGTCAAAGTACGGCGACTGGATGCGTTGGTGGCAGAACTGCCCGATCAGGGGGCATCGATACGAATGATCAAGATCGATGTCGAAGGATTCGAAGAGGCCGTAGTCAAAGGTATGACAGCTTTCCTGGAGGCCGGGCACCGGCCCGTAATCTGGTGCGAAGTTCGCGGTCCGGAATCCGATCGCGCACCAGACAGCTACCGGACCGTGTGCGCTAACCTCTCCGCCTTTGGCTATCGCCCGTTCTGGGGCGAGAAACCGGGGCAGCCGGCCTTTGAGGAAGGAGCCACCTCACTGCCCCAGGTGTTCGATCTGTTGTTCAGGGCTGGAGGCTGACGAGGCTGCGGATTATGTGAGCCGGTGTGCTGTCAGGCGCGCATATAAGCCCAGCCCTGCGCCTGCTGACGGGCCAGATATTGCACTGCCGCAGGCACCACCCGCAGCCCTTCCGGAGCGCTGAGTTGTTGCCCGTTCAGGCTGTTACGACAAAGCACCAAAAGTGGCAGGACCGTTTCGTCCTTAATATCAATTGCCGCCGCTACCGCAGGTCCGTTGACAACGATTTCCACGACCGCATCCCCCTCCAGTTTGAGCAGATTGCGAGCATTGTTTTGCGCCCGTTTCAGTGCCTCTGCCGTGGGTGCATGAATAAGCAATTTGATCGGAGCCATGTTCGGGTTCTCTTCAGGTCACAGAGCCTGGGCAATATCATGCGCCAGTTGTTGCAGATCATCGGCATTGCGTTCACGTGGTCGCGACAGTTCTATGCGCCGGTCCATTACGATTCCAGCTGGCGACCCCGCCAGTACAATGACCCGGTCAGCCAGATAGACCGCTTCCTCAATATCATGGGTGATAAACATCACCGCCTTGCGTGTCTTGTCCCAGATCGCCAGCAACTGGTCCTGCAGATGGCGCCGGGTAATGGCATCAACAGCGCTGAAAGGCTCGTCCATCAGCAACAGGTGCGGATGCACCGCCAGCGCGCGGGCGATGCCACCACGCTGGACCTGACCACCGGATAACTGGTGTGGCCAGCGATCTGCCAGGTCCTCAAGGCGCGTCAATTCCAGCACTTCATCAGCGCGCGCCCTTTTCTCCCGCGCGCTCAGTTTCAAACCCTTGAGCCCGTAAACCACATTGCCGCGCAAACGTCTCCAGGGCATCAACCGACCATCCTGAAATACAATGCCCCTCCTCCGACGGGTGTCGTCATGGGGCACACAGAGCTCGATTTCACCGCCGCTGGGCTCCGCAAGACCGGCCACACAGCGCAGCAGCGTTGATTTACCGACGCCGGAGCCACCCACGACGGCGATAAACTCGCCCGCTTCCATCTGAAGGTCCAGCTCGGCAAACACCGGTTGCTCGCTGTTGCCGTAGTAGTAGCTAAGATTGTCTATCTTCAGGATGGGCGCCATTTCAGGACTCCCTTTTCAACCTGCGCAAAGAAAGTATCACTGAGGGTGT
>NZ_CAXBDN010000006.1:0-37750 GCF_963974375.1 uncultured Marinobacter sp.
GGGTTCTCCGGACCCTGGGTGCTATTACCCGGCAACCATGACGCTGCGCTGGCCGAAAGTGTCTGGACCCGGGCGCAACGGCTGAATGCGGTGCCGGTCAATGTGGTACTGGCTCTGGAACCGGGTGTTTACAGTTTGCCGGAACAGGGCCTGGCGGTGCTGGCGGCACCGTTGACCCAGCGCACCACCTACAGTGATCTGACTGAACCCTTCAATACTATGGACACCCCGACCGGTCTGCTCCGAATAGGGCTGGCCCATGGCAGCGTGGAAGGCATCCTGCCGGAAGATGTGGACGCCACCAATCCCATTGCCACCGACCGGGTGGCTCAGGCCCGGCTCGACTATCTGGCGCTGGGCGACTGGCACGGACTCAGGGAAGTTAACGAGCGCACCTGGTACAGCGGTACCCCGGAGCCGGAGCGGTTTCGTAACAACGATCCCGGATATGCGCTGGTGGTGGACATTGCCGATCCCGGCGCCCGCCCGCAGGTGAGCCGGCATTCCATCGCCTGCTACCGCTGGTATCTCTGGCGGGAACAGCTGCTGGTCGAGTCTGATCTGGATGCGTTACTGAATCGCCTGACGGATCTGTCTGAAGCCAGTGTGCTGGACATCCGGCTGGAAGGCACCATTACCCTGGCCGGCGACCAGCGATTGACCGACGCCCTGTCGGTGGCTGAAGCCCGCTACCGCAGCGTGTCCTGCGACCGCTCGGGCCTGCAGCTGGAGCCTACCGAAGACGACATCGCTGAGCTCCACGCCGACGGTTATCTGGGCGAGACCATCGATGAGTTGAGACACCTGCAAAGCAGCGACCAGGCCGTTGCCGCCAGCGATGCGCTGGGCATTCTGGCCAGCTTGCTGAGAGAACGTAGCTCTCCGCCCCGGGAATCAGTCGACGGTAACAAACCAGCCAGCGGGGGGCTCGACCAGTGAAACTGCAAACCCTTCGCCTTGAACAGCTGCGCCAGTTCCGCAAGCCCTTCGTCCTCGACAGCCTGGACCCCGGTCTCAACCTGATCCATGGCCCCAATGAATCAGGCAAGAGCACATTGGTTCGGGCCATTCGCGCGGCCTTTTTCGAGCGTTACCGTTCCCGGGCCGTGGAGGACCTGGTGCCCTGGGGCGATTCCGGTGCGGCGCCGCTGATTGAGCTGGTTTTCGATCATGGCGGCCAGCGCTGGCAACTGACCAAGCAGTTTCTGAAAGGCAAACGCTGTGATCTGCGGGTGGGGTCTGAGGCTTGGAATGGCGAGGCTGCGGAGGAAAAACTGGCTGACCTGCTGGGTTTCCAGTTCGCCAAAAAAGGTGCCAGCAAGGAAGAGCATTGGGGCATTCCCGGTTTGCTGTGGGTAGAGCAGGGCACCGGGCAGAACATTGAACAGGCCGCCGGTCATGCCAGCGATCACCTGCAGACGGCCCTCAACAGCCTGGTAGGGGAAGTGGCCAGCAGCGGCGGAGATGAAGTGATCCAGGCGGTGGAGAAGCAGCGGGCAGAATTGCTGACCGGCACTGGTAAACCCAAGGGGGACTATGCACAGCTTGAGCTGCAACGTCAGCAGCTGGAAAACGGACTTACGGAACTGGACGAACGTATCGGACGCTACCAGTCGCTGGTTGACCGGTTGGGGACTCTGCGTGCTGAACAGGAACGCGACGAGCGCGAACGGCCCTGGGACGAAGCAGGAAAGCAGCTGGAACAGGCCCAGCTCCGCCTCCGGGAAGTGGATGCGCTGCTGCAGCAACAACAGCGGGATACCGAGTCCCTGAGTGACATCCGTCAGAAACTCGAACTGCTCACCCAAAGCCGGCACCAGCACCAGCTGCAACAGCAAAGGCTGGAACAGCGGGCAGCACAGGCACAGCAGACAGAACAGGTCCTGCTGCGGGAGCAGGAGCAGGCACCGTTACTGATTGCGGCCCTGGAGCAGGCGCAGAAAGACTACAACCTGGCGAAGCAGGCAGTCGAAAAAGCCCGGCACAGAGATCAGCGCCACCGTCTGCAACAGGATCTCGCCCAGCGTGAGAAAGAACTGCAGGTAGTTGAGAAAAACCTGGCCCGGGCCCGGGAGCAAGAGGTTCAGCTGAAGGCGGCGGTTGCCGCCCGCCAAAACAATGAAATCGATCCGGCGTCGGTGCAGCGACTGCAAAAAATCCAGCGTTCGCTGGATGAGGAAAAAATTCGTTCCGAGAGCATTGCAACCCGCCTTACCTGGGAACTGACGGCCGGCGGCAACCTGCAGCTGGACGGACAGGTCATTCAGGGACAGGGCGAACGACTGTTACTGGAAGAAAGCCATCTGGCGATTCCCGGGGCGGGAACCCTGACCATTGCGCCCGGCGGTGACGACCTGGGGAAGGTGCGGCGTCAGATCGAGCGGCTGACCAAAGACGCCGACGACCTGCTCTCGCAGCTGGGTCTACAGAGCCTGGCGCAGGCTGAAGAGCGCCAGGCCCGATACCAGGATGCGGTGGCACAGATACTGCGGCTGGAAGAACTGCTGGCATCCTTTGCCCCGAACGGTAGCGGGCGGCTGAGTAACCAGAGAGAAGAAGTCAGTAGCGCGTTGCTCAGGCTCCGTAGTGAGCTGCAGGACCTGGCAGAACCGGAAGAGGATGAAACCGCGCTGGCCTTGCCGGTTGCCGAAGCCGGACTGGCCGCCACCGAGCAGCGCCTGAACGATGCCGAGCAGGCCTTTCGGCGCCATGAAACCCAGCTGTTGAAAGCCTCCCACAGCCGCGAGAGTGCGCTCCGGGAATGGCAGCTACTCAAGACCGAACTGTCCGGGGCCGAGCGCCAACAGCAGCAGGAGCAGCTGGCCCGGGACATCGCCCTGGAAGAACAGCGTCTCCAGAGCCTGGTGCAGGAAGTGGCCAGGCGTAAAGCCACCATCGACCTGGCCCGGCCGGAACTGTTACGGCAGGACATTACCCGCTACCAGGCTACCATCGCCCAGCTTGAAAACACCCGACAGCATCGTGCCCTGGAAATCCGTGAACTTCAGGGGCGCCTGGAAGCCTGGGGGGCGGAAGGGCTGGAAGAAAAACGCAACGAGCTGGCGGCAGAGCTGGAGCACGTTACCCGCCGCTACCAGGAGCTGCAGCGACGGGCCCAGGCCCTGAATCTGCTGTTACAGCTGCTGCAGGGCAAACGTCAGGCGCTGACCAGGCGCCTGCAGGCGCCGCTGCAGCAGCACCTTGATCACTATCTGAGTGTGTTATTCCCCAGGGCCAAACTGGAAGTGAGCGAGTCGTTGATACCCGGCACGTTCACCAGAGGCAATGAGCTGGGTCAGGTCAGCGAGCTGAGCTTTGGTGCGCGGGAACAGATGGGCCTGATCAGCCGCCTTGCTCACGCCGACCTGCTGCAGGAAGCCGGCCGGCCAACCCTGATCATCCTTGATGACACGCTGGTTCACAGCGATAGCGGACGTCTGGGGGGCATGAAACGCATCCTTTTTGACGCCGCGCAGCGGCATCAGATTCTGTTATTCACCTGTCATCCGGAGAACTGGCGGGATCTGGGAGTGGCCGCGAGAGATCTGGAAGCGATGAAGTCAGCGGCGCTGTAAGCGGCGTAAAGCGCCTCCGCCTGGCCAGGGGATTGAGCGTTGAGATTCACTGCCCCGGGCCTGTGGCCACGTCCGGGGCAGGTCTTTGATGGTGTCGTTTCTGTCGATTCAGAAATCGCGGCCCAGAAATCGGACTGGCTACAGCCTCTGGTTCACGAGATTTCCCGCCAGAATCACTGCAACTGCAATAACCAGAAGGATATGGATGAACCCAATCAGGGTGTAGGAACTGACTAATGCAAGAAGCCAGAGGACGACAAACGCTAGCGCAATTTTTTCATACATGAGGCACCTCCAGTTGCCAGCGCCGTCAGGCCCGAAACCTTTCCGGTCCGACGGCATATTATTGTGGTTTTAAAGCCCGGCCTTATCCATGAATTCCCTGACCTGTTTTTCCGCTTCCTCACGAGACACTGCGTAACGCTCCTGAATCAGTCCCGCAAGTTTCTGGGCATGGCCTTCTGACTCAAGCAGCTCATCGTCTGTCAGCTTGCCCCATGCGATTTTTGCTCCACCCAACTGCTGCTTCCATTTGCCTTTTATTTCATCGCGATTGATCACGCTCATGATCTTGCCTCTTGTGGGAAACGGGCTTGGCACTACTCAGGAGATACCTCCCTGATTGCTACATGCCACAATATCAAAGGCAGAGTGAGGCATCGGTGCGCTGGCGCACCAAGGAGTTGGCGGGATGGGTCGGGAAAAGATATATCACCTGGGATGAATCCGGGCGAACTGCTTCTGTGGCTCCGCATCTATGATAACATCAGGTTATAAGCTTATAGGGCTAGTGAAGGGTCGAAATGAGTTATCCAGCTGCTGTTTTTATTCTGATGCTTCTGAGTTTTCCTGTTTCCGTCCTGGCGGAAATAAAAGGGGAACCGGTTAGACGTGAAACGCTGCACGAAACTATCCGGCTTGATGGTGTGATCGAAGCGGTGCAGACGAGCACTGTGTCCGCCCAGACCAGCGGTAAGGTACAGAGCCTCCCCTTCGATGTGGACGACACGGTAAAGGTCGGAGACCTTATTGTGAAGCTTGAAGATAGCGAGCAACGGGCAAGGCTTAATCAGGTTAAAGGAAGCCTTCGGGAGGCAGAAGCCAACCAGAAGAACGCGTTGCAACAATTCCGGAGGGTTGAGGAGATATACGAGCAGGGTTATGTATCCCGACAGGAGTTTGATCAGGCCCGGAACAATCTCGCTGCAGCACAGGCTCGCCTCGAAAGAGCCCGCGCCGCTGTAGCGGAAGCTCAAGAACAGTTGGACTACACAGCGGTGGTTGCGCCCTACAGTGGCATACTTACGGCGCGCCATGTTGCGATTGGCGAGACCGTCGGCCCCGGACAGCCGCTACTCAGCGGACTCTCACTGGAGCAGCTGCGGATCGTCGTGGAGCTGCCACAAAAATATGCGGACAGAGTGAGGGCTGAGCGCCGCATCAGGGTGTCCCTCGCTGATGGCCGGGAGCTCAGAACTGGCGATGTGACGTTTTACCCCTACGCCGATGCCAGCACCCATACATTTCGTCTTCGACTCACCCTGGAAGACCCTGAAGCGACGCTCTATCCGGGAATGCTGGTGAAGGTTGAGGCTCCGGTCGCAGAGCGGCAAGTATTGTGGATACCTGCCAGCAGTCTGATTCATCGCAGTGAACTCAGGGTGGTCTACGTGCTCGACGACGAAAACGGTGCACGCTTGCGTCAAATCAGGACGGGTGTCAGCAGCAATGGCCGGATTGAAGTACTGGCAGGGTTAGATGAGGGTGAGAGGGTTGTAATCAATCCGGAATCACTCTCTGATGAAGAGAGAGCAAGGTCGGGTATTGGCAACAGTATCAGTGCCGGGGAGCGCAGCCGATGAGCGAGGAAGCCAATTCGGTTGGTCCCTCCGGCACGATCGCCCGCGTATTCCAGAATTCGAAGCTGACGCCCTTGCTGGCTTTGCTGGCCGTGCTGGCTGGGATTATGGTTATTACTATCACCCCCAAGGAAGAAGAACCCCAGATCGATGTCACCATGGCGGACATCTTCATTGCGCTGCCGGGTGCCAGTGCCAGGGAGATCGAAAGCCTGATCGCCACGCCCGCTGAACAGGTAATGAGCGAAATCGATGGCATAAAGCACGTCTATTCAGTTTCCCGGCCGGGTGCGGCAGTCATTACGGTTGAGTATGAAGTTGGTGTACCCCGTCAGGATGCTCTCGTACGCCTCTACAACAAGGTTTACTCCAACCAGGATTGGTTGCCGCCTGGTCTGGGTGTCACCCAGCCTCTGGTCAAGCCCATGGGCATTGACGATGTGCCCATCATGACTTTGACGCTTTTTGATCCCGGCAATCGCTACGCTGGCGAGGAGCTCACCCGTCTTGCACACGCGCTGGAAGTGGAGTTGAAGCGCATACCCGGCACCCGTGATATCTATACTCTTGGTGGAATTCCCGACCGGGTCGATGTTCGCATAGATCCGGCCTTGCTCAAGGGATTCAATCTGACGATTGATGACCTTGGTCATGCCTTGCGGGCGGCCAACACCAGCAGTCAGGAAACACGGATAACCAGAGATGGACTGTCGATACCGGTTCAGGTGGGCACTCAGATTGAATCTGTTGCGACCCTGCGTCGCCTGGTGGTGGGCATGCACAATGGTGCCGCGGTTTTTCTGGAAGACGTGTCCAGTGTAGGCCGGGGCGGCACGGTGGCAGATCAGAGCGTCATGATGGGCTTTGGGCCCTCTTCCGCCACGAACACCCGGGTTGGGGCGCCTGGCGAACTCTATCCGGCGGTAACTATCGCCATCGCAAAAAAGCCGGGAGAGAACGCAGTCGAAATTGCTGGCGCTATCGAATCGCGGCTGGAAAAACTGCGTAATCGTATACTGCCGGACACCATGGAGGTGGTGGTGACCCGCGATTATGGCAAGACCGCCTCAGCCAAAGCTGATCAGCTGATTACCGACCTGCTGTCGGCGACCCTGTCGGTCATATTGCTCGTGTTGGCCGCCATGGGTTGGCGCCAGGCGTTGATCGTCGGCGCCGCTGTGCTGGTTACGCTCCTGCTGACACTGGTGTTTTCCTGGGCCTGGGGCTTCACTTTGAATCGGGTCTCGCTTTTCGCGCTGATCTTCTCCATCGGCATTCTGGTTGACGACGGTATTGTGATTACCGAAAACATCAGCCGCCGCATACAGAATTCCCGCCGGCCGGTCAGAGAGATCATTCCCCTGGCGGTAGATGAGGTGGGTACGCCAACCATAATGGCGAGTCTGACCATCATGGCAGCGTTGATACCCATGGCTTTTGTAAGTGGGCTGATGGGGCCCTACATGCAGCCTATTCCAATCAACGCCTCGGCCGGTATGGTGTTTTCCCAGGTCGTTGCCTTCGTTCTGGCACCCTGGATGGCAATGCGCTTGCTGCGCCATAAAAAGGGGCAGCAAGCCGGTGAAGCAGAGGAGTCCAGTAACTCTGCGTCGGGTGTTAATGATTTCGTGCTGCGAGTATTTCGGTCAATTCTTGGCCCGTTTCTGGGCCAGCATTACTGGCGGCGCGGTCTGTTAGCGGGTGTGGTGATCGGGCTCACTCTGCTGGCCGCGTCATTGCCATTGTTTCTGGCCGTGATTCTGAAGATGCTGCCGTTTGACAACAAATCGGAGCTCCAGGTGGTGGTCGACATGCCTGAGCACACGCCAATGGAGCAAACACAGAGGGTGCTTCTGGAAATGGGGGCCCATCTTGAAACCGTCAATGAAGTCACCCACTGGCAAAGTTATGCAGGCACTGCCGCGCCCATCAACTTCAATGGTCTGGTCCGGCAATATTATCTTCGGGAAGAGCCCTTTCACGGGGATATTCAGATAAACCTTGCGGACAAGAACGCCCGTATCCGGCCGTCCCACGAGATTGCTCTTGCCTTGCGGGCACCTCTCGAGGCGATAGGTCATCGCTACGGTGCGGCTGTTAAGATTATCGAGGTGCCTCCTGGTCCCCCCGTGCTGTCGCCGGTGGTAGCGGAGGTTTACGGCATTGATGATGCTCGGCGCGCCGAACTTGCTTTGAAGGTGGCCAGGGAAATGGCAGACATTGAAGGGCTGGTGGATATCGACACTACTCTGGAAGCGCCGGTCCGGCGCTGGGAAGTTCAAGTCGATCGCGATCGGGCCGCTCGACTGGGTATTTCTCAGGCACAGGTTGTCACCGCACTGGCCATGTTGCTTGGTGATGAGAATGTCACCTACCTTCATGATGACCACGCCAAATACGCTGTGCCGATAAGGATCATTCTCGAAGAAGGCGACAAGGCTCAAAAATCCGCACTGCTCTCACTGTCCGTTCGCAGTCAGAGCGGCGCACTGATTTCCATCAGCAGTTTTGCCGAGGTGAGAGAAGCCGACTGGGTGGGTGCTCGCTATCATAAGGATTTACTGCCGGTAACCTATGTTACCGCGGATATGGCCGGGGATGTTGATTCACCGTTGTACGGCATGTTCCGGATGGTGGAGAAACTGAACGAACAGGAAAACGGCCCGGAGCAGTTTTTTATTCGTCAGCCGGAATTTCCTGAGCGGGCCTCGCTCAAGTGGGATGGTGAGTGGCAGATCACCTATGAGACGTTCAGGGATATGGGACTTGCCTACTCGGTGGGTGTTTTCATGATCTTCATTCTGCTTGTGGCGCAATTTCGGTCGTATCTCATGCCCCTGGTGATAATGGCGCCTATTCCTCTGACCCTTGTGGGTATCATGCCGGGACATGCATTGCTGGACAAAGAATTTACGGCTACCAGCATGATCGGCATGATCGCACTCGCCGGCATTATTGTCCGTAATTCCATTTTGCTGGTGGTTTTCATCCGACAGTTGCTGGCAGAAGGCGTTGCTCTCGAACAGGCGGTGGTTCTGGCTGGAGCGGTGAGAGTCAAACCCATTGCACTCACCGCGATTTCAGCGATGGTGGGAGCCTGGTTTATTCTGAACGATCCGATTTTCAACGGGCTGGCCATTTCACTGATTTTCGGACTGGCCATGTCCACATTCCTGACCTTGCTCGTGGTACCGTTGCTTTATTATGTAATGGCTCGTCGGGAGTGGCTCTAGTGTCCCGTAATCGATTGAGCGCCGATCATTAATTCAGTTTTCGGAAAAGTTGTTTTGCAGAAACAACAAGGCCCGGGTCTTTCGACGCCGGGCCTTGTTGTTTGATCTGATTGGTCGGGACGGTAGGATTTGAACCTACGACCCCTTGCACCCCATGCAAGTGCGCTACCAAGCTGCGCTACGCCCCGATACGCTGAAGAGCATGATGCCGAAAGGCTGGCTTTCGGTTGCTCCTGGCCGGATTGGTTTCCCTCTCTGACTCAGCGGGGCGCAGTCTACACCAGCGGTAAAAAAAATAAACACAAACAAGTCCCCGTTAGCGTGCTTTGACGTATCCTGTGGTTACATGTTGATATTCAAAGCCAAACTGGAGCCGCTCCTTGAAGATTTCCCGCTGGTCGATGCCCCTGCGTTACAGTATTTATGTCATCAGTGTGGTGCTGTTTCTGAGTTCGCTCACGCTGACCGTGACGGTTTCGGCACTCTGGGCCTGGGTGGCCCTGGTGAGCGGCTTTCTGGCGATACTGGGCACCTGGGACCTGCTGCAGCGCAAGCGCACGGTCAGCCGCAACTATCCGGTGCTGGCCCACTTCCGTTATTTTCTGGAGTCCATAGGGCCGGAGATCCGCCAGTATTTCATTCAGTCGGATACCGAGGAGCACCCGTTTTCCAGGGAGCAGCGCACGATTGTCTACCAGCGCGCAAAGAACACCCTCGACAAGCGGCCTTTCGGTTCCCAGCTCGACATGAACGACGAGGGCTTTGAGTGGATGCACCATTCACTCCTGCCGGTGGATATTCCGGACAATGATTTCCGGGTCACCATCGGGGCCAGCTGTAAAAAGCCCTACCAGGCCAGTGTCTTCAATATATCCGCCATGAGTTTCGGCTCACTCTCTGCCAATGCCATTCTGTCCCTGAACGCAGGTGCAAAAAAGGGTGGCTTCTATCACGATACCGGCGAAGGCTCCATTTCCCGTTATCACAGGGAACCGGGAGGGGATCTGGTATGGGAAATCGGGTCCGGCTACTTTGGCTGCCGCAATCCGGACGGCACCTTCAGCGAAGAGATGTTTGTCGAGAATGCCACCCAGGATCAGGTGAAGATGATCGAGCTGAAGCTCTCCCAGGGCGCCAAACCGGGCCACGGCGGCATCTTGCCCGGCGCCAAGGTGACCCCGGAAATTGCGGAGGCCCGTGGGGTCACGGTGGGACAGGATGTGATATCCCCGGCGCGGCATTCGGCTTTCGGCACACCCATTGAGTTGCTGGAGTTTATTGACCGGCTGAGAGAACTTTCCGGTGGCAAGCCGGTGGGATTCAAACTGGCCATTGGCCACCCCTGGGAGTGGTTTGCCATCGTCAAGGCGATGCTGGAAACCGGACGGCGCCCGGACTTTATTGTGGTGGATGGCGGGGAAGGCGGCACCGGTGCAGCGCCGCTGGAGTTCATCAACCGGCTGGGCATGCCGCTGATGGAAGCCCTGCAGCTGGTGCACAACACCCTGGTTGGAGCCGGTCTGCGTGAGCACATCGCCATTGGTGCCGCTGGCAAGATCACGTCGGCATTCAATATTGCCCGTACCCTGGCGCTGGGTGCGGACTGGTGTAATGCGGCGCGGGGTTACATGTTTGCCCTTGGCTGTATTCAGGCGTTGAATTGCCATACCGGAAAGTGTCCCAGTGGCGTGGCAACCCAGGATCCGAAACGCGGTGCGATGCTGGATGTGCCTGACAAAAGCGAGCGGGTGGCAAACTATCACCGTAACACCGTCGATGCGCTGGCAAACCTGCTGGGGGCTGCAGGTTTGAAACACCCGTCAGAGCTGGGGCCAGAACACATCATTCGACGGGTCAGTCGTACCAAGGTGCATTCGTACATGGACCTGTTCCCCAACCTGGAACCTGGCGTGCTGATCTCCGGGGGTGAAACCAATCATTCCGTCTTTGAAAAATACTGGGACATCGCCAGAGCTGACAGCTTTGACCCTCCGGCGTTTGTGACGCAGTTGCGGGCGACCAAAGTTCACTGAGCCGCTTCAGTCAATGTACTGTCAGTTGGTAAAGGTACCAAAAGTGCTCATGCTGTAGCTGGCGCGCTCAGCCGGGGTGAAGTGGGGGCGCTTCATTTGCTCGATGTTCTGCAACCGTGGCAGCAGCCCCTTGCCGTTTGCCATCTGAATGGCAAGGCCCGGGCGGGCGTTCAGCTCCAGCAGCAACGGACCCTGGATGTCATCCAGCACCAGGTCGACGCCGATGTAGCCAAGCCCGGTGGCTTCGTAACAGCGGGAGGCCATCTCCAGCATGATGTGCCAGTCCTCGATGCGGATCTCGCTGACTGGTATGCCTGTGTCGGGGTGCAGCAGAATCGGCTTGTTGAACTGAACCGCCTTGAGCGCGCGCCCGCTGCCGATGTCCAGACCAACCCCGACGGCGCCCTGGTGGAGGTTTGCCTTGCCATCGGATGCCTTGGTGGATAGCCGCAACATGGCCATTACAGGGTAGCCCTTGAAGACGATGATGCGGATGTCAGGTACACCCTGAAAGGACACCCGGGCGAGGTCGGTGGTTGGCCGGACCAGATCTTCCACAATCGCCACATCGGGCGTGCCACCCAGGCTGTGAAGGCCTGCAAGAATGTTGCTGAGATGGCGTTCAAGGGTGGCCAGCGGGATCCGTGCGCCTGAGGCCTTGACGTAGTCAGCGCCGTCCCGCCGGTGGATCACAGTGATGCCTTTGCCGCCGGAACCTTTGGATGGCTTGATTACGAAGCCGTCCAGATCCTCGGCCAGGTCACTGAAACGGCCAATCTCGTGTTGCTGGCGCACCACCTGCCGCAAGGCCGGGGTTTTGATGCCGTACTCTTCCGCCAGCAATTTGGTTTTCAGCTTGTCGTCCACCAGCGGGAAGAACGAGCGATCGTTATAACGCGCAATGTAGGAAACATTGCGCCGATTCATGTTGAGGATGCCCGCCTTGCGGAGCTGAAACGGCGAAATCCAGCCCATCAGTCAAACGCCTTGACCGGGGCAAAGCGGCGCAATTCGGAAAGCTTGTAGCCGGTGTACTGACCCATCAGCAGAATCAGGCCGAAGGTTACCAGGTGTAGCTCCGGGAAGTTGAAGGTCAGGTGCCTTGCCAGTGGCAGACTCATCAAAAGGTAGGCCAGAACGGCTACAAACAGGCTGCCGGAACCCTGCACCATGACTTCACGGGGGCCTTCCTCTTCCCACAGTATCGACATGCGTTCGATGGTCCAGGCCAGGATCACCATCGGGAAAAAGGTCACTGTCATGCCGGCATTGAAGCCCATCTGGTAACCGATGATGCTGATGCCCGTGGTGATGAATATGACCAGTATGATCAATGCCGATATCCGCGACACCAGCAACAGGTTCAGGCTGGAGAGGTAACTGCGCATGACCAGCCCCAGTGCCACCACCGACAGGAACGCAACCAGGCCCGGAATCAGTGTGGTCTGGACGAAGGCAACGGCGATCAGAACCGGCATGAAGGTACCGGACGTCTTCACGCCAATGATGATCCGCATAAAGGCCACCACCAGTGCGCCCAGTGGCAGCAGCAGTAACATTCTGAACATACCCTGTTCTTCAATGGGCAGTTCGTAGAGGCTGAGAAACCCGAGCCCGCTCTGGACCGCTTCCGAGCTTGCCAGCTGCAGGGTCGGAACGGTTTGCTGCAGCATCGAGAAGCTCACCTGGGAGCTGGTGCCGCCGGTCACATCCAGCAGTGACACCGCCGCTTGCCGCCACAACAGAACATCCTCCGGCAGACCCTGTTCACCCGTTTGTGGATTGAAGGTCAGCCAGCGTTCGCCGTTGTGGATCTGCAGATACGGACGAAGGGACTGAAGGCGCCGGGCATCTTCCAGGCGCAGTCCGTCAGCAATCCGCGAGGGAATGCCGGCATGGTTCAGCATCCGTGATAACAACTGAGTGTAGTTCTGGCCGCTCAGCAGCAGGCTGATGTTCTGATCGGGATCACTGGATCTCATCAGTTTGATCAGTTCCCGGGCCAGACTCTCCGGAGAACTTGATTTGGCGGCGGCACGCTCGAGCACCTCCTCAATGGCGGTGGCCTGGGGCTCCTCCCAGAACACTGTCTCGGGTCGAGGTTGCCGTGACTGGGCGGAGCGGCCTCCCTGGGAGCTTTCATCTTCGGTCAGCTGAACGTTGAAAAACAACGTCTGGGGGCCATCTGCCTCACGGATAGACCATTCCGCCCGCAGATTGCCCCGTTCCTCGATGATCGAAAAACCATACCCGGGGGAAGCGGCGTTGCGGGCCAGTACCCGGAACCCAGGGGGGCTGTTGGGAATGGAAAGGCTGGCCAGAACCGGCTCACCCGTGGCCTCGAAGTCCACCCGGGCTTCCACCATCCAGACCGGCTGCTGTTCACCGACAAACCAGGGTATACCCAGTTCGCTATGGCGAAGCACTGCCAGCAACAGGCCGGCTCCGATCAGAAACAGGACGGCAATATAAAAGGGGTACTGCGAACGCTGGCTCAAGAGTTAATCATCCCGTGACTGATTGCCATTGATGAGTGACCGGGGTAATTCAGTGGCGTACTCCCGCCCCACATCAATCAGCATGACATCGCGCAGAATATTGCGGCCGATCAGCATGGGATAGGTCAGGTGAGAGCGGTCACTCAGGGTGAATTCCGCTTTTTGCTGTTTGCTGCCGATACGGAATTGCAGCTCGACGACCGGGCGACGCTCGGGGTCGTCGACATTGGATTGAATAATTCTGGCATTGCGGGCGATTTCGCGCTCGATGGTGGTGACTTCCCCGGTTTCAGTGCCAGGAACCGGAATATCGAAGCGTACCCACTGGTTACCGTCCCGCTCAAACCGGCGGATATTCCGGGCGTCCATGGACGATGTGGTGGCGCCGCTGTCAATGCGCGCGTCATAAACAAATCCCGGTCCCACCAGATAGGCTTTTTCAACTTCGCCGACCACCTGCTTGCCATCAATGCGCTCGCCACTGCCGAGATCCTGGGATTCTGTCGCCGTGCAGGCCCGGGTTTCCGGAACCGGGGGGCAGGCCGGAGGCTGTACCTGACGGGTTATCGCATCAAGAATCTGCTGGGTGGAATGCTGACTGGTGTCGACCAGTTCCTTATGCCGGGAATCACCAGCCAGTCGAATGTAGGTGATATCGGATTGTTGCCTGGCGACCGCTTCATTCAGGCCCTGAAGATCGTAACGATTGGTCTGAACCGAATCCGTTGCGCAACCTGCGGTGAGGACCGCAATCGTTGCCATGACAGGGAGCAGTCTTTTGTTCTTTGTCGACAGCATAGAAATGAGGTTCTCTGACGTTCCAGGTGCGTGAAAGTATATCCCAAACAGCGACTACGTGCGGTTTACCGTTACTTCACGTTCCCGGATTCCGGGGAGCAGGACAGCCCGGAACCTGAACTCGTTGCGGGGCCACCTCATCACGGTAAAGTTGGCGTATAGTACTGAAAAAAAAGCTGATCCGCCAAAAGGGGCGGGTTATGTAGGTATATATAGAGATATCCGTGCCGTCAATAACAGCAGGAGATACGGTTTGACCCAGATTTATGCTCACTATTTGCAGAATCCACTGTTGATGGTTCCCCTTGTCCTGCTGGCCGCGTTGCTGCTGATCCTGATCGTAACTGTCATTCTGCAACAACGTGGGCGCCGCGGTCAGGAACTATTCGCAGAAAGCCTGCGGGTGGACCGTGACCGGTTATCGCTTGAGCTGCAGCAGGCCGGTCAGGCCAATGCGCTTCAGGAGCAGCGGTTGTCCCAGGCAGAGTCCCTGGCCCGGCAACTTGAAGCCCAGGTTGACGAGCAGGCTGCCCAGACCGAGCGCTGGCGGCAGCAGGCCGTCATTCTCGAAAACCGCTACGCCAGCCAGGATGCCGAGAAGCGTGCCGAGACCCGCCGTGCGGATGATCTGGAGCAGGAGCGGGTGCGGATGCAGGAGCGGCTCAGTAATCTGCAGCAGGAATTGCAACAACTGCAGATTGAACTGCGAGACCGGGATGTCACCCTCGACAAGGAACGCCGCAACAGCTCCGAGAAACTGGAGCTGCTGGAGCACAACCGGGACGCCTTGAAACAGGAATTCGAGAATCTTGCCAACCGCATATTCGACCAGAAAAGCGAGCGTTTCAGTCAGCAGACCCGCACCAGCCTCGATACCCTGTTAAACCCGTTCCGGGACCAGTTGCAGGATTTCAGAAAGCGGGTGGAAGATGTCTACACGACAGAAACCCGGGACCGCCAGGCGCTGCGCAGCGAGATCAAGTCCCTGCAGGAGCTGAACCGGCAGATCACCGAAGAAGCTGCCAATCTGACCCGCGCTCTCAAAGGTGACAAGAAAATTCAGGGCAACTGGGGCGAGCTGATTCTGGAGCGGGTACTGGAGCGTTCCGGTCTGCGCAAGGGCGTCGAATACGACACCCAGGGCAGCTACCGCGACGGCGACGGGCAGTTGTTGCGGCCCGACGTGGTGGTGCACCTGCCGGATAGTCGCAATCTGGTTATTGATTCCAAGGTGTCCCTGGTGGCCTACCAGCGTTGGGTCATTGAGGACGACGAAGCGCCCCGGGAGGCGGCCCTGAAATCCCACGTTGATGCCGTTCGCCAGCATATCCGTACCCTGAGCGAGAAAGACTACAGCCAGCTGCATGGCCTGCATTCACCGGATTTTGTCTTTTTGTTCATGCCCATAGAACCGGCATTTGTGGCAGCATTTCAGCAGGACGATAACCTGTTCGCGGAAGCCTTCGAGCGAAAGATTATAGTAGTCACTCCGACCACGTTGCTGGCCACGCTGCGCACCATCGAGAACATCTGGCGCTATGAGCGGCAGAGCCAGAATGCCCGCAAGATAGCTGAACGGGCGGGCGCGGTGTACGACAAGCTGCGGGTATTCGTGGAAGCCATGGAGAAAATGGGCACCCAGCTGCAGACTGTGCACGGTACCTATGAGAACGCCATGAGCACCCTGACCCGGGGCCGTGGTAATCTGATTTCCCAGGCCAGCCGGTTTGTCGAACTGGGCGTCAGGGTACGCAAGGAATTACCGAAAACCATCCTCGAGCAGGCGGAAGCTGGCGGGGATGAATACGATGATGAGGCCGGAACCGGCAGGGATGACGTTGAGGTAGCCGATGATCAGATCGAATCGAAAGAATAGGCAGGGCAGCAGTCCTCTGATTGCCGCGCTGGTGTTTGCGGTAATGGCGATGACCGCAGTATCCGCCCACGGGTTGCCGCCAGAGCACGAGGTTCAGCGGCTGATGCTGGCGGTGGAAGATGCTGTTGCCGGCGAGCGCTGGTCCGAGGCAGGGGACTACCTCAACCGGTTGCAGAGTCTTGAGGCGGCAAAGCCTCCGGAGTACCTCTACTACCGGGGCCGTATCATGTCCCAGTCCGGACATTACAATGAGGCCCGCTCGGCGCTGGAGAACTACATTGCGGGTACCGGAGCCGATGGTGAGCATTACACCGAGGCACTCAAGCTGATCACCCGCATTGAACAGGCCCGCGGCGACCGCGATCGCAGCACCGAAACCGGCAGCGAGCCGGTCGCAGAAATCAGCCCGGCCGGGCCGCACAGCCCGGAACGGTTGCGGCGGTTGTATCTGGCTGATTCTGATAGCCAGGCGCTGGTGATGCATCTGAACAGTCAGCTGGAACTGGCCGGCTGGCGAAAGGAAGCAAGAGTTATCCGGGTGGGTGAGCCGGCGGATGTCCGCTATCAGCTGTCGGTTGCCAACGGGGACATACTGATTCGGGAAAGTCGTGTTGAATCCGGCACCGATCGCCGGCTGATTTCACACACCTTGCGGGTCTACGGTGTCAGTCCCAGCGTGCGCTGGGACTGTGAAAGCGCCACCAATGCCTGCTGGATATACGATCCGCGGGATGGATCCCGGTTCCTGCAGCTGGCCAATGACCGGGCCATTGCCGCGGAAGTGGCCAGCACTCTTGGTCAGTTGATCCGGGAACTGCAGAGACCCTCGGGTAACTCCTGAAGCGGCGTCCGGGCTTCCGTGAGGAGGCCCGGCGTTGTCACAGAACTCAGGAGAACGACGAGAAATCCGGTTTCCGTTTTTCAGCAAAGGCCCGGAAGGCTTCAGCCGCTTCCGGTGACTGCAGTCGCTCCCCGAAACTTTCCCCTTCGGCTCGCATGGCATCTCTCAGATTTTCCAGATTGCCCCGGTTCAGCAACGCCTTGGTGGCGCGGATTGCCGCAGCCGGCTGGGCGGACAGTTTCTGGCAGGCCTCAAGGGCTTCACTTTCGGTAGCAGCGGGATCACAGATCCGGTTGATGAGTCCCAGTCCCTGTGCCTGCTGGGCATTGAAGGCGCCCCCGAGCATCAGCAATTCCGCTGCCCGCACCCGGCCCAGCCATTGCGGCAGCAGCAGGCTGGAGCCGCCTTCAGGGCAGAGTCCCAGGTTGGCGAAGGGCATCTGGAAGTTGGTGTTGTCGCCGGCGAATACCATATCGCAGTGCAGCAGCAGGGTGGTACCGATGCCAATGGCCGGGCCGTTTACCGCTGCAACCACAGGCTTGGCAGCGGCCGCCAGCCCGAACAGCAGACGGCCCACAGGGGTGTGCTCAAATTGCCCGGAGGGTCCTGCCATAAAGTCTGTCAGGTCGTTGCCCGCCGTAAAGCATTCGCTGGTGCCGGTGATCAGGGTGCAGCGAATACTGCTGTCCTGTTCAGCGTTACTGATGGCATCCGCCAGGGCAGTGTACATGGCATGGGTAAGGGCATTTTTACGCTCGGGGCGGTTCAGGCGCACAACCTGTACGGCACCTGTTTGCTGAATGACAACATGCTCGGTCACGGAGGTTCTCCTGCGGGATCCTGTCACTGCGGACGAATCCTCTGTTCATGAAGGCGGTGGCGACAGGACTGGTGATGACCCTGTCGGGCACTCGGCCGGTTTCGACTTTGGTCGGATCTGGCAGGATTTAACCCCAACAGACCCCTGTTTTGCAAAGAAAACGCCAATTAGCTTGCCGCTTAAACGGTCTGATGAGTCGTGTCAGTCTGTATAAACACCGGCCCGGCTGGTAAACTTGGCGCCGATTTTTGGGCTGGCCATAACACTGCGTTGTGACAAACGACGAGCGAACCGCTGGATCTTTTTGCCAGCAAGCCACCTGGCCCAGTGCATCCCGGAAAGACCACCCGGAACCGGATCTTCACGACAGACACTGATGAGACGCCTATGACCACCGTAATCCGCCAGGACGACCTGATCGAAAGCGTAGCGGACGCGCTGCAGTTTATCTCCTATTACCATCCCAAGGACTTCATTCAGGGTGTATACGAGGCTTACCTGAAAGAAGAGTCCCAGGCGGCCAAGGATGCCATGGCACAGATCCTGATCAACTCCCGCATGTGTGCCCAGGGTCATCGCCCCATCTGTCAGGACACCGGCATCGTTACGGTATTCGTCAACATTGGCATGAACGTCCGCTTTGAATGTGACATGCCCCTTGATGATGTGATCAATGAAGGTGTTCGCCGGGCCTATACCCATCCCGACAACGTGTTGCGGGCCTCCGTGCTGGCCGATCCGGATGGCAAGCGCGAGAACACCAAGGACAATACCCCGGCCATCATTCATTACAAGATGGTTCCCGGTGATACCGTTGACATTCACGTGGCAGCCAAGGGCGGTGGCTCTGAGGCCAAATCCAAGTTTGCCATGCTCAATCCCTCAGACTCGGTGGTGGACTGGGTTCTGAAAATGGTTCCGCAAATGGGTGCTGGCTGGTGTCCGCCGGGCATGCTGGGTATCGGCATTGGCGGTACCGCTGAAAAGGCCATGGAGCTGGCCAAGGAAGCCCTGCTGGAGCCGATCGATATCCATGACCTGAAAGCCCGCGGCGCCTCCAGTCGGGCGGAAGAACTCCGTCTGGAGCTGTTCGAAAAGGTAAACGAACTGGGTATCGGTGCCCAGGGTCTGGGTGGCCTGACCACGGTGCTGGACGTCAAGGTGAAAGATTTCCCCACCCACGCCGCCAACAAGCCGGTTGCGATCATTCCCAACTGCGCCGCTACCCGTCACGCCCACTTTGTGCTGGATGGCTCTGGCCCGTCCCTGCAAACTCCGCCGAGCCTGGCTGACTGGCCGGAAATCACCTGGGAAGTGGGTGATGATGTGCGTCGGGTCAATCTCGATACGGTCACCCCGGAAGACGTCAAGGACTGGAAGCCCGGTGAAACGGTTCTCTTGTCCGGCAAGATGCTGACCGGTCGGGATGCGGCCCATAAAGTCATGGTGGATATGATCGAGCGGGGCGAAGAGCTGCCGGTGGATCTGAAGGGCCGGTTCATTTACTACGTGGGCCCGGTTGATCCGGTTCGCGAGGAAGTGGTCGGCCCTGCGGGTCCCACCACCGCCACCCGCATGGACAAGTTCACCCGTACCATGCTGGAAAAAACCGGGCTGACCGGGATGATCGGCAAGGCCGAGCGTGGCCAGGTGGCGATCGATGCCATCCGCGAATTCGGTGCGGTCTATCTGATGGCGGTTGGTGGCTCTGCCTATCTGGTGTCCAAGGCCATCAAGCATGCCGAAGTGGTGGCTTTCCCGGAACTGGGAATGGAAGCCATCTACGAGTTTGAAGTGGAAGATATGCCGGTCACCGTCGCGGTGGATTCCATGGGCACGTCTGTTCACCAGACCGGGCCGGTGGAGTGGCACAACAAGATCATCGCTGCCAAGGCGGTGTGATTCAGGATGCGGGCGAACCCGGTGTTCGCCCGCAAACCTTTTTGCTCTGTCCTTTCTCTGTCTGTTATTCCTTCCTGAGATTCACATGGACCGCGGCTGACCAGTGGTTCCGAACGGCTGGTTGAAACTGCTGTCGACTCCCTGCAACCGCGCTTCCGGGTGGTTCAGCATCATTAACCGCTTCATGTCAGCCAGGTGCTTTTGCGGCACATCGATCATCAGCAGGTATTTGCCGGCTTCAATGTCACTGTGAAACCGGCGGATGCGGTAATTTTCTGCGCCGATTCCCCCGAAACCTCCGGCCCAGGCCCCGGCAGCGGTGGCGAACAGAAACAGGGCAATCCAGGCCGCCATTGGCCATTGCATGCCTGTGATAAAGGCCAGAACCAGAATCGCCACCACCCCGATCACCGCGCCGATAATGGCGCCACGCTCCAGATAGCGGGCAAGGTCAGTCCGGTCCAGCACGCTGGCGGTGTGCAAACGGTGGGTGTAAAGCCCGGCCTCATCACGGCTGACGATATGAAACCGCCAGTCACTGACGTCATGAGCGTGCAGGTCGTCCGAGATGGACTGGACGCTGTCGATATTTTCCGCGAGATAAAATAAACGCTTCATGGCAAAGCCTCCCTGTTAACGGGATATGGGAAGAGTTGCTATTGATTATAAATTAACCAGGCTGCCCTCGCTGACGCAGCTAAGACGGGTTGGGGATAAACGCGGCGGGTATAGAACGGTTCAGACTAACGGCCGCGTCAGGAGCGCCCTGACATCAGGACGAACAACTGATGCTCATATGCTTGCCCCAGTCTGGCGGTGCGGCAGCGTAACGAGCGTATCCGGGCTGTTCATCAAACGGATTCTGCAACACCGTCAGTAACTCCGCCAGCGGTTCATAATCACCGTTCTGGGCCTCCTGGATAACCTGCTGGGCAAGGTAGTTGCGCAGGATGTAGCGGGGGTTCACCGCGCACATGGCCCGTTCTCGTTCGTCGTCGCTGCGCTGCTCCTGTTGCAGCCGTTGCTGGTATCTTGCCAGCCATTGTTCCGCTACAGAGCGGTCCACAAACAGGTCCAGCACGGGCGATGGCCCCTGTGATGGCAGGGTGGACAGGCCCCGGAAGAACAGGGTGAGGTCGATGCGGTGCTGATGAAGCATGCTGAAGGTATCCATGACCAGGGTCATGTCATCTTCTTGTGGTTCTGCCAGCCCCAGTTTGTCACGCATCAGCCCGGCAAACGTCTCGTTGTAGCAGGTTTCGTAGCTGCGCAGGGATCGGCGCAGATCATCGTCGCTCATCAGCGGGCGCAGGGCGTGGGCCAGAAACTGGCAGTTGATAAAACCCATTTCCGGTTGCCGGTTGTAGGCGTAGCGCCCGCCCTGGTCGGTGTGGTTGCAGATATAGCCGGCGTCGAAATCATCCAGGAAGGCATAGGGTCCATAGTCAAAGGTATCGCCGATGATGGACATGTTGTCGGAGTTCATGACGCCGTGGCAGAAGCCTACCGCCTGCCATCCTGCGATCATTATGGCGGTGCGCCGGCAGACCTCCCGGAAGAAAGCGGGGTAACGGTCTGCTTCCTCAGTTTCTGCAAGGTCCGGGAAATGGTGTTCGATGGTGTGTTCTGCCAGGGTTCTGAGAGCATCTTCTCCCAGGTGATGGGCGGCGTACTCAAAGTGACCGAAACGGATGTGGGATTCGGCCACCCGGATCATGGCCGCTGCGGTTTCAATGGACTCCCGTCTGACCGGCTCCCGCGCGGACACCAGCGTCAGCGCCCGCGTGGTGGGAATGCCCAGATAGTGCATGGCTTCGCTGCAGAGGTATTCGCGAATGGTTGAGCGCAGTACCGCACGGCCGTCGCCAAAGCGGGAGTAAGGGGTCTGGCCGGCGCCTTTGAGGTGCCAGTCCCGGGTCACGCCATCCGGCCCCCGGGTTTCCCAGAGCAGCAGGCCGCGGCCGTCGCCCAGGTCCGGGTTGTAGGCTCCGAACTGGTGACCGGTGTATTTCATGGCCACCGGGACCATCCCTTCCAGCAGTTCCCGGCCAGCGGTTATTGCAGCCCAGTCCTCCGGACTGTCAGAGCGGATGCCCAGCTCGGCGGCCAGCGCATGGTTGAAGTGAACCAGGCTGATATCACCTCGCAGCGGTGTCGGCTGCACCGGGCTGTAGAACTCTGATGGCAATGACCGGTAACGTTGCTGAACACGAAAGGGAGCCGGAGTAAATGCTGTCATGGTGCGAGTGGGCGTAACCGGAACGCAAAAATACGTCTCGGTGCCATTCTCCTCCTATACTGTGGTTGGCATGTCAGTGATACATGCCTGATCACCCGGACGATGCTGGTACAGAACCTGCAACACCAGGCGTAACTGTGTGATACAACGATCAATTCAAGCATGTCCCGCTGACGGGAATGCTGACCGGGAGCCTTGCCATGCCAAACACCGATACCGATGATGCCATTGCAGCGTTGATGTCCCAGCACCGGTTGCCTGCAGCCTATCGCAAAACGCTGAATGACATCATTGAACCCCTTGCCCTGTCACTCTATCAGGCCAGCCAGGGTGCCGACAGGCCTCTGGTGATCGGTATTCACGGTGCCCAGGGCACCGGCAAGTCCACCCTGACGGATTTTCTGCGGGTTTTGCTGGCCTATCGTTATCGCTGTCCTACCGCCAGCCTGTCCATGGATGACATCTACCACACCCGGGAGACCCGTGAGCAGCTGGCAGCCGAAGTCCATCCGCTGCTGATTACCCGGGGCGTGCCGGGCACTCATGATATCGGGCTGGGCAACCGGGTACTGGACCGGTTGATGGCCGCTAACGCCGGGTCGCGGACGCCTTTGCCGCTGTTCAATAAAGCGGTCGATGACCGTGAGCCGGAAGAGAAGTGGCCGCTGTTTATCGGTCATCCGGGGATTATCCTGGTGGAGGGCTGGTGCCTGTGTGCACAGCCGGAACCTGACTCCGCGCTGGCAACCCCGGTCAATGTGCTCGAGGAGACCGAAGACCGGGATGGCCGCTGGCGGGCTTATGTCAACGATCAGCTGAAAGGCCCCTACGCTGACTTTTTCGCCCGGGTGGAGTTACTGGTCATGCTGAAAGCTCCCTCCATGGCCAGTGTGCTGGAATGGCGCACCTTGCAGGAGCACAGGCTGGCGGAAGCCTATCGCGATGCACCGAAAGAGGGCGTAAATGGCGAGAGTACTGCACCGGAAATGCGCATCATGTCCGATCAGGAAGTGCAGCGCTTCATCATGCACTACGAGCGAACGACCAGGCATGCCCTGGAAGAAATGCCTGCCAGGGCCGATGTATTGCTGACACTGGATGAAGACCACACGCTCAGGCAGGCCTGAGCAGGAAACTTGTCATGAACTGCCCGCAACGGGTCTTTTTTACCGATCTTGATGGCACGCTGCTGGACCATCAAACCTACAGCTGGCAGCCGGCACGCGAAGCGCTGGCGGCCCTGGCTGCGCGACAATGGCCGCTGGTCATCAACTCCAGTAAAACCGCCAGCGAGATTCGCTCATTGCGGTCCGAACTCGGCAACGACCATCCTTACATCACCGAAAATGGCGCCGTCGTTGTCATTCCCGAGAACTACTTCGGACCCGCGCCAGAGCAGGTCCTGCCCACCGGCTGTTCCCGCACTGAGGTGTTGGAGCAGCTGGAAATACTCCGTGGCAAGGGTTTTCGGTTCACCGGATTCAATGATCTTTTGGTAGCCGAGCTGTCAGATCTCACAGGGCTGGACCCGGCCAGTGCAGCCCGGGCTGCAGACCGGCAGGCCACGGAACCATTGCTGTGGCTGGGTGACAAATTGTCCTTGCTGCGCTTTCGCACGGCATTGTCGGCCGTGGGCCTGCAGTTATTGGAAGGGGGTCGCTTTCTGCATGTCATGGGTCAGTTCGACAAGGCCGACGGTGCCGCCATGCTGATGGCCCGATGGCGGGCATTGCCCGGTGGTGAAAGCACACGTTCGGTGGCACTGGGGGACAGTCCCAATGATCAGGCCATGCTGGCTGGCGCGGACCTTGCAGTTATCATCAAGGGAGTGAATTCCGGGTTGATCCAGCTGCCACCGGACAAGCCGGTAATCCGCTCCCGAGAGCCCGGGCCGGCCGGCTGGAATGAGTGCGTGTTGCGCATTCTCAAGGACAGCAACCACTGATCCGGTACCGGCCTTGTCCGGGTGCATCGCCCGACATACAGGAGAACCGTCATGGGTGACTTTTACCAGAACGGCATCATCACTACGCTGCACAATCTGACCCGCCGCCCGGTGGACGATCTTGAGCAGGAACTTGTCAGCTTCAGCCGGGTCCGTCCCATGTCTCTGGTGTTGCCTTCGTTGTATTCGGAGTTGCAGGGACCGGCGCTGAAAAATATTGTTCACGAATTGGCAAAGGTGCCCTATCTGGCCGAGATTGTGATCGGACTGGATCGCGCCAACGAACAGGAATACCGACACGCTCTGGAGTACTTTTCGGAACTGCCCCAGCACGTCAAGGTGCTCTGGAACGATGGCCCCCGCCTGCGTGCCATCGATCTGAAACTGCGGGAGCAGGGGCTGGCGCCCACCGAAATGGGCAAGGGCCGCAATGTCTGGTACTGCTTTGGCTATGTGCTGGCGTCCGGCAAGAGTAAATCTGTTGCCCTGCACGACTGCGACATCCTCACCTATTCCCGGGACCTGTTGGCGCGGCTGATCTATCCGGTGGCCAACCCGGCCTTCAATTACATGTTCTGCAAAGGCTATTACGCCCGGGTGGCGGATGGCAGCATCAATGGCCGGGTCAGCCGGCTACTGGTCACACCGCTGATTCGGGCTCTTAAAAAGGTCTGTGGTCCCAGTGACTTCCTGGATTATCTCGACAGCTTCCGTTATCCGCTGGCCGGAGAGTTCTCCCTGCGCACCGATGTAATCAATGATTTGCGTATTCCCAGCGACTGGGGGCTGGAAGTGGGTGTGCTGTCCGAGATGAAGCGCAATTACGCCACCAATCGCCTGTGCCAGGTGGATATCGCGGATACCTACGACCACAAGCATCAGGACCTGTCAGCGGAGGACGCAAGCCAGGGCCTGTCGAAGATGAGCACGGATATTTCCAAGGCCCTGTTCCGCAAACTGGCCACCAACGGGGAAGTCCTGTCCAACGAGAAGTTCCGCACCATCAAGGCCACCTATTACCGGATCGCCCTGGATTTTATCGAGACCTATCAAAGCGATGCGGTCATCAATGGCCTGAGCTTTGACCGCCACAAGGAGGAGAAATCCGTGGAGTTGTTTGCCCAGAATGTGATGCGGGCAGGTAGCTATTTCCTGGATAACCCCATGGACACGCCCTTTATTCCCAGCTGGAGCCGGGTTGCCAGCGCGCTTCCGGACCTGATGCAGGAAATGTACGACGCGGTGGAAGCGGACAACCGGGAGTTTGCGCCATGAGCCGCAAAGGGTGGACCGATCCGATTTTGAAAGCCCCGGCCCGGGACGGCCGCACTGGACAGGAATCTGCCTGATGAACAGCGAGCTGATGCAGAAACTGGCGGGCATGCTGGATCAGGTGTATCCGGCCCTGGATACCCGGTGGCTGGCCGGGGAACTGATTCAGGCCATGGGTCTGGCCGCGGACGCCAAGGGACCGCCGGCCCACCAGAACAACTGGGATGAGGGTGACGTGCTGTTGATCACCTACGCGGATTCGGTGCAGCGGGGGGATGAAAAGCCCCTGCATACGTTGCATCATTTTCTGGATGACTGTCTGCAGGATACCGTGAGCGCGGTGCATATCCTGCCGTTTTTCCCCTACAGTTCCGATGACGGCTTTTCGGTCATGGATTACCTGGCGGTCAATGAATCCCACGGCAGTTGGAGCGATATCCGGGCGATTGCTGCAGAATACAAACTGATGGCAGATCTGGTGATCAATCACATGTCCGCCCGCAGCCGCTGGTTCGAGAACTTTCGCAAGCGGGAGCATCCGGGCAAGGATTACTTCTATGAGGCTGACCCGAAACTGGATCTTGGCGATGTGGTACGACCCCGGACATCGCCACTACTGAATCCGGTGATGACAGCAGATGGTGAACGTTACGTCTGGTGTACCTTCAGTGAGGATCAGGTGGACCTGAATTTTGCCAATCCACAGGTGCTGCTGGAGTTCGTGCAGATTATCCGTTATTACCTGGATCAGGGCGTGCAGATGTTCCGGCTGGATGCCGTGGCCTTTCTGTGGAAGGAGCCGGGGACCCCCTGCATTCACCTTCAGCAAACCCACGAGCTGATCAAGATTCTGCGGCTGCTGGTGGAGCACCACAACCCGGACGCGGTGCTGATCACCGAGACCAACGTTCCGAACCGGGAAAATCTGACTTACTTCGGCAACGCCAATGAAGCCCATGTGATCTACAACTTCTCATTGCCGCCGTTGCTGATCAATACCCTGGCCAGCGGTAACTGCCGCCATCTGAAAACCTGGCTGATGAGCATGCCGCCAGCCCAGATGGGGACCACCTATCTCAATTTCATTGCCTCCCACGATGGCATCGGGATGCGACCCACCGATGGTCTGCTGACCGATGAGGAGAAGCAGGCGCTGATCAGCACCATGGAACAGTTCGGGGGCAAGGTGTCCTACCGCCGTCTGTCCAGCGGTATCAATCAGCCCTATGAGATCAATATCGCGTTGTGGGATGCCCTCAAGGGCACCGAGCAGCACGGCCCCGACCAGTGGCAGCTGCAACGTTTTCTGTGCGCCCACGCCATCATGCTGGCGCTGGAGGGGATTCCCGCTTTCTATATTCACAGCCTGTTCGGAACCGGTAATGATTACGATCGCATGGAGCATACCGGCCGGCTGCGGTCCATTAACCGGGGCCAGTGGCAGCTGGATAGGCTGGCAGCAGAACTGGCCAATCCCCTCAGTCACTACAGTCAGGTGTTCAGCCAGCTGCGACGGCTGATCGCGATTCGCCGTCATCAGAGCGCGTTCCACCCCAATGCCACCCAGTTTACCCTGCATCTCGGACTGCAGATTTTCGGCTTCTGGCGCCAGAGCATGCGCCGGGACCAATCGGTGTTCTGCATTCACAACATCAGCAGTGAATTGCAGCAGGTGGCCCTGAGCGATATCAACCTGATCGGTACTGACCAGTGGGTAGATCTGATTTCCGGGGTGCAGCTGGACGATCTCTCCGGCAGCCTGACCCTGAAGCCGTATCAGAGTGTGTGGCTGTCGAATCGCCCCGAATCCTGAGGCGGTCAGCACGGTGCCATTGTTCAGCCCATGTCACTGCTGTAGACCACGGACTGGTTACGACCATTTTCCTTGGCGTGATACAGGGCATCGTCCGCCTGCTGTAACCACTCCATGTAGTTCTGGGGTTCGTGATCGAGCTGGGACAGGCCCATGCTGACGGTACACTGGATAGCACCGTCCTCCGTCTCGATAGTCAGTTGTCCGATGCTTTCGCGGATACGCTCGCAGATATTGAGCGCCCCCTGAATGTCGGTTTCCGGGAGAATAATGGCGAATTCCTCACCGCCATAACGCCCGATCCGGTCTGCCTGGCGCAGGGCGTGGCGACTGATCTCTGCCACTTCCCGGATCACCTCGTCACCCACCAGATGACCGTGGGTGTCGTTTATCGGTTTGAAGTGATCAATGTCGAACATCACCAATACGGTATGGTGACCGTAGCGACGGTAGCGTTCAAACTCGGCGTCCAGCAGGTTTTCCCAGGTTCCCCGGTTTAACAGTCCGGTCAGACGATCGGTGCTGCTGAGTCGTTCCAGTTGCTGGTTGGCGTGCTCCAGCGCCTTGCGCCCGGTGACGATGTCAGTGACGTCGTAGATCATCAGGCACACCTGGGTGACCTGGCCCCGGGTGTCGGTCAGCGGGCTGATGGTCAGGTTCTGGAACATATAGGTTTCGGTTCCGGTAATGGGCCGGGTATTGCGGAAACGGAACAGATAGGGGCGTTGTTCCCAGGAGGTAAACGTGCGCGTGTTGAGCATGACCACCGACTGGATCTTGCGGGTCAGCCATTCCTTCGGCAGTTCCGGGAACACATCGAACAGCACCTGATTGCGAACGCGGCTGGCGGTTACGCTACTGTGGCCTTCCATAAACCCGTTCCAGAGCTGAACCCGGTAGTCCAGATCCATCACCAGCAGACCCACCTCAATGGACTCCAGCAGATTTGCCAGCGAATGGTAGGCGGCGGCGCTGTCGTCTTCGTTTGCCCCGGACAGTTGATTGGCCATGGGATTACTCCGTCAGGAAATGCAGGTTTTGTTCGAGTTGATGAATGGACTCTTCGGTGAGAAACACCAACAGGTCACATTCAATCCGGTAGCCTTCCAGGCGGTAGGGAATTTCGATACACATCAGTCTTTCCTGGCGTTCGTTATGGTGCTCGATCAGATGCTCGACCCGTCGATGCCGGCCCAGCACCACTGGCTGACCAAGGCCAAGGTGAATGTCCATCTGCTCGCCAACCCCCCGCAGAAAAGCTCCGAACAGAATGCTGGACATGTCCATCAGCACTTCCACATCCAGGGCGTCGGAATCCACTTCGCCATAGCCCAGCAGATCGATCATGTCCTTGATGCTGGAATCCGAGAACAGCAACAGTGCCTCGCCGGCCATACCGGCACCGGTAAACCCCTGGCATACAGCCGAGTAGGTGTCATGCTGTTCAGCGGCTGCCGCCAGTACCATGCTCAGTTCGGTCCGATAGATCTTTGTTACTCTGGGAACTGGCAGCTTCACGAACACGTTCAGCAGGCGCGCCAGCAGATCGGCGGCCTGGCCCATGGCCACGTTGGCGACTTCCTGCAGGAAATCGGACAGTCCGATACTGGCAGTGCCAGGCTCTGGGTTGGCGTCGGCAGACTGATCCATGGTGCCCCGGGGCTGAGGCCTGGTGGGGTCTGGCTGATACAGGCCGAACTGGGTCAGCAGCTGGGTCAGCAGGCTCTTGTCCACGGGTTTGCGAATAAAATCAATGGAACCCAGGGCCAGAACCCGTTTGCGGGCTTCGGGCTGTATGTCGCCGGATACCACAATGGTCATGACGGGCAAGTCTTCGGTACGAATGGTTTCCAGTACCTGATAGCCATCCACTTCTGGCATGTTCAGGTCCAGCAGCAACAGATCGGTGCGGGAAGATCGCAGGTGCTCCAGCGCCTCCCGGCCGTTGGTGACGTATTCTATGGCGATATTCCAGTCGCCCGGCAAGGTGCGGGCCATCTGCTTGCGGGCCATGGCCGAGTCGTCACAGATCAGAACACGTGTTTTCATCAGGTGACTCGCATGGGGAAACGGCAAAGCCTTCCAGGCAGGTTTTGCGTCCATTGCGGAACAGCAAGCCCGGGCAGATCTGTGCCCACCCGGACTGACCGCAGCTCAGTCAGCTACCAGGCTGCCAGGCTGCATGAAATCAGTGGGACTGATGATACAGCGAAACCTCACCGGATGATTCATGGCATTGTAAAACCCCGCAAAAATAACGGTTAATCCTTACCAGTCCGAAACTGGTACACTGCGACTTTTCTGACCACCGGACCTGTTACCCCCGACCGGAGCCCTGGCGTGATTCGATCCTTCTACTGGCACGACTATGAAACCTTCGGCGTGGACCCGGTCCATGACCGCCCCTCGCAGTTTGCCGGCGTTCGTACCGATGCTGACCTCAATATCATTGAAGACCCGCTGGTCATTTACTGCAAACCCACGGATGACTATCTGCCGTCGCCGGAGGCCTGCCTGATTACCGGCATCACGCCCCAGAAAGCTCTGGCCGACGGCTATCCGGAGGCGGAATTTATCAGCCGTATCCATGACGCCTTCAGCCAGCCGGGTACCTGCGTGGTGGGCTATAACAGCCTGCGGTTCGATGATGAGGTTACCCGTCACACCCTGTACCGGAATCTGCGGGACCCCTATGGCCGTGAATGGCAGAACGGCAATTCCCGCTGGGACATCATCGATATGGTGCGGCTGACCTATGCCCTGCGGCCTGACGGTATTGAATGGCCCCGGAAAGAGGACGGGACACCCTCTTTCCGGCTGGAAGAGCTCACCAGGGCCAATGGCATCAGCCACGAGCAGGCTCATGATGCCATGTCAGATGTTGAGGCTACCATTGCCATGGCCCGGCTGATCCGGGATCGGCACCCCAGGCTGTTCGAGTTTGTGCTCAACAACAAGGACAAGCACTCCGCCCGCAGCATGCTGGATACAGCGGCCATGAAGCCGGTCTTCCATGTGTCGGCCAAGTACCCTGCCAGCCGTGGCTGCTGTGCCCTGGTGGTGCCTGTGGCGGAACACCCCACCAACAAGAATCTGGTGATCGTGTACGATCTCCGTCAGGATCCCGGTGAGCTGCTGCAGGCCACGCCAGAGCAGATCCGGGCCCGGGTCTTCACCTCTCAGGCGGAACTGGGGGAAGGGGTCAGCCGGTTTGCACTGAAAGGCGTGCAGCTCAACAAATGCCCGGTACTGGCGCCGGCCACCATGCTGAAAACCCTGTCAGCGGAAAGGCTGGCGGAACTGGAGCTGGACGGCGACCTGATGCGTCAACACCTGGCCAGGCTGAGGCAGGTGCCGGATTTGGCCGCACGCATTGCCGAGGCATTCGATCAGCAGCGGGAAAGCGATCTTACCGATCCGGACGAGCAGCTGTATGCCGGTGGGTTTATAAGCACTACCGACCGCGAGAAACTGAACTGGGTGTTGCAACAGCCAGCGGACACACTGGGCGAACAGGAGATCCGCTTTGAGGATGAGCGGTTGCAGGAAATGCTGTTCCGTTACCGCGCCAGAAATTATCCGGACAGCCTGATGTCGGAAGAGCAGGAGCGCTGGGAAGCCTTTCGGCAGCAGCGTCTGATGCAGCCCAAGAAGGGCTGGCGGTCACTGGAGGCGTATTTCAGAACCCTGCAACAGCTGGCGGCAGACCCTGACCTTGCGCCTGAAAAGCGCCACATACTCGAAGAGCTGCACCTGTACGGCGAGTCACTGATTCCCTACGTTTAAGAGAAGAGGCAGGCAAGTCTCCGTCGCCATCCATGGCAAACGATGGCTGAGCTCAGCGCCGCCGGGTGAAATAGACCGACAGCGGCTGTCCCACCAGGCTCTGGACCTGACTGCCCAGGGCTTCTGCCCGGATCTGGCGGGCGACCGGCGCCAGCGACAGGCTGTGACCGTCCTGATCGGTTGCCTTGATCAGCTTCCAGTCCACCTCGTTGCTGACCAGCCCCATCAGGTCCTTCAGCTGATCCGGATTCTGCGGCCGGAACCAGCGGTCGCGACAGCCACCCAGGCCGTAGAAGTCATCCTCTCTCAGCAACTCCTGCCACAGGGCGTCGTCACGGTTGTTCAGTGCCATACGACGCAACTGGCGCAGCGTCGTCCGGGTCGGGGCAAGCTGGTGGGCGGCCACAAGCTGGCGGATATGGGCATCGCCCCGGGTTTGCTCGGCAATAGCCGTGTGCAGGTGCACGATGGCGCCGCGGGCTGCTGCGTCGTTGATAAGCGCCGCCAGTGACAGGTCATCCATGGCACCGGATGGCAGTCGACCGATCTCCAGCCAGTGCACCTGATGGCCATCCGCCACAAACCGGCGGGTGACGGACCAGGGCCAGAATACGATGTTATTGAGCCCCAGTTCTTCGGCGCGGCGAGTGGCGGTGGCCACATTTGCCAGGGATTCATCGACTGCAATGATCTCGACGTCGTCCAGATAACGAGCCAGCTCCAGCGCTCGCTGTCCGGATTCGGCACCACAGATCATCATCCGGATCGTGTCGGGCAGAGCGCCCGGTTCATGGCCCAGGGTCTGCGCCATGATGGTTCTGAGGCTGCTCTCGGTGTGGAAGGCCAGGTGATTCCAGCTCGGCCAGGCCTGGGGTACGTCGGGCTTGTCCAGGCAAAGCTCCTCCGCCTTTTCCTCAAAATTCTGTTTTACCGCCTCGTCCCGGGCCCGGTCGTAATAGCTGGCTGCCATCAGCGGTTGGGTCAGGGCCGGCCAGTCCGTGAGTGACCACTGGCCAAGATGAACGGCGAATGGCTGATGGAACAGCGCCCCGTAGAGCGCACTGACCATGACCGAGCCAGCCAGGGCTTCGAGGGGATCGCCCATCACGCACTGGGCTGTGATGCTGTCGTTGATGGCGTGGATCAGCGATTCTTCATCCTGTTCCGCCACCATGGCGTAGCCGGTGCGATCCACATAGCGGGCAATGGCCAGTGTCAGGCCGTGAAGCTGGTCGCGCAGTTCCACGGTCTGTGCCACTTCACTGAGAATGGCCCGGCGCAGCAGGGTCACCAGCTCTTCAATGGCGGGGTCCGGCATCAGGGTTTTTTCGAGGGCAAGAATCAGCAATTCATCTTCGGCGGCGGCTTCGAGAAAGACCTGGGCACTGGGATCATCAAGATCATACTGCTGGTGCAGAATGCTGGCGCAGAAACGACCGATCTGCTGATGGGGCAGTTCGTCCCGGCGCAGCAGGGCAATGGCATCCAGTGCCAGCCGTTCATCAGCCTTGTGCACGTTGATGCGGGCTGCGCAGCTGAGCATGCCGCTGTAGACAGAAGGCCAGTCGAGTCCGGTCTCCAGCAGCTTGCGGTAATGCAAATAGGCCACATCAAACTGGCCCTGCTCACGTTTGGCGTGGGCAATGCCGCAGAAGGCGGCGGCAGATTGCCGGTCCAGCTCCAGCGCCTGCCTGAAGTAGCCTTCAGCTTTGGCCGGGCGTTCGCTCTTCAGGGCCCAGTAACCCAGGTTCACGTATTGCTGGGGCTGCTCCGGATTCTGCTGCAGGCTGCTCTGGAACAGGCTTTCTGCCCTGTCCAGGTCACCATCGTCCATTTCAATCCGACCCAGAAGCCCCAGTGCTCCGGCGTGTTGCGGCTGTCGTGCCAGGGCCTCGCCCAGCAACGAGCGGCAGGACTGACGCGCCCGGGTGCGCTCGACAAACCGGCGCTGTGGGTGGTTGGACTCGCCATAGGCCAGGTTGGCCTCAAGGACCAGCCGTGCAACCTCGGCCTTCTGGGAATCGGAGAGCTGATGATGATGCTGGGCTTGCATGGAACACCTCGTTCAACCTGCCGCGCAGCAAAGGCGGCAATGATCTGCAGTTGGTAGCGATAATTCGCTGGTTATGAGGTGTTGTGCGAAAGGTGTGCCAGATTTGATTGGAGCCCATTTGCCCCGGGCCCGATAACCGTTCACCCTGAGCTCTGAGCCTGTCGAAGAGTCGAAGGGTGTGATCACCGGACCTTGGAGTTAGCGTCCTTCGACGGGCTCAGGACGAACGGAGAATTGGGGCTCAGGACGAACGGGGAAGTGGGGCTCAGGACGAGCGGGGCCGGCGTCCAGTACCCGTTCGCCCTGACCCTGAGCTCGGAGCCTGTCGAAGAGCCGAAGGGCGCGGTCAGCGGACCGCTATGGCCCCTTTACCCACGCCCTCATAGGCTTTCACCATGATCTGGTCACCGGGATGTTCGGCCTTGATGCTGTCCGCCAGATAGGCTGCGATCAGCTCAACGGTGGTGTCGGTATCCATCATCCACACCCGGCGGGCAGGCAGGGTCAGGGTGAACTCGCCCTGGTTGGCTTCGTAGCAGAAGCGGATGTAGTCGATGCCATCGGCATCGGTCCAGGTCTGGCTGATGTCCTCACGGCTGGCAATATAGATATCCTGCCAGTGCCTGGCCCACTGTTTTTCCAGATCGCTGTCGCGACGGCCGTTGCGGTCGATTCGAATCGGTGAGCGGTGGCCGTGGGCGATGCGCTGGCAGTTGCCCAGGTGTTTCTTGAGGCCGTGAACGTAGTGGTAGTAGGGGCCTTCGATCAGGTCTTCCCGCAGGTTCACGGTGACTTCGGTGACGTTGGCCGGCAGCACCGCTTTCAGCTCCCGCTCCAGCAGGCGGGCAACCTGGGAGGGCACCACGGTCTCTCCTGCCACCATCACCACAGACTCTTCAGGGCCTTCATGGCGCAGATAGCTGCCGTTGGCCAGGCGCCAGGTCAGCTCACCGGGGCGGTCTTCCTCCTGATGTTCGAGAGCCACAGAGCCCTGGGGAACCACCAGCCGGTGGTCAACGCGTTCATCGATGATGCGTTTGATGGTCCGTTTGACGTGGCCAAAATCAAACACCATGCCCTGTTCGTCCAGTTCGCCGCCCAGCACCACGTCGGCAATCCAGCTTTCGCCCACCAGCCCGCGGTTACGGTCCAGGTAGGCAAAGTCAATGACGGTCAGGTTGTCGACAAACAGGTGATTCATGAAGGCTTCCGGAAGGCAAAAGGCGATATCAGTCGGAGTATGAGACGCATTCTACCAAAAGAAGAGCGGTCAGCGTGAACTCCTGATCAGCCCAACCACCCGGACAGCCATGCTGTGCCCGCAAGCAGCGCGCTGACACTGATAATCAGGCCACCGGTCCATAGGGCTCGTGAGCCTTTACGGCGCCGGTTGCTGGCCAGTTCGTCCAGATGACGGGCGATCTGTTCCGCCTGCTGGCGGGCCGCCTCGCTGGCCTGAACCAGAGTGTCAGCCTGCAGTGTCTGCCACATTTCCAGGTCTGCCTCGCGGCGACTTTCAGCCTGCCGGGTCAGTTCGTCCAGCCGTTCCGTCAGCAGCTGTTGGGTGCTGGCGAGAAGGTCACGACGGACGACGGCCAGAGCCTGCTCCAGTTGCCGGCCCACTTCCCGGGTAACCGCCTCCTGAAGCGTTTTGTGGTGGTTGTCCAGGATTGCTTCGAGGGCGTCCAGTTTGTCGTTGAGCAGGCTGGTATGTAGTCCACCCTGTTCGCCGAGGTCGTGGCGGAGATAGCTGATCTGCTCGTCAAACAGCTGGGTCAGACGTTCATGCAGTTGCTCGCTGATCTGGGATTTGACTTCGGCGCGGGCGGCCATGGCCACCTGATCTGCGGTCAGCAGGGGAATGTCCGGATCGTTTGCCGGCTCAACACTTTCTGCCGGTCCGGGCTGCCGGGGTTCGGCGACGGGCATCGCCGCCAGTTTTTCCAGCACTCTGGTGACGCCATCCCGTGCCGGGGGCTTCGACAGTATCTCGGTTATGCCCATCTGCAGGGCTTTTTCCTCGAACTCGGGAGACTTGCCGGACGTGCACATCACAATGGGTATATCAGCGGTGGCCGGATTGTTGCGGATGGCCCGGGCGGCTTCAATACCATTCATGCCGGGCATCAGGTGATCCATGAAGATGACATCAGGGCGGTCGCTGTTGCTGAGCAGGTCCAGAGCCTCTTCGGCGGACCCGGCCATGGCGACTTCAAGGTTGCTGCTCTTGAGCAGTTTGCTCAGGGTGAATCGTGCAACTTTGGAATCATCGACCAGTAGTGCGTTCCTGATGGTCATCTGGCATTCCCCCGAATCTGGTCTTGGCACCCTGGAGGACGGAGCCGTCGGTCAGGTGCCGGGTAACATTTTGTTAAGTTTACCGCGGATGTCGTATCCTGACTTACAAAAGGTTACACCAATGTTGCTGAATGCCAGTCAGATCACACTTCGTCAGGGGGGACGATACCCTGGCTCTGTGACCAGGCTCGCATATGGATGTCTGCCTCCCGCTGAATCGGTGAGCGGAAGGGTGTAATGATGATATCAAACAGCAGGAAGAACAGGCCGATAGATACCCACCCGACCATGAGGTTGTCCAGGGTCCGGGCCTGGACTTCGGGATTGGAAGAAACGAAAGCCTGCAGGTGAGGTATCAGTTGCTGCACCATAACCACCGGATTGAATCCGGCCAGCACCAGCGGCAACCAGGCTGCCAGCACCACCGGGAAAAAGCCGAACGACCAGGCGCAGCGACGGAGCAGGTAAACCACCAGACGAGCCAGGTAATGCTGTTGCAGAACGGCGTTTTTGCGGGCACGGGCAAGGTAGCGCCGCCGCTCGGCATGGTAGTCGCGGGAGTCAGGCACCTTGGGACGAGCCTGCACTGCCGGCGCGCCGGCGGCTGTCCGGTCCTGTTCCGATGTCTGACTGATTGTCTGACTGACCGACTGACTGAGTGGGCTCGACATGGGTACTGGCATCCTTTTGATCAGGTACTTCGCGGTGCGGGCTTTTCATTCGGCCGCACCGCCTCCATCATAGAGAGAATAAACACAGATCCTACGTTTAACGAATATACAGTGCAGATCTTATCAAAACGGTAGCCGTATACAGGCTTGAACACACACCGTGATAATCTCCACATGAAATCTATTTTGCCAGACAGGACCACCGAATGACCGCAAAAAATGATCAGAGTGTGCATCCGGCCTTTGAAAAGTTACGCAGCCACCCGATTGCGGCGCTGAATCTGACCATGGAAGAATATGTGCACCGCAAGACCGGTGCGCGCCATTTGCACATGGCGGCAGACAACGACGAAAACGTCTTTTTCGTGGCCTTGCGGACCTTCCCCATGGATTCCACCGGAGTCGCCCATATTCTGGAGCATACCGCCCTGTGTGGCAGTGAGCGGTTTCCGGTGCGGGATCCGTTCTTCATGATGATCCGCCGGTCCCTGAACACCTTCATGAATGCCTTTACCAGCAGTGACTGGACCGCCTATCCGTTCGCCTCCAAAAACCGGAAGGATTTCGAGAATCTGCTGGGTGTGTATCTGGACTCAGTGTTCTTTTCCCGTCTTGATCCGCTGGATTTTGCCCAGGAAGGCCACCGGATCGAGTTTGAGAAGCCGGAAGATCCGGACAGCCCGCTGGTTTACAAGGGGGTGGTCTACAACGAAATGAAGGGCGCCATGAGTTCGGCCACCTCCCAGTTGTGGCAGAATCTGTCCAGTCACCTGTTCCCCACCACCACCTATCACTACAACAGTGGAGGAGAGCCGGATCATATCGTGGATCTCGATTACGATGATCTGGTGGCCTTCTACAAGCATCATTACCACCCCAGCAACGCCATTTTCGCCACCTATGGCGATATTCCGGCCAGCGAGCATCATCAGCGTTTTGAGGATCTGGCCCTGTCGCGTTTTGACGCGCTGGATATCGAACTGCCGGTGAGAGACGAAAAACGCCTGTTTGCGCCGCTGCGGGTGGAACAGGCCTATGCGGTCAGCGAAGGCGAGCCGGTCGAGAAGAAAACCCATATGGTCATGGGCTGGCTGCTGGGCCACAGTTTTGATCTGGAACAGAATCTCGAGGCTCAGCTGGTCTCCAGTGTGCTGCTGGAAAACAGTGCCTCCCCGCTGATGCGGGCGCTGGAAACCACGGATCTTGGCACTGCGCCGTCGCCCATGTGCGGCCTTGAGGACTCTAACCGGGAAATGACCTTCGTTTGCGGCATTGAGGGCAGTGAAGCTGATCGCCGCGAAGATCTTGAAGCACTGATCGAGGGAGTGCTGGAGAGCGTGGTGGAAGAGGGCGTCAGTGAAGACCGCCTGGAAGCTATCGTTCACCAGCTGGAGCTGCAACAGCGTGAAATTGCCGGTGACAGTTTCCCCTATGGTCTGCAGCTTATTATGAGTGCCATTTCGCCAATGGTGCACGGCGGAGACCCCGTTGCCCTGCTGGATCTGGAGCCGGTGCTGGAGTCCATGCGCGAGAAGATACAGGATCCGGGGTATGTGCCGGGGCTGATCCGCAAGCTTTTGCTGGATAACCCGCACCGGGTAACGCTGACCCTGCGTCCGGATCAGCAGCTGGAAAACCGGCGTCAGGAGGCCATTCGCGAAGCGCTTGCCCAGCGCAAGGCCCGGCTCAGCGACGACGACAAACAACAGATTATTGACCGGGCCCGAGCTTTGGAAGCCCGCCAGCATCAGAAAGACGACGATTCCATCCTGCCCAAGGTGGACCTCACCGACGTACCGGTGAAAACCCATCACGTGGAAGGGCGCAAGGCCAATGCCTTCCCCGCCGCAATCTACGCCCAGGGCACCAATGGCCTGGTCTACGAGCAGGCCATCTTCAATCTGCCGGAGCTCAGTGAGCAGGAGTTATTGCTGCTGCCGCTGTACACCACCTGCCTGACCGAGGTGGGCTGTGGCGAACTGGGTTATCTGCAGATGCAGGATCGCATTTCGGCCTGCACCGGCGGCATCGGCGCCTCGGTTTCCGCCCGCGGTGCGGTGGATGACGTGCAGTCACTGTCTGGTTATCTGGTGCTGAGCGGCAAGGCCCTGGCCCGCAACCGCAAGGCGTTGTCAGATCTGCTGCGGGATGTGTTTGATCACGCCCGCTTTGACGAAAGTGGTCGTATCCGTGAACTGATCGCCCAGATTCGCGCCCGCCGCGAGCAGTCAGTCACCG
>NZ_CAXBDN010000007.1:0-37699 GCF_963974375.1 uncultured Marinobacter sp.
TAGCGCCGATGGCGCTTTGCGGAGTATACTGGCCTGCAAAGTCACTGATTCAGGTATAAGCCAAGGCTGGGCCTATTTATGATATTGATTGCCATATTCCTGGTGATCAATATCTATGTGCTTATGGCTGCCCAGCAGCCCGTCGATAATCGTACTTTAATAAGATTAATGGAGCAGCTTAATCTTGATGCCGGAGTTTTATTAACTGTTTTGGGTTGGACCGGAATCCTGTTTTCTGCAGCCGCCGCCGGTGCACTATACTGGACAGCAACCCTGGGCGACCGATTTGTAGAGATTGGTGCCGGACGTATACGTGCTCCTGCCTCAAATCTGTCGAAGAATGTTGTAGAGATCCCGGTTTCTGACGTGAAAAATGTCAACGTACAGAACATTCAGTCGACACGAATTATTACCGTCCAGCATGCAAAAGGGAAAGTCCAGTTCGTTAGTATGATGTTTCCAGAGAAAGGCGCATTTGATGAACTGATCAGTGCGTTGAATGCTATAGATGATCATAACAATAAAGTAGAAAATACAGCTAACCGCTGAGGCGAGACTCAATTTGTCAACGTAATTTTCACACTGGGCGATCGGCTGACAGGATTTAAAACTTGACGCCGGTTTCCCCGGGATCTTAGCCTGTAGGGTTAACCATCAAATCTATGAACCAGGGACAGGCTCATGATCTTGCTTTCAATAGTACTCGTACTGTTCGGCCTTTCTCTGTTGGCGGCGGATCGACAGATCCTGGCGATCCCCGGAACCGGCGGTATATTGAAGGTCAGAAGCTTTATGTACGGGAGTGTTTACCGGCAGAGGCGGCTACCATCGCTGTGGATAATAACGAGCTATCGTTACCCAAAATCGTTCGAGGGGAAGCCAGTACAACGTATAAATTGGAAAAAGAATTTAAAGAATAATAATTTTAATCCTGGTAAATGCCGAAATGGCCACGACTGAAAATTCCTTAGAATGTAGCAAAAACCTTTGAGCTACTCTCCAGTTTATGAAGAATTTCAGTCAGCTGGACCTCATCACTCTTCGGTGAGTCAGGAACATTATTCAGTAGTTCTTCTAATGACGCTTCTCTCCCCTCTTGTAAAATAGAATTCAGGTAGACCCAGTCATTACTATCAATATTGTCAGAGGCTGTTAAGGGAGCTAATTTGCAATTTACCTCACCTTCTCTTTTTGAGCGGTAAATGCAAAGTCTGGCTTGCTCAGATCTATAGAATACCAAGGACTTGTCGCCTGCAGACAGCTCCAGATGCTTTTCAAAGAGAAATCCATTCGAGAATAAGAAAAATGAAATAACACCGTCTACTTTATCTTTGAAATTTTTCATAGTAATTAATCAACCTTAATCCAGAAATTTCCATCTCTCATATAGCCAAAGTTATTCGAGTTTTTCTCAAGATACTTAATTTCCATCGCCGTAAAACTATTTGGACGATTAATCAAAACTTCAGTAATATTTTCGCCATGGAGCTCAATACGTCCTACTCCGCTCTCTAATTGCCTGTGGAGGAATTGCTCGTTTACTAACCAGGCTTTCTGCCTTCCTTCAGCTTCGCTTAATCCGTCTGTGAGCTTTGGAAAGAAACTTGGGTCTGTTTCATACCAAACTCCTCCGTTAGCTTTAGCTTCTCCGATGTACCCTCCATTCTCTTCCCATCGCCCTAAAACAACTCGATCTGCATTCTGACTCACGTGAGTCGACATTTCAGCAATATCTCTGGCGAACCTCTCAGCTTCTGGGCCATTAGAATTCCGTAAACCATTTATAGCATCATCTAGTGTCGGTTTGTTTTGATAGGAGAGTAACGTGCCTTGTTCAGTGGGCTTACCGCTGGATAACCAAGTCTGAAAAGACCCATCTCCACCATTTGCCAGCCAGGTCCGATATTCCATATCTTCCTGTGGGCTTGCGGTCTGCCATTGGCTTCCATCCGGACCTACCGCGTTGTAGATAAGCTCACTACTGTACTTCCGGTAAACGGTACCATCATCCGCAACAACTTCATCAAGGCTTCCGCCCAATCCACCGGAATAGGCCAGCAAGGACCATGGTGAGGCGGTACGAAGGACTTTCGTGAAGGTTGTTAGTCCGGCAGCCGCTCTCTGCATGAAGGTAAGCTGAGCCGGTACGGTTGCCACCGGAGCCGGGGCAACGGGTGGCGGCGGTATGAGGGCCAGAAACGCCTGGCCAGGTCCATTCGAATTTGATGAACGAGCCTGAGTACGCGGCTCATCCGCCACCTCATCACTACCCCCGCCACCATCCGCGGCGCCACCACCCAAGCCAGAACTGGTTGCCGGAGCCCGATCCAGCCACGAACTTTCCAGATAGGCAAACAGTCGGCCGTTGTGGGCCGCTTCGGCGAGGTCGTTGATCAGATCATTGAGGGTTGCAGGGCGGGTCCATGGCTTTTTGAAGACCATCTGCCAGACGTCGTAGAGACGGTAGTTAAAGGGGTCGTGCTGCTGGTAGGTGGCAATGCTGCGAAGCGTCTGTTTGGCGTAAGTGCGATCTTCGCCGAAGACATCCCGTTCGCTGAGTTCGTCACTGATCGGGCGGCGCCAGCGGGTGAAGGCGTATACCTGACCAAGTATATCGTGGACCAGAATCGGGTCGTTTCCGAACATCCCTGTCTCCTGCGCGTGTCGGGTACGCGATGACTAACGATTAAAAGGGCCTCGTTCCTGAGGCTCAGCGGCAGAATTTGAGCACGATGCTACAGGTAATTCAAGTCTGCGGTGTTACGGGGTTCTGATTATGAGTAGAAAGGAATCTCCATCAGGCCGAACCCTCACCAATCAATCACTTTCCCATCCCAGTCGATATAGGACAGAGTGCCATCCGGGGGTAGGGTGGCCAGGTGTTCCAGCAGGCGTTGGGCTACGTATTGCGGGGTGAACAGCTTGTTCTCGGGCACGTTGCGTTGAAAGGGTTGGGACAGCGGGGTGTCGACGGTGCCGGGGTGAAACGCCACCAACTTTACGTTGCGGGCTCTGCGGCCATATTCGATGGCGGCAGTTCTCAGCAGCATGTTGAGAGCGGCTTTTGAGGCGCGGTAACTGTACCAGCCGCCTTTGTGGTTGTCGGTGATGCTGCCGACCCTTGCGCTGAATACGGTGACGGTGCAATCGTGTGGGGCCTTGATCAGCGGCAGCAGGCGGCTGACCCACAGCATAGGAATCACCGTGTTGATGTTCAGTACCTCGAGCATCATCTGCTCGCCGATATCTTCAAGTTTCTTCTCTGGCTGCACAGTGTCTGAATGCAGGATGCCCTGACAGACAAATACCCGTCCGATGCGTCCTTTCCAGGGCTGCAGTTCGCTGATGATGCGTTCGATATCGGCGGGGGAGTTATCGCAGCAAATGTGGGTGGTGGCCTGGGGGTGGTCCGGGTGACGGCTGACGGTGAGTACGTCCTTCGGTTCAGGCTCATCCAGTAGAGCCTGTATCACCGCCTGGGCAATGGCACCTCCGGCACCAATAACCAACGCGGCGTCACCCTCGACGCCGCGCTTGCCATCAGATCCGCTGGCCATGGATCAGGACAGGGATTTCAACGCATCTTCGACGATCTGCAGGCCTTCCTGCAGGATGTTGTCTTCAATGGTTACCGGCATCAGGAAGCGCACGGTGTTGCCATGGAGACCACAGCTTAGCAGAATCAGGCCGTGCTCTGCAGCATAGGCGCACACTGCTGCTGCCATGTCGGGGCGTGGCTCGCGGCCTTGCTTGTCGCTGACCAGCTCGATGGCGGCCATGGAGCCCAGCGCGCGAACGTTATCCACGTGCTCGTATTTTTCCTGCCACTCTTCGAACCTGGATTTCAGGGTGCTGCCCAGGCGCTGGCTCTGGCCCAGGATGTCTTCTTCTTTGAAGACTTCCAGCACGGCGAGGGCTGCGGCGCAGGCGGTGGGGCTGCCAGTGTAGGTGCCACCCAGGGAGTTGGGGCCGGAGGCGTCCATGTGCTTGTCGGTACCGACGATGGCGGAGATGGGCATGCCATCGGCCATGCTTTTCGCCATGGTGATCAGGTCCGGCTCTACGCCGCTGTGCTCGATGGCGAACATCTTGCCGGTACGACCGAAGCCACTTTGCACTTCGTCCACAATCATCAGGATGCCATGTTCATCGCAAATTTCCCGAATGGCCTTCAGGAAGTCGGCTGAGGCGGGGTAGAAGCCACCTTCGCCAAGTACCGGTTCGATGATGATGGCGGCGGTATGGGTGCCCGGAGAGTCCGCTTTCATGGTCATTTTCAGACCGCGCAGGGCATCGGCGTCGCTGACACCGTGGTAGGGCACCGGGTAGGGCGCACGGAACACGGTTCCCGGCATGGGGCCGAAATCCACCTGATAGGGCGCTGCCTTGCCGTTCATGGCCATAGTGTACATGGTGCGGCCGTGGTAGCCGCCATCAAAACAGATCACATTGCTGCGACCGGTGGCTGCCCGAGCGATTTTCACCGCGTTTTCCAGGGCCTCGGCACCGCTGTTGGCGAGCATGACCTTGGCATGGCCCCGAACCGGTGAAATCTGGCTGAGCTTTTCGGCCAGGTGAACATAACCCGGGTAGGGCATCACGGTCTGGCAGGTGTGCATCAGCTTGTCGAGCTGGGCCTTGACGGCTTCAACCACTTTCGGATGACGGTGACCGATGTTGAGTACACCGATACCGCCGGCAAAGTCGATCATGCGATTGCCGTCGGCATCCCACACTTCAGCATTGCGGGCGTGGTCGGCAAAGCGCTGGTTGGGGCTTGCCGCGCCGGCTGCCACGTAGCGTTCTTTGAGGGCCTGCAGTTCTGCGTTGGTTGTCATCTTGTGTACTCCAGAAATAAATTTATTGCTTGCGGCTACGCACGGTAACGCGCAACAGATCATGTACAAGGGAGGTAACACGGTAACACATGACGGCCGCCCGAGTATTTGAGTCCGGCGCTTTACCTGAGAATAGCCCAGGAATACCGCCGCCACAGACTTTGTTTTTCCTATATTGGCGGGAGCCAAGACGAAGGGTGTCAAAAACTGGATAATGGCCCGTTAGAAAGCCAAGTTAGCTGAATTTCAAAACCCGGTACCCTGTTAATGGAAATCAAAGTTAATTTTCTTGAAAATCTGAGGCTTGAAGCGAAATTTGACGACTTTACCGTCGTCACCGATCAGCCTATACGCTACAAGGGTGACGGCTCTGCGCCCAGTCCCTTCGACTACTTTCTGGCGTCGTCAGCGCTGTGTGCGGCCTATTTTGTCCGGGTTTACTGCCTGGCCCGCAACATACCGACGGAAAATATCCGGCTGTCCCAGAATAACGTGGTTGATCCGGAAAACCGCTACAACCAGATTTTCAAAATCCAGGTGGAGCTGCCTGAGGATCTTTCCGAGAAAGACCGCACCGGTATTTTGCGGGCCATCGACCGCTGTACGGTCAAGAAAGTGGTGCAAACCGGTCCGGATTTCCAGATTGAAACGGTCAGGAACCTGGATCAGGATGCTCAGGCCCTGCTGATGGCGAAACCGGAAGGTGAAGCCAGTACCTACATCGTGGGCAAGGACCTGCCCCTGGAGCAGACCATCGCCAATATGACCGCCATTCTGGCGGACCTCGGCATGAAGATCGAAATCGCCTCCTGGCGAAATATTGTGCCCCACGTATGGTCGCTGCACATCCGCGATGCCGCCTCGCCCATGTGTTTCACCAACGGCAAGGGTTCAACCAAGGAAAGCGCCCTGTGCTCGGCGCTGGGGGAGTTCATCGAGCGCCTGAACTGCAACTTTTTCTACAACGACCAGTTTTTTGGTGAGGACATCGCCAACCGCGAGTTCGTCCATTACCCGAACGAGGAATGGTTCAAGCCCGGGCCGGATGACGAACTGCCTGACGGCATTCTGGATGACCACTGCCTGGCCATTTACAACCCGGAAGGGGAGCTGTGTGGCAGCAACCTGATTGATACCAATTCCGGGAATGTCGAACGGGGTATTGTGGCGCTGCCCTACGTGCGCCAGTCCGACGGCGAAGTGGTGTATTTTCCGTCCAACCTGATTGAAAATCTTTTCCTCAGCAACGGCATGAGCGCCGGTAACACGCTGGAGGAAGCCCAGGTTCAGTGCCTGTCGGAAATCTTCGAGCGGGCGGTCAAAAAGCAGATCATCGAAGAAGAAATCGCGCTGCCGGACGTACCCTGGGAAGTGCTGGCGAAATACCCGGGCATCGTCGAGGGGATCGAGGCGCTGGAGGCCCAGGGCTTTCCGGTACTGGTCAAGGATGCCTCCCTGGGTGGCCAGTTCCCGGTGGCCTGCGTCACCCTGATGAACCCGAGAACCGGCGGCGTGTTTGCGTCTTTCGGTGCGCACCCCTGCCTGGAAGTGGCGCTGGAGCGCAGTCTCACGGAACTCCTCCAGGGCCGCAGCTTTGAAGGCCTGAACGATGTGCCTCCGCCCACCTTCAACAGTCTGGCGGTGTCCGAACCCAATAATTATGTGGAACACTTTATTGATTCCACCGGGGTGGTGTCCTGGCGCTTTTTCAGCGCGAAGCAGGATTACGAATTCTGTGAGTGGGATTTCTCCGGCACCAACGAGGAAGAGGCGGCCTGCCTGTTCGGTATCCTCCGGGATATGGGCAAAGAAGTGTACGTCGCAGTGTTTGAAGACCTGGGTGCACCGGTCTGCCGAATGCTGGTACCCGGCTATTCCGAAGTCTACCCGGTGGAGGACCTGATCTGGGACAACACCAACAAGGCCCTGGATTACCGCGAAGCTATCCTCAATCTGCATACCCTCAGTGATGAGGAACTGACCGACCTGGTGGAGCATCTGGAAGAAAGCCAGATTGATAACTACACCGATATCATCACCCTGATCGGGATCGAGTTTGATGAAAACACGGTCTGGGGTCAGCTCACCATTCTGGAGCTGAAGCTGCTGATCTACCTGGCGCTGCAACAGCACGAAGAAGCGCTGGAGCTGGTGGAAACCTTCCTGCAGTTCAACGACAACACGGTCGAGCGGGGTCTGTTCTACCAGGCGGTGAATGCGGTACTGGAAATCACCCTTGATGACGAGCTGGAGCTGGCGGATTATCTGCCCAACTTCACCCGCATGTTTGGTGAGGCCACCATGGCCGCCGTGGTTGGCTCGGTCACCGGTGAGGTTCGCTTCCACGGCCTGACACCCACCAACATGCAACTGGAAGGCCTCGACAAGCACCTGCGGCTGATCGAGAGCTACAAGAAACTGCATGCTGCCCGCGCTGCCAGTGCCGTGAGATAGGGTCGGTTCAGACGCAAAGGCGGTGTCGCCCAGCACACTGACCACAGGTCAATCGGTGGGCGTGATGAACGATGAGGGGTGATTCAGGGAGTATGACGTGGACAATCTGAACCTGCGGCACCTGTATCATTTCTGGATGATTGCCCGTGAAGGCTCCATTGTTAATGCGGCGGAGGCACTCGCGCTGACACCGCAAACTCTCAGCGGCCAGCTGGCGACCTTTGAGGCAGATCTGGGCGGCGCTCTGTTCCGGCGCGCCAACCGGTCACTGCAACTGACCGATCTTGGCCACACGGTGTTCAGCTACGCTGACGAAATGTTCGAGACGGCCAGGGCGCTTACCGAGATACTCCGCCAGCCGCCGGAGCATCGCCCCCTCCGTCTGTCCGTGGGCATTGCCGCGTCCATTCACAAGCTGATCGCCTACCATCTGACCGAGCCGGCCCTGGCCCTGTCCCGTGAGGTCCGGCTGAGTTGTCGCACCGGCGATACCGCGGAACTTCTCAAGCGCCTCACTCAGCGTGAGCTGGACGTTGTGCTGACGGACCGGCAGCCGGCGCCAGCAGAGGCCAGTCATTTTCGCTCTCATCTGCTGGCCAGTTCGTCGGTTTCACTGTTTGCGACCCAGGCGTTGGCAGACCGGATTTCCGGTAATTTTCCGGCCAGCCTCGACCGTCAGCCTTTTCTCGCCACGTCCCTTGATGCACCATATATCAGTTCGCTGATGAACTGGTTCTCCAATCAGAATGTCCGGGTCAAGGTAGTGGCCGAGGTGGATGACAGCGCCCTTATCAAGGTGTTTGGTCGTGAGGGCGTGGGCTATTTTGCTGCCCCCACCGCCATCCGCGATGAAGTCTGTCGCCAGTATCAGGTGGTTCATGTGGCCCGTATCAGTGAAGTGAGGGACACTCTGTATGCCGTGACCCGTGCTCGCGGAAGCCACAATGAGGCGGTTCTGGAACTGCTGCGGGAACGTCCGGAACTGGAAGATGAGTTCGAAAAAACCGAATCATAAATCTGTTAAAACTTTGTTCTTTTCGATCTTTAATCTGTGGATGATGACAGCGTGTTCTAACCAAGGAGAACGGGTCATGAAAACGATTCACAAATTTCGTCTGGAAATGGGCAAGGAACCCACGGCACTCAGGCTGCGGGATGGCTATCGGGTCGTCCGCTGCGAGTACCTGGTGTCTCAGAAAGGTGTCTACCTTTGGGTGGAGCAGCACCTGAATGTTGCCATACCAGTGACCGATCGTCAGTTCGTGGTGGTGCATTCCGGTGATCCGGTACCGGTCAGCTACCAGTATCTGGACACGGCGCTGGATGTGTTCGGCCCGGAGGCCTATCACGTCTTTGAGGTGAAAGACCCACAACCGGCTTTCGCTCCGATGGAGGCTCACCAGGGACTGCGGCCTCCCTTGTTTCGCACAACGACTCACCACGCCGGTTCGGCGTGACACGTTCACTTATGGGCCCTTCGGGGCCCATTATCTTTACAGGGTTTTAGTGAATGCCAGACATCATCGTGATGTTCTTTCTGTTGGGCCTGGTGGCGGGTGCGCTGAGGTCGGATCTGTCCATTCCCAAAGCGGCCTATGACATCCTGAGCCTGCTGCTGATGCTGACCATCGGTCTGAAGGGCGGTATGGCGCTGCATGGCAATCTGCACTGGGGCCTGGTAACGGAAGTGCTGGCAATCAGCGCACTGGGCTTTGCAATACCGATGGTGTTGTTCCCGATGCTGCGGTATCTGGTGCGTCTGAATGTTGCGGATGCGGCCAGTTTCTGTGCCCATTATGGATCGGTCAGCGCCGGTACCTTTGCGGTGGCGCTGGCCTGGGTGGAATCCCGCGGGCTGGCCACCGGGGGCCAGGTCACCCTGTATCTGGTACTGCTTGAACTGCCGGCCATTCTCGCCGGCCTTTGGTTATACCGCCGCTTCAGCAAGGGTCAGACCACCGACAGTAATGCTGCAGCGCCTTTGTGGCAGGAAACCCTGACCAACCGCAGTGTTGTGCTGCTGGTAGGCGGGGTGATCATTGGTGCCCTGTACGGCCCCGATCAGGGTGATGGTGTCACCGCGCCCCTCACGAGTGCTTTCTTCGTGGTTCTTTCGCTGTTTCTGCTGGAGATGGGGCTGGTGGCGGCAGAAACCCTGCGTAAACTCCGCCTGCGTTACTGGCGGATCATCGCTTTTGCCCTCTGTATGCCACCCCTGTTGTCTCTTCCCGGCCTGGCAACCGGCATCTGGCTGGGACTCGAGCCGGGCACCATTGTGATCCTGGGTACCCTGACCGCCAGTGCGTCCTATATTGCCGCGCCGGTTGCGGTGAGGCATGCAATCCCTGACGCTGATATTGGTCTGGCGATGCTGGCCTCCCTGGGTGTGACCTTTCCCTTCAACGTACTGGTGGGCATCGGTCTCTACAGCTATTTTATGGAGGTTATGGTGGGCTAGGAAAAAGCCCGAACCCGGTTCCGGTCCTGTGGTGGGCCGGACTGACTGGCAGAATCACAACAGAACCCTGGTATCCGGCTTATGAGACCACTGATCGCATTATTAGCCTCCACGATCTTGCTGACGGGTTGCGCCGGCCCGCAGAACGTCAGCACTGGGCAGCCACATCCGGAAGTCAGTTCAGCCCCCTGGGATAACGCCAGGCAGCGCGGTGTGGACTTTCGTGCCATCGGACAGGAGCCTGGCTGGTATCTGGAAATAATGAACGACGACCAGATCCTGTTTGTCTACAACTACGGTGCAAATCGACTGGAGTTTCCCGCTGCAGCGCCAACCAGGTCGGACGATGATCGTCTTGTCTACCAGACCAGTAACGGGGTGGAGACCCTGACGGTGACGATTACGCCGGATCCCTGCACCGATATCATGAGTGGGGAGCCGTTTGAACACTCCGTCAGCGTCAGTCTGAATGGCGAGGACTATCGGGGTTGTGGGCGTGACCTGTGATGCCACCGTTCAGGTTTTAACACACACCACGAGGGCGTTTCCGGAAGCGCTGTTCAGAGGGACAATTCTGTCATAGTCGTGCTCGAACAGATGCACCTCAAAGTAACGCTGCAGTAAGGTCCTCAGATCTTCAAACGCCACCGCCACCATCGGGTGTTCGTCCTGCCATGCCCGGGTCACCTCGCCCTCGGTCCGGGTGATACTGAGTCGCAGGGATTGCCGGCTTCCGGTGCCGCTGTAGTTCCAGCCTGAGCTGAACACAAACCGACTGTTGTCATGCTCGGCGGTATGGGTCACATACAACGCGTTGTTGATCCTGTCTTTGGCGACCGCGTTAAAGCAGAACATCCCGCCGGCACTCAGCGCGGCGTGGGCACTGCGAATGCACTGCTCAAGTTTTTCCAGGCCATCACTGTAATGAATGGAGTAGAGAAAACAGGTCACCAGGTCGAGAGGTTCTTCAACCTGGAAGTCGCACATATCCTGCAACATGAAACGGGCTTCCGGGCAGCGTAGCCGGGCCCTGTCGAGCATGGGCTGATGGATGTCGAGGCCTCTGCTGCTGTAACCACGATCGATAAAATGCCGGAGGTGCGGCCCGGTACCACAGGCAAGATCGAGGTGTCTTTTGCCACCGTTTCCGAACAGCTGATGCAGCCTGTGCACCCCATGGCTTTGGGCGGGATAATCGATATCCGCACACATCAGATCGTAGTAGCCCGACAGGTCGGTGTATAAGGCATTCGAGGACATGGTGACCCGGGCTGATGTGGCAATAGGTGAGGGTGTTAATGGTATAGCAGGAAGGTGTCGGAACGAAGCAAAGTTTGATTGCTGATTGAGGACAAAGAGAGCGGATTATCTATCGGCCATGGGATGACCGGCAACCCGGGTCTTGCGGCCCGGGTTGCTGGTCAGGCTATCAGCGAATGGCGATCGGGTTGATCATCATCTGCACGGCACCTGCTATTTTGGGCTGACCCAGAACGAACATGAACTCGTGCACGCCATCGCTGGCAAGCTCGGCGGTGTTCATGTTTTCCAGAATATAGACGCCGTGTTTGGTCAGCAGCGTCTGGTGAACCTCGAATACCCCGGTGCCTTCCTCAAAGGGGATCACTTCAAGACCCCAGTTGTCAGCGCCCACGGCAACGACGCCAAGGTTGGCCAGGTATTCGGCGCCATCAACGCCAAGCCCGGGCTCGGCCTTGCCGAATCGCTGATTGTCATTGCCCACCAGGCCCAGCCAGCCGGTATGGAACAGCACCACGTCACCCTCCCGGATTTCAACACCGTGGGCCTCGGCCGCTGCCATGATCTCTTCGCGGTTGAAAGCCTGGCCTTCTTCAAGCATGTCCTGGCCAAAATGTGCGGTCATGTCCAGCAAAAGGCCCCGGGCGACGATGGGGGGAATGCCCTCTGTACCCAGTTTCTTGAGGCCGTCCGTCGCGACAATATCTTTGGCTTCGTGACCGTTGTAATGCTTATGGTCGATGCCGATGTGGCCGAAGCCATCAATCTGGCTGCCAATACCCAGCCAGGTGTGCAGGATGTCGTCTGTGCTGGTGAGCTTGGTGGGTCCAATGGTCTGCCCGCCGGCCCGGGGCTCCATGACGGTAATGTCGAAAAAACGGGTGCCATAGGCGGGAAAATCGCGGTTCAGCTCAACACCCAGTGAATAGGCCTTACCCTCGGTTATCAGCTTGCTGGCGCTGATAATATTTTCTGCGGAGAGGTAGTTGGCGGCGCCGATGGTATCGTCGGGGCCCCACTTTGAGGTCTGCCAGTCATCATCGGCGAGGGTGGCTGCACTGGCGCTGAGCAGGGCACTGGTCATGATGCCCGCCAGAATGGGGCTTGATCTGAAGTTCATAGCAGATTCCTTTTATTATTGCTTCGTGAGCATTCAAATTAGTTCATGGGATCCCTGCGTCAAATTTTGGTGGCGGTTAACTTCGGATGTCTGCCGGGCCTTATCGTTTTCAGTCAACCCGTTAACAGGCAATTTGTCGGGTGGTGCCGGCTGCAGGTCTCGGTTACCCTTCTTGTCTTTCTACCAGAGGGGCAGGGTGAGCCATGGGATATGAGTTCGAGGATCTGAAACAAAGCTGTAATGCCGAATGGCGGGCCTACATTGAGCACGATTTCGTGGGTCAGCTTGGCGACGGCAGTCTGGCGGCCGGGGCTTTTCGTCACTATCTGAAACAGGACTATCTGTTTCTTATCCACTTTGCCCGTGCCTTTGCCCTCGCGGCCTACAAAAGCCAGACGCTGGCAGATCTGAAGCAGGCCAAGGAGGGCATGCAGGCCATTGTGGATGTGGAGCTTGGTCTTCACGTCAATTACTGCCGTGAGTGGGGTATCAGCGAGCAGGAATTGGCGACGCTGCCCGAGGCCCGGGCAACCCTGGCCTATACCCGTTACGTGCTGGATACGGGAAATCGCGGCGATCTGCTGGATCTTCACGTGGCGCTGTCGCCCTGCATGGTAGGCTATGGCGAAATCGCCAACTGGCTGAATGCCAGATCAGAGACTGTCCGGGGCGCAGAAAACCCCTACGATGCCTGGATCGCCATGTACGAAAGCGAAGAGTTTCAGAATGCCATGGCCGCAGAAATCCACTGGTTGAATAACCGACTGTCTGACGTAACTCCGGCTCGTTTCACAGAGCTGAGTCGCATCTTCAGCGAGGCCACCCGGCTGGAAATCGACTTCTGGGACATGGGGCTTGAGCAGCGGATGTAAGCGCTCTGACCACAGCCTGAATACCTAACTTCTTTTAAGGACCTCATAATGCTGTTTGCAATGATCATTGGTGGCCTCATTGGCTATGGCCTGGGGCGGTTTCCGGGGCTGTTGATTGGCGCTGCCGTCGGGGCTTTCCTGTTCCGGCAACTGCGTAAGCGGTTACTTGGCAAGTTGCAGGACATCCAGTCAGGATTTATCGAGTCTGTGTTTGCGGTGATGGGGTGCCTGTGCAAGGCCGACGGCGTGGTAACCCGTGATGAAATCCAGGTCGCTGAGGCCATGTTTGTCCGCTTCCGGATGAACGAGCAGCAAAAGGCCGCCGCACGAAATGCCTTCAACCGTGGCAAGGCGGCGGACTTTGATCTTGAAGCAGAGCTAAACCGGTTCCTGGCGCTCAGCGGCCGGCAGCCGGCATTTTTGCAGATCTTCCTGCACGCCCAGATGTCAGCCGTGCTGGCGGATGGTGCCGTGCATCCGGCTGAGCATGAGATGCTGATCCGGATCGCCCGGGGGCTTGGGCTGCCGGAAGGGCAGGTTGATCAGCTTGAGGCCATGTTGCGGGGCGGTCATGCCGGCCGGGCTGGTGGCGGTGCCCAGTACACTTCCGCGCAGCAACTTGATGATGCCTACAAGGCACTGGGAGTGTCACCGACCGCCAGTGATGACGAGATCAAAAAGGCGTACCGCAAACTGATGAGCGAAAACCATCCGGACAAACTGGCGGGCAAAGGTCTGCCGGAAAGCATGCGGGAGATTGCCGAAGAGCGTACCGGTGAAATCAGCCATGCCTACGATGTAATCAAGGCTGCCCGCAAGCAGCAGGCCTGATCATGAGCAGGGTGCGCGGGCACCAGGTTGGTGACCAGTTCGCTCTGTTTATTCCTGACCATAAGCCAAAATTACTTCCTCCACAGAGACGACCCCGCTAGCATAGCCAGCTTACTTATGTCGTTTCAGGAGACAGAATAATGACAACAGGATTCTCAGGAAAGGTGGCGCTGGTCACCGGTGGCGCCGCCGGTATTGGTCGCGCCACAGCGCTGGCATTTGCCGCTGCCGGAGCCCGGGTGGTGGTCTCGGATATCGATGAAAAGGGCGGTGAAGTCACGGTCCTCGCCATTAAAGCGGCTGGCGGCGACGCCATGTTTGTGGCCTGCGACGTCAGCGACAGTGAAGCCGTTGCCGCACTGATCCGCCACACGGTAGACGCCTATGGCCGGCTGGATGTGGCCTTTAACAACGCCGGCATCGAGATTGAGCACGAGCGACTGGCGGATGGTGATCTGGAAACCTTTGACCGCATCATGGATATCAACGTCAAGGGTGTCTGGCTGTGCATGAAGCATGAGATCCCCGAAATGCTGAAACACGGTGGCGGGGCGATTGTGAATACCGCCTCCGTAGCCGGCCTGGGGGCTGCGCCCAAAATGAGCATCTACAGCGCCAGCAAGCATGCGGTGATTGGCCTTACCCGTTCAGCAGCGGTGGAATACGCCAAGAAAGGTATCCGGGTCAATGCGGTGTGCCCGGCAGTGATTGAAACCGACATGTTCCGCCGGGCCGCAGAATCAGATCCCCGCCGGGCCGAAATGGCGGTTGCCATGCATCCTGTGGGCCGTCTGGGTCAGCCCGAGGAGATCGCCGCAGCGGTGTTGTACCTCTGCTCGGAAGCTGCCGGTTTCACCACTGGTATCGCACTGCCGGTTGATGGCGGATCTACAGCGATCTGATATTATTCCCGCCTGAGAGTCGAACCCGATGAGGCTTTCGGGCGCGGACGTGGCACTGACACGTCCGGCATACATTGTTTCAGGCTAAGGGCTTGAATTAAAAATAATAACCCCGATCTATCAAGCTGCGGTAACGCGACTGCAACGCTGTGCCTCCACACTGAGCGCGCCTGTCGCCCCTCGTGAAAGAAGTATAGGGAAAACCTATTTCCCGGGTTTAAATAATCAATTTTTACCAAGCGTGCAAAAGACCTATCTTGCACCACGCAAATTCATCAAGCCGGCCTTTACACCGGAAATTAACCAACAGGAGATTTTCTGACATGGGAATTATCAATTCTGAGATCAAACCGTTCAGCGCAACCGCTTTCAAGGGTGGCGAGTTCGTTGAGATCACCGAAGCGGACGTCAAGGGCAAGTGGGCCGTTTTCTTCTTCTACCCGGCTGACTTCACCTTCGTTTGCCCCACCGAGCTGGGCGACGTTGCGGACAAGTACGAAGAGCTGCAGAAGATGGGCGTTGAAGTGTTCTCCGTGTCCACCGACACTCACTTCACCCACAAAGCGTGGCACGATACTTCCGAAACCATCGGCAAGATCAACTACTACATGGTTGGCGACCAGACCGGCACCATCACCAACAACTTTGGTGTGATGCGTGAAGGCCAGGGCCTGGCAGACCGTGCTACTTTCGTGATCGATCCGGATGGCGTTATCCAGGCCATGGAGATCACTGCTGAAGGTATTGGCCGTGATGCAGAAGACCTGCTGCGCAAGCTGAAGGCTGCTCAGTACGTTCGTAACAATCCCGGCGAAGTATGCCCGGCGAAGTGGAAAGAGGGCGAGAAAACTCTGGCTCCTTCCCTGGACCTGGTAGGCAAGATCTAAGTTCAGCAGAACTTGAGATGCTTGATAAGAAGGCCCGCATCGCGGGCCTTTTTTATGGATGCTGATGAATGGTGATGGCAAATCTGACGTTTATAGCAAAGAGCTATGGTTCATGTAAGGTCAATTAATTTGAGCATTGGCTGGCATAGCCGTATCTTCTGTCCATCTTCAGGGCGTACCTTTTAATTCAGCGCCTTATCACCATTAACGATCTCAGTTACTCGATAGACCAAGGGGAATACAGAACATGCTGGATACCAATCTCAAGGACCAACTCAAAGCCTATCTTGAGAACCTCAGGCAGCCCATTGAGCTTGTTGCCGCGCTGGACGACAGTGCCAAGGCCAAGGAACTCTATGAGCTGCTGACAGAGATCGAATCACTGTCGGACAAGATCACACTGACGGACGATGGCCAGTCTGACGTGCGCCGGCCTTCCTTTGCCATCAACCGGACCGGGTCCGACATTGGCGTCCGGTTTGCCGGTATCCCCATGGGCCATGAGTTTACCTCTCTGGTGCTGGCGTTGTTGCAGGTAGGCGGCCATCCGTCCAAAGCCGCCCAGGAAGTGATTGAGCAGATCCAGGCCCTTGAAGGTGATTTCGAATTCGAAACCTACTTCTCGCTGTCCTGCCAGAACTGCCCGGATGTGGTGCAGGCGCTGAACCTGATGGCGGTGCTGAACCCCGGGGTCAGGCACACCGCCATCGACGGCGCCCTGTTCCAGGACGAAGTTGAGCAGCGTGAAGTGATGGCGGTACCCAGTATCTATCTGAACGGCAAGCCCTTCGCCAACGGTCGCATGACTCTTGAGCAGATTCTGGCCAAGGTCGACACCGGTGCCGAGGCCCGTGCTGCCGAGAAGATCAGCCAGAAGGATACCTTTGAGGTGCTGGTGATTGGTGGTGGCCCTGCCGGCTCCGCCGCGGCAATCTACGCGGCCCGTAAAGGTATTTCTACCGGTATCGCCGCTGAGCGTTTTGGTGGCCAGGTGGCGGATACCATGGGTATCGAGAACCTGATCTCAGTGCCCTACACCGAAGGCCCGAAGCTGGTGGCGGCCATGGAGCAGCACGTCAAGGAATACGAAGTCGACATCATGGACCTGCAGCTGGCGGAAAAACTGATTCCTGCTGCGGAGCGAGGTCTGCCCCACGAGGTGCGTCTGGCCAATGGTGCATCCCTGAAGGCCCGCACGGTGATTCTGTCCACCGGTGCCCGCTGGCGTCAGCTGGGTGTACCGGGAGAGGACGAGTACCGTAACAAAGGTGTGGCTTACTGCCCTCACTGCGACGGACCCCTGTTCAAGGGCAAGCGCGTGGCAGTTATCGGTGGCGGTAACTCCGGTGTGGAAGCGGCTATTGATCTGGCCGGTATTGTCGGCCATGTGACGCTGATCGAGTTCGGTGCGGAAATGCGGGCCGATGACGTGCTGCAGAAGAAGCTGCGCAGTCTGAAGAACGTGGAGATCATCACCTCTGGCCAGACTACCGAGATTACCGGCGAAGCTGGCAAGGTAAACGGCCTGATCTATAAGGACCGCAACACCGGCGAAGACCACAAGGTGTCGCTGGAAGGTGTGTTCATCCAGATTGGTCTGGTGCCCAACACCGAGTGGCTGAAAGGTGATATCGAGCTGAGCCAGCACGGTGAGGTGATCATCAATGACCGCAACGAAACCTCGATTCCGGGCGTGTTCGCAGCGGGTGATGCCACCACTGTGCCTTACAAGCAGATCGTGATCTCCATGGGCGAAGGTTCAAAAGCCGCCTTGAGCGCCTTCGACTTCCTGATCCGTAACGAGGCTCAGGGCTGATCAGCCACGATTCAGTTCGTAAGCACAGATGTTGACCGCCGAGGCGAGGTTGAGTGATTCAATTTCGCCTCGGCCGTTTATGGTGTAGGCACTGGCGTTAAGCGGCGCAAGCTGTTCCCGCGGCAGGCCCCGGGCCTCGTTGCCGAACAGATAGCAGTCATGCTGACCGAAGGCCGGTGAGCTGAGGCGGTCGCCGTTCAGATCAAGGCAGGCAAAGCTGTGATACCGCCCTGTCAGGTCCTGCAATGGCAGGTCTGTTTCCAGAGGCACATGAAAGATGGCGCCCATGCTGGCGCGAACCACCTTGGGATTGAACGGGTCGACGCTGCCGGGGCTCAGCAGGCAGCGAAAGCCGCCGAACCAGGCCAGGGTGCGCAGGATGGTGCCCAGGTTGCCCGGGTCCTGGATTTCGTGGAGGTAGACCGCTTTTTCGCCATTGGCACCGGGCCTGGAGATGGAAGCCTCCGGCATGGGGACCACCGCCAGAATTCCCTGGGGGGTAGTGGTATCCGCCAGTCGTGCCATCTGACGCTCACCCACCAGATGGGTCTTTAACGGGCTTTTCCAGTGTTCATAGGCGGCGGTGACATAAAGTTCCGAACGCATCAGATAAGGCTGACCGGCGGCCGCTTTCAGCAGCTCCAGTACCAGATGTTCACCCTCCACCAGATAGTAGTCCGACGCCTGACGGTATTTTTTCTGGTGCAGCTTGCGGATGTCGTCCAGTTTCACGATTGCGCTCTTTCGCCGGCGTCATTGTTCATGTCCCCGGCGCCTTCCAGATCGGCCAGCATGGCTTTGGCCAGGGCTTCCGCCACCTTGATGCCATCCACCCCCGCAGACAGAATACCCCCGGCGTAACCGGCGCCTTCCCCGGCCGGATACAGTCCCCGGGTATTCAGGCTCTGCAGGGTGACGTTGTCCCGGGTAATGCGCACCGGTGACGAGGTACGGGTTTCGATGCCGGTGAGTACCGCGTCCTTCTGATCAAATCCGCGGATCTGCTTGCCGAAGGCCGGCAGGGCTTCACGGATGGCGTCTATGGCATAAGCGGGAAGGGCGGTTGCCAGATCCCCGAGGCGGACACCGGGTTGGTAGGAGGGCTCCACCGCGCCCAGTTCGGTGGATGGCCGGGCCTTGATGAAATCACCCACCAGTTGTGCCGGCGCGCAGTAATCACTACCGCCCAGGGTGTAGGCGTGGGATTCCAGCTGTTCCTGCAGTTCCACGCCGGCCAGGGGGCCGCCGGGGAAGTCCTGTTCGGGATGAATGGCGACGACAATGCCCGCGTTGGCGTTGCGCTCATTGCGGGAATACTGGCTCATGCCATTGGTGACCACCCGTCCGGTTTCCGACGTGGCGGCGACGACGGTGCCCCCCGGGCACATGCAGAAGCTGTAAACCGCGCGACCATTGCTGGCGTGGTACACCAGTTTGTAATCGGCCGCACCGAGGGCGGGGTGGCCGGCGTATTTGCCAAGGCGGGCGTTATCGATCAGGGATTGCGGGTGCTCCACCCGGAAGCCCACCGCAAAGGGCTTGGCCTCCACAAAAACGCCGTTGCGATGCAGCATGCGGAAGGTTTCCCGGGCGCTGTGGCCAAGTGCCAGCACCACGTAGCGGCTGTTGATCTGTTCGCCGCTCTCCAGAACCACGCCTTGCATCCGCTCGTCGCGAAGGATCACATCGGTGACCTTGCTTTCAAAGCGGATCTCGCCACCCAGTGCGATGATCTCGTCGCGCATGGCGGCCACCACGCCGGTGAGGCGGAAGGTGCCGATATGAGGCTTGCTGACGTAAAGGATTTCGTCCGGGGCGCCGGCCCGCACGAATTCCTGCATTACCTTGCGGCCGTAAAATTTCGGATCCTTGATCTGGCTGTAGAGCTTGCCGTCGGAGAACAACCCGGCACCGCCCTCGCCGAACTGGACGTTGGATTCCGGCGACAGCTGCTTTTTGCGCCACAGGGCCCAGGTGTCTTTGGTCCGGCGACGGACGTCTTTGCCCCGCTCCAGCACAATGGGCCGGAACCCCATCTGGGCCAGCAGCAGCGCGGCAAACAGACCACAGGGGCCAAAACCGATCACCACCGGGCGCTCGCTGAGGCCGGCCGGGGCTTCCGCGACAGGGTAGTAGGCAGTGTCCGGTGCCGGGCGAACGTGGTTATCGTCAGCGAAGCGGGCCAGCACGGCTTCGTCGTCCCGGGTGGTCAGGTGGAGTATGTAGACAAACTTGATTTCCGAATTTTTCTTGCGGGCATCGTAGCTGCGCTTGAACACCGTGAAATCCAGCAGATCGGCGTCGCTGATGTTCAGCCGCTCAACAATGGCAGCGCGCAGGGCGCTTTCAGGGTGGTCCAGTGGCAGGGCCAGTTCGGTAAGGCGGATCATAGTCAGTCCTGCCCGGAAGAACCCTGGAGCAAGGCACAGGGTGTGTTCCGGAAACGCCTGGTGGCGGTGTTGGTTAAGGTCAGGGTTTAAAGTGGGCTAATTGTACGTGCGCAGCGCCTGCTTGTCAGGGTTTTGCGGCGGTGGAGCGGGGCACGTACAATGTGCATCCCGTTACTTCTGTTGCACGCCGGTGCAACCCGCCTTACCTGAAAGAGTCGCTAACAGGCATCCCTATGGCCCGATCCAAAAGCAGTAACCGCTGGCTGGAAGAACATGTCAACGATCCCTTCGTCAAACAGGCGCAGCTGGACGGCTACCGTTCCCGTGCCAGCTACAAGCTCCTGGAGATCAACGACAAGGACAAGCTGATCCAGCCCAACATGCTGGTGATGGATCTTGGTTCAGCGCCCGGCGGCTGGTCCCAGGTGGCGGCCACCCTGGTCGGTCACAAGGGCCGCGTGGTGGCATCGGATATCCTGCCCATGGATACCATTGCCGGCGTCGAGTTCGTTCAGGGCGACTTCACGGAAGACTCGGTGTTCGAGGCCATTATGACGACTCTCGACAGTGCTCCGGTGGATGTGGTGATTTCCGACATGGCCCCCAATATCAGCGGCGTTAACGCCGCCGATCAGGCCGCCTCCATGTACCTGCTGGAGCTGGCCCTGGATATGGCCTGTCAGGTACTCAAACCCAAGGGCAGTTTTGTGGCGAAGGTGTTCCACGGCGAAGGCTACGATCAGTACGTCAAGGCAGTCCGTGAAGTCTTTGATAAGGTCGTTGTACGCAAGCCGGATGCCTCCCGTGCCCGCTCCCGGGAGGTTTACCTGGTAGCCAGGGGGTTCAAAGGTCCGGCGGAGTAGCCAGAGAATCGGGCACCTGAAGCTTTACCCGCTGCCGGGTCAGCGGGCAGTCGAATTCCAGATACACTGCCATCAGTTGCAGTGGCACAGCGGCCGGCTTGCCGTACAGACGGTCGCCAACAATGGGGTGGCCGAGCCCAGCCAGATGCCTTCGTATCTGATGCTTGCGGCCAGTGCTGATGCTGACGTGCAGCAGGCTGCTTTCACCGCTGTGGTCAGTGGCCCCGCTGTGGCTCAGTGTGGTGACGCTGCTGGTGGCAGCCTTGCCATCCACCGGAGTCTCCACCAGCTGGTCGTTGGCCTCCAGCCGTCCGGTGACTGTTGCCCGGTAGTGTTTGGTCATGGTACGACCGGCAAAACACTGTGACAGCGCTGCTGCCGCCTTGGGGTCGTGGGCGATCAGCATCAGCCCGGCGGCGTCGGCGTCCAGCCGGTGCACCAGATAGCAGGGCCGCTTCAGCTGAAGCTCGGCCCACCGCAACAGACTGCAGTGATCCCCCCATTGCGAGCCCTGGGCCAGCATGCCGTGGGGTTTGAACCAGGCGGTGTAGCGGGCGTTATCGGTCAGCAATTCCGCTTTTTCCGGTTTCCGGGCCAGCACCTGCTCATCGTAATAGAGCTGCAGTCGGGTACCGGGACTCAGTTGCCGGCTGGCCCGGCGCAACCGCAGCTGTTTGCCCTTCTGGGTCCACCAGCAGGCACCCTTGCTCATGGCGTCCTTGATGCGCTGGCGCGATAACCCGGAGGCTTCGCTCAGGGCATCAACAGCGGTGCCGGATTGCTCAATCGTCAGATCAATGGTGGTTCTCATGGCGGGTTGTTACAGCCTGGGGTTATTTGGGGTGTTTAGCAGGCCGAGGCACATAAGCTCAGCCTGTTGCGCCCACCGGTCCATATTCTCGGCGTCGAGATTAACCAGCATGGCATACCGGCGTCCGCCCCAGACCGCCAGATGCATGGCTTCAACGGTTGCCGGAGCTGGCTGGCGGGGCAGGTCGGTACAGCTGTCGAAGACCCGTTGCCAGCATGCGAGCAGTTCTTCATAGGCCCGTCGCTGATGCTTCTGGTCCGCTATCAAGGGTTCGAGTAGCAGCATATCCGGGTGGAACCAGGACTGGCCGTCGCTCTCGTTACCGGAAAGGATCCGGATAAGCTGGCGCAGGCGTTGCTGCCAGTTCAGCCCCTGGGCCGCAACCACCTTGTCATCCACCCGCTGGATCAGCCGTTCGATACAGTGGCGCACGTAGCCGGAGTGCAGTGCTTCCTTGCTGGGAAAATAATCGTACAGGGTGCCAATGGCAACGCCGGTTTCCAGGGCTACTGCCCGGGTGGTGACCTTGTCCCAGCCATCCCGCTGCCAAATCCGAACATAGGCGTCAAAAATGGCCTGTACGGTGAATCTGGCGCGGGCCTGTTGTGGCCGTTTCAACGGCTTGGTTCGCGGTGCTGGCTGTCCGCTCTTGCTGGCCATGGTTATCCGAACCCACGAAAGTTGCTGGCGTTATAAACTGGAGTTGTATGAGCTAACAACAACCCGACGTAAAGGAGTTGACCTGTGCACGAAGCAACGAGTCTCTATACCGACCGGCACCAACTGGACCAGTCCCTGATTGCCACCAGCCCTTTGCCTGAGCTGAAGGAAGGCGAGGCCCTGCTGCGGATCTCGCGTCTGGCGATAACCACCAACAATATCACTTATGCGGCCTTCGGTGACACTCCTCATCTACGCTACTGGAGCTTCTTCCCGACGGGCGAAGAGCGCTGGCGCCAGATGCCGGCCTGGGGCTTCGCCGAGGTGATGGAGTCCACAGTTGAAGGTGTTGACGTGGGAGAGCGCTTTTACGGTTTCTGGCCCGTCGCTACCCATCTGGTGATGCAGCCGGTGCGGGTCAGCCCCCGCGGTTTCTACGATGGTACGCCGCATCGTCTGGAGCTGACTTCCGCATACAACCAGTACCAGCGGATTGGAACCGATGCTGCCTACCGGGCGGAAGACGAAGCCTATCAGATGCTGCTGCGGCCGCTGTTCATCACCTCGTTCATGCTGGCGGACTTCCTGGAAGACAATGACTTTTTTGGCGCCGATCAGGTGATCATTTCCAGCGCCTCCAGCAAGACCGCTTACGGCACCGCTTTCTGCCTGGAAGATCGGAACGACATCACCATGACCGGGCTCACTTCAGCAGCCAACAAGGCGTTCGTGGATGGCCTGGGGAGCTATGACCGGAGTGTGGATTACGGTGATATCGAGTCACTTGATCCTGAAGTGCCGACCCTCTATGTGGACTTCTCCGGTAACGACGAGGTGAGGTCCCGCATCCACCACCATTTCGGAACCGCACTGGTGCACAGTTGCTACGCCGGATCGGCCCACAGTCACGAGCACATCAGTACCAGCTCCAGTACTGAAACCCTGCCGGGACCGGCGCCGGTGTTCTACTTCGCCCCGGATCAGATCAAAAAACGGAATGCCGACTGGGGCCCTGCGGAGGTGACCCGGCGGTTCAATGAAGCTCAGCTGGCATTCATTCAGCGTGTCAAGAATCCGCAGCATCCCTGGATTGATGTGAAATCCCACGCCGGCATCGAGGCAGCACGGGATCTGGTGGCGGATCTGGTGGCGGGCCGGGTGGAGCCCCGTGAAGGTCACGTGGTTTCACTGGACTGAGCGGGCTCCCCAATGCCGCTATACCGGTGATCAGAGGCGGAGCGCCTTGTTCCTGAATGGATCGGGCTTGCTGTGTCGCCTTTTAAACCTGACACTACCCCCTGTTTCTGGTCTTCCGCGGCCTGCCATTGCAGGCTGCGGATGGGCAGTTTGATGGTTTTCTAACGCCAGGGGAGCTTTTATGTCTGATCATGCAACGGTCGTAATCACCGGCGCCAACCGTGGCATCGGCCTTGAGCTTGCGCGTCATTATGCCGCCAGGGGGCTGGCTGTTATCGGAGTGTGCCGCGAAGCGTCTCCGGAACTCACGGAAGTGGCCGCCCGGGTGATTGATGGCGTGGACGTGACCACCGACCAGGGTGTGGCCAGACTCAAGGCGGAGCTCCAAGGACAGAGCATTGATCTGCTGATCAATAACGCCGGCCTGCTGCAGGACGAAGTACTGGGTCATATTGATTTCGATTCGATCCGCACCCAGATGGAAATCAATGCCTACGCACCGCTGCGGGTGACCGAAGCCCTGGTGCCGCAGATACCTTCCGGTGGCAAGATTGCCAATATCACCAGCCGAATGGGATCCATCGCCGATAACGATTCCGGTGGTCGCTATGGTTACCGGGCATCCAAGGCGGCACTGAACGCCTTCGGCAAATCCCTGGCCATGGACCTCAAGCCCAAAGGCATTGCTGTCATTCAGCTGCACCCCGGCTATGTCAAAACCCGCATGGTGAATTTCGGCGGTATTATTTCGCCGGCGGAATCCGCCCTCGGGCTGGCTGCCCGTATCGATGAGCTGGATCTGGAAAACACCGGCACCTTCTGGCACTGCAACGGCGAACTGCTGCCCTGGTGATGATTGTCCGCCCGGCAATTTCCGGCTGGTTGCAGGCGCGTTCCGGGCTGAACTGTGACCTGATGCAGGATTCCGGGCATGACTGAAACCGCCATGTATAATTAGTGGTAGTGAAGCGTTTACACTGGTGCAGTTAACACAGGCGGTTGCTCAGAAACTGCTGCACCTGAACGCTGAGGGCGCTCGCACGGAGTCAGGATGAGTATTGCTGTAAAAATCGCTCTACCACCACTGATACTGATTGTTCTGGCGACGCTCTGGTCGCCGCTTGTCGTTGCGGAAGTGCGTCGAATTGTGCATCCGGACGGGCGGGTGGAGTTTACCAATGTGTCCCCGAGCCGGCAGCAGGCGCTGCCCTCCACCAAAAAGGAAACGGTGTATCGCTTCCGGGATGACCGGGGCATTACCTCGTTCAGCAATCAGCGACCTCCGGAAGCGGATTACGACGTGATCCGTTTCGACTGTTATGCCTGTAAAGTGTCTTCCACCGTAAACTGGCACACCACACGCCTGTTTACTTCGCCTTATCAGAATGAAATCCAGCAGGCATCCCGCCAGTTCGAGGTAGACCCGGCACTGGTGCGGGCGGTGATTCACGCCGAGTCCGCCTTCAATCCTGCGGCCCTGTCTCCCAAGGGAGCCCAGGGTCTGATGCAGCTGATGCCCGGCACGGCCGCGGAACTGGGTGTCGCCAATGCCATGGATGTGGCCGAGAATATCCGTGGCGGGGTGAATTATCTCGCCAGAATGCTGCACCTGCATGATGGTGATATCCGTCTGGCAACGGCTGCTTACAACGCCGGCCCCGGCGCGGTGGGCCGTCACGGTGGCATTCCGCCGTTCGCTGAAACCCGGGCCTATGTGGAGCGGGTTGGCATTCTTCATGAACGTTACCGCAGTACCCTGGCTCAGTTGACGGGGCACTGATCCGGACACCGTCTGATCCCGCACTTGTTGTATAGTCTTCCATGAGATCTTAATCACGGGAGCTGCCGCTATTATTCTTTATCTGCCCGTTATTATTGCCCTGGTCATCTGGGCGGTGCTGCCCCTGTCGGTGGCGCAATGGCTGCTGGTTCCGGTGTGGGTGGTATGCTGGCAGCTGGTCTTTACCGGTGTGTTTGAGGCATCGCGACTGCGGCGGCGGGCCTGGCTGGGCCAGTATCTGAAACCGGAGTCGCCCTGGAGCCACTGGTTGCGGGGCGGAATACTGATGTTTGTACTGGCCCAGGCTGGCAGCGCGCTACTGGCACTGGTTCTGGTGGTGCGCCTGCGGCAACTGGTCTGGAGTGAGGGCCTGGCCCTGCTGATGGGTCTGGTGGTGTTTCTCGGGTTACTGGTGGTATTGCGGCGCTGGCTGGCGGGGCATGTCCTCGCCGATTATGTCAATCCGGTCTGCCGCCGGCTGCTGGTGTATCCGGTGTCACTGGTGCTGACCCTGGCTCTGGTTCTGATCAGCTACTGGCGGCCGCAGCCCTGGTATGTCGGGCTGAGCTGGAATGAAGCGGTGGCGCAGGGAGCTGCGAACGTCCACGGTGACTCCCTGCTGGCGGCACTGCAACGGTCGGCACAGGCCCTCGAGATCACGCAGCTGTGGGGGATGCAGAACGTCAGTGAGAGCCTGGTTGCCGGATCGTTACTGATTGCGCTGGGCTGGAGTCTGCTGCTGATCATGCAGGCGGCCTTTGCCTGGTCCTTTGTCCGCCTGCTGACCGGTACCCACACGCTGGGCGATGCTCGCCGCCGGGGCCGGGCGGGGAAGGTCAACCTGGGTGATTCGCCATGAGAAATTCGGAAATAGCCGGATCTGATCCGGAGCGTACTGTGGAAGTGGCGGCCGCCACCTCGCCGCGGCATCATTATCGACTGGCTCTGATATTGATCATTGTGCTGTCGGCCGTGGTTTATGTGGGTTACCCGCTGTTGCTGAACACTGTCCAGACGCCGGTCCTGCGCATCGTCATCAATGGCCAGCTCCATGAACTGGACCGACCCGCACAGCATCAGTTTGGTGAAGCCATGTCGGGTGAGCTGGCAAGGATCGAGCGTCGCGTCATCGAGGATATGAGCGGTTGGGCTCATGGCCCGGTCGCGGCGGCATTCCAGCCCCTGGATGCCGGTGTGGACAGTTATCTGGACTGGCATTTCTCGGCGTTGGGAAGTTATGGCCGGCTGGGCGCGACGGTGGTTGGCGAGCTTGAAGACTGGTCGCAGGCCCAGATCGAAAAACGGCTGCTGGAACCCTCGGGTATTGATGAGGCGCTCGCCAGTTTGCCGCAGGCATTCGATGAGGCTTTGCTGGCGTCCCAGCGGGCGCGGTTGCAGCAGATGCAGGGGGCGCTGGCGGATCAGTTTGCGGCTTACCGTGTGGCAGGTCCAGCAGGATCGTTGCCGGGAGCGGCGGTACCTGACCTGGATTTTGACGGTGTTGCCGGGCGCCTTCTTGATGTTCGCGCAGACCAGCTTCGGGTCGCGGCCAGCGGCAGCGCAGCCGTGGCCATCGGTGGGTGGGCGGCGCTTCGCGGAGGCGCCCTGGCCAGCCGATTTCTGTCGGGGCGGGCCATGCAGCAGGGCGGAGCACTGGTTACCCGGTTTCTGGCCCGCCTCGGATTACAGGCAGGGCGCTCAGCGGCCCTTGCCGGCGGCTCTGCAGCGGCCACTGCCCCCGCCGGTCCCGGTGCGCTGGTGGTGGGTGGTGTGGTGTTCGCGGCCAGCATGACGGCGTTTGTAGGCACCGAATACCTGGCCCTGAATGTTCAGGAAAAAGCGCAAAGGCCGGAGCTTGAAGCCCAGTTACGAAAAGACATGACGGTTGCTCAGGAAGAACTGGTGGCAAGTCTGGAGCAGTACGCCCGGGACAGTACCCGGGCCATGACCCAGAGTCTGTTTTACCAGGCGGACGCTGCCCAGCTGGCACTGGGCTCACCGCGCCAATACCGGATTCCGGAGGCCTTTGAGCGGTAACCCCGGCGAGAGACCGTCAGACCTGCTCGGTCTCGGCAGAGGTGTCGATCCGGTACTTATCGGTCAGGTTGTACAGGGTAGGGCGGGTGACGCCCAGTAATCTTGCTGCCTGGGCCATGTTGTGCCCCGTTGTTCTGAGTGCCTGAACAATGGCGTCCCGCTCGGCCGTTTCGCGAACCTGTCGGAGGTTGAGCTGATGATCTGCCGGCTCGCCTTCAACGGTCAGCTCCAGGTCCGCTGCGGTAAGGCGCTTGCCCTCTGCCATAATGGTGGCCCGTTTGACCTTGTTGATCATCTCACGGACATTACCGGGCCAGTTATAGCCGTTGATTGCACGCACGGCATCGTCGCTGAAGGAAAGCTGGGGGCGGTCCATTTGCTTCGCCAGGCTCTGCAGCAGGGAGCGGGCAATGACCAGCGAATCGCCCTGACGGTCTCTCAGTGCAGGTACGTCGAGGGTGATCTCACTGACACGGTAATAGAGATCTTCGCGAAACTCACCGCTGTCGATCAGCTGGCGAACGTCACGGTGAGTCGCACAGATGACCCGGACATCTACCGGTACCGGCTTTATGCTGCCCACGCGGTCCACTGAGCGCTCTTGCAGGAACCGCAGCAACTTGGCCTGCAGTGACATGGGCATGTCGCCGATTTCGTCCAGAAACAGAGTGCCGCCATTGGCGCTCTCGATTTTGCCTTTCTTGCTTTGGGTGGCGCCGGTAAAGGCGCCCTTTTCATAACCAAACAGCTCACTTTCCAGCAGATTCTCCGGTATGGCTGCGCAGTTGATAGCCGCAAAGGGCTTGTCCGACCGATGGCTCAGGTCGTGGAGGGCATGGGCCAGCAGTTCCTTGCCAGTGCCGGTCTCCCCGGTAATCAGGGTGGTGACATCGGTAGGTGCAATTTTTTCAAGGGTGCGGCATACCGTCAGCATCTGGGGGCTGGCGGCAATAATGCCCTTGATGCTGGTGCCGTTCTGGCGACTGGCCAGGTCACGGTTTTCCCGCTCCAGCTCCGCCAGGCGAAAGGCCCGGTTGACCACGAAAGAGAGTATGTCCGGATCCAGTGGTTTCTGATAGAAGTCACTGGCGCCCATACCTATGGCACGGACCGCGTTTTCCTTGTCTTCCCGTCCGGTCACAACGATCACCTTGACCATTGGCGACAGTCGCAGGATGTCATCCAGCAGGGCAAACCCTTCGGTGGCGCCGCCGGGATCCGGTGGCAGCCCCAGATCCAGGGTCACGACCTGGGGCTCATGGCGCCGCAGAAGCGTGAGTGCGGCTTCGCGGTCACTGGCCACCTCCACCGACAGATCTTCGCTGAAACACCAGCGCATCTGGCTTTGAAGGCCCGGATCGTCTTCAACTATCAGGAGTCGTTTGATCACAACGGCAGAAATCCTTTTTTACGTTATGTTGCAGTTTTACGGGGCATTTCACGGGCCACACGAGGAAAGCCCGGGCCCGGAGTGCTCAAGTGTCGGCTGAATACGATTCTATTGCAAACCCGCCGCCCGGTTGCTGTCCGCAGACTCGTCACCTGCCACAGGCCCGACCGGTGCATGGCCGGCCCGGGCCAGCATCTTTACGGTTGGCAGCAGAACCGAAAAACAGGATCCCATGCCGGGCTCACTGGTGACATCAATATTGCCGCCGATCTGGCGCACATACTCTCTGGCCTGGTAGGCGCCAATGCCCATGCCGGTAAGCCCCTTGGTGCTCTCGAAGGGTTTGAAAAGTTGCATGCGAATGAAGTCTTCGGTCATGCCGGTACCGGTGTCCTGGATGAAAAGCACCACGTGGCCGGTTGACGCTTTCAGGGTCAGGGTGACTTCGCCGTCGGGCGGGGTGGCATCCTGCGCGTTCTGGATCAGGTGCCCCAGTACACTCTTCAGTTGCTCCTGATCCGCCTCCACCATCACCGGATCCCTGGGCCCGAGCACCCTGGGTGCGGGTTTGTTACGACTGTAATGGTCAGCGAGTTCAGCGATCAGTTTGCGCAGGTCCACGGGGTACAGCGAAGACTGTTCGCCCGCCGGTTTGCGGATATGGTCCACCAGGTTCGACATCTTCTGGACCGCGTGTTCGGTGGTGCTGATCATGTCGTCGATAAAGGCTGGATTGTTGCGGTGATGGGCGGCATTGCGAACCAGCAGGGTGAGCTGGGCAATCAGTGTTTTCAGGTCGTGAACCATGAACGCGGAAGCCTTGCTGACCGCTTCGAACTGCATGGCGCGGGACAGCCGGTTCTGGGCGTCAGCCTGGGCGAGGAGGTTACAGGTCTGCCGCGCCACCACCCGCACCAGGTCGAAATTTTCCCAGTTCAGCTCCACTTTGGCGTTGCTCTGGCCGATCAGTGCAATTCCGTAGAGGCTGTTGCCCAGGTACATGGGAATGACCAGCCAGCCCTTGCTGAAATTCAGAATGGGATCAGGAATTTCCAGCAGATTGTAGCGAACCGGATCGGAGCGGTATTCGCCCAGGTCGATGATCCACTCCCGTTCGCTGAAAAACCGGGTCAGCTCGGCGTTGCCGTCAATGTTGGTAAACCTCGGCGGTACCATGTTGACAGCACTCTGCAGCATGAAGTTGCCGTCTTCATCCCGAACCCAGAGCACACCGGCCGTGCTTTCCACCAGTCCCGCCAGTATGCGAATGACCCGCTCCGGCAACGGGGGCGTATCCCGCAGGTCGGCCAGTTCGCGGGTCATTTTCAGCCATTCTTCTCGATAATCGTACTTGTAGTCGAAAAAGTTCTTGCTGATGAACATCATCAGCCTGGCCCGGAAACGGCGGGATGTCAGCAGCATTGCGAGAAAGCTGAGGGCTATGGTGACGAACAGGATTTGCAGCGCATCGCCCCAGTCACCCCCAAGAACGCGCACGTAGTAGCCGCCGGCAGAAGCAAACACCAGGTAGATGCCGGCAAACACCAGGCCACCCACGTGGAACATGGCATTGCGGGAAAGCTGAAACTCTACTGGTTGTTTGCGGGAGTTGATCATGGTGACGCTCATCAATGGCGCTACCATGGCGTTTACCAGGCCCCGGGCATCCCAGAAAGCTGGCGAGATCTGCCCGAACAGCAGGGCGTCGGTGTACATGAAAAAGTCATAGGCGAACAGGGAAAGTGCACCAATACAGAGGTAGCGCACGCTGGATCGTCCGGACTGCATGGAGTTGCGCCAGATCTGCTCCACCAGGCAAATGCCGAGTAACGACAGGGCAATCTGTCCGACTATTTTTAACCTTCCACTGACCAGCGGCAGATTAAGAAGCATCTCAAGAGCCGCAAGGGTAACCAGTGAAAACAGCACAATGAAGGTCAGTAATCCGAGGTAACGCCGCATCTGGGTGGCAACCCGACTCAGGCGATCGGCACTATGCAGCAGGGTCAGCATCATCAGCACCCAGCCGGCGTCCCGCAGCAGTTCGAGCAGATACCGAACCATGAAGGAGGGTTCGGACCAGATCTGCTGGGTGACCAGAGACCCCGCCCAGAAGAACGACAACAAGGCGGCAAGCAGCAATACCCGGTCGGTGTTGCGGCGCAGGTAACGGGTCATGATCAGCACGGCCAGCAACGCGAATGCCAGCGCTGCGGCGGAGTAACTGATCAGTCCGAAATCTTTGAACATTGATGGCACATCCTGTGGTGCATTCCGGAGCAGGTCGCCGACACGGAACCGGCGTTTATTGCCCGTACTTTCCAGCCTGACCGGTCAGATTACACCGGGTGCTTGTTTTCCCGGTAATAGTGGAATATCTCATCCAGCGACCGCCGCGGTCTGAAGTCAAAATCCTGGCTGAAAGCCCTTCCGTCGATGATGACAGGGTACTTGAAAAAGTCCATCAGGTAGGACGGAAAACGCCGCAGGTTCAGCAGCCGCAGAATGGTTCTGGGCAGAATGGGCGGAATGGACGGCACCGGGAATTGTTTGCAGCCACACAGTTCAAGGGCGTGTTGGTAAGCCACCCAGTCGCAGGGTGCTACGTTGTAGATGCCGCGTTTTTCAATCTGCAGGGCTTTCACCAGGGCTTCGGCCATGTCGTCAATATGGATAAACTGCATCATCGGCGAGAAACCGGCGAGCACCGGAGCCCGCTCGCTGGACAGCAGGGTACTGATGGCGTTGCGTACCCCGGGACCCACGATGTTGCAGGGGCGCAGTACCGTGATGTTGAGGTCCGGGTGGCGCCACAGGTAAATATTGGCGAGGTTTTCCAGTTCCACGGAATCCACCAGGTCCATGGTCAGGCCGGCGGCCTTGAGCGGTGCTTCCTCGTCGATCAGAGCCGGGTTGAAGGGCACGGCTCCGTAAACATGATAGGTCGACAGCACAATAACCCGGTGAACACCGTATTTGTGGCTCAGGTCGAGCAGCTTCTGGGTACCCAGAACATTGGAGTTATAGCGGCTGATACGGGTTTCCTGGCTCGACATGATGCGGCCAAGGTGAATCACCCCGTCAAACTGATAGCGCCGGAACAGGTCCTCAAACACGCGCTTGTTGAAGTCGATGCAGTAACTGGGAATGTCGTCCCCCAGATAGACCTGCTCGCGGAAATCCACCGCCACCAGATCGCAGGTTTCCCGCAACAGGTTGATGACCTGTTGCGCCAGTGTGCCGGCAGCGCCGGTAATCAGAATATGGGGTCTTCTTTCGTTGCTCATCAGAACAGGCTCTTCCTCTGGTCCAGTCCTTTCTTGATCAGTTCGCCCACGGCCGCCTTTACCTGCTCGACCCTGGCCGAAACCTGTTCTTCGGGGATGTCGTGGTCATCAAAAAACATGGGTTCACCCACGCAGAGGTGTACCTTGGCCGGCAATACCACCGGCAGTGCCACGGGCAGGTAGGGCAGCCCCAGAACCCTGGCCACCGGCTTCAGGTTGGCAAAGGCAGGAATGGTTTCCTCGCAGCCCACCACGCCCACCGGTACCACCGTCGCCTTGTGCTTCATGGCCAGGTGCATGAAACCATTGCCGAAACGCTTGAGCTGATAGCGGTCGCGGTAAAGCTTGCCGGAGCCCCGGACACCCTCCGGAAACACGATGACAGCCTCACCATTTTCCAGCATCTTGGCGCAGTTCACCGGATCGCCCAACACGGCGCCGAACTGGTTCAGCAGATTGCCCAGGTAAGGAACCGTCGGGAAAAACCGCTCGATCATGGCACGGGGAATGCGGGGCCGGACTTTTCGGGAAGCAAGGGCAAAGCCGATCAGCAGGCCATCCAGGGGTAGTTGCCCGCTGTGGTTGGCAACGATCAGCACCGGGCCTTCAGCGGGTATACGATCGATGCCATCCACCTCAACCCGGAAATACTTGTCGTAGATTTTCTGGGTGACGGCGTAGCCGATCTTGAGGGTTTCATTGTTGTAGCCCCAGGGATCATAGCCAAGACTGCCAATGGGCTTCCCGATCCGGTCGATCTGTTCATCCAGTTCAGCCGGCACCAGATGGCGCTTCAGGAACGATGACAGGCTCATGTGTGGTCCTTTTTTCTCTTTTCAGCAGTATAGGGTAATGTCATGGGTAGTCAGCCGCCGCCAGTGAAGTTATTTCAGCTGAAGTGCCAGGACATGGCTTTGTCCTGGCTCAAGAACCTGATAATCCGTCGCTGCGTTGGCGGTTTCCACACACAGCATATGACCCCAGCCATCATCAGGAAAGTCTGAAAGCGTTTTCGCCTTGCTCACCCCCGGATTCCAGACCACCGTCGAGTCACTGCCACTGGCACTGAGTGTGCGGATGCCGGCAGGCGTGGCCAGGGTCAGGTCCGGGGCGCCAAGGTAAATGCGGTCCAGTTCGCCCTGGAAATAGACCGGGCCGATCTGGTTGAAAGTGTGCCACTGGCGCAGGGTGTCGATGTACTCGCAGTTATCCAGACCCCGGAGCTCGGTATCGTAGATGTCCGGTGTTGGCAGGTAGGTGTGCAGTGCCTGGCTGAACGCCAGGGTGTCCGGGCCCCGGTTGGTGGTGCTGAGGGCAATCTGGCAGCCCTCAGCCGAAAACCGGAATCGGATCAGTGCGGTGGCTTTGCCCTGCCACAGGGCGGCGGTGGTCTGATCCGTGGCTAACGAGAGGCTCAGTTCCACGTGGTCTTCGGATTCGGTCAGGTCCTCCAGATGCCAGGGTTGAACACGGGCAAAGCCATGGGCGCTGTCTGCCTTTACCCGTCGCTGAACGGCAGGCGGGTTTCGTGCCGGATCACCGAACCAGGGCCAGCACACCGGAATGCCACCACGGATTGCGCGGCCTTTCTGATAACGGGCCTGGGGGCTCAGCCACAACCAGTCTGACTGGCCGGCCGGAAAGTAGCTGGTGAGGTGAGCGCCCTGCGGGAACACCCGGGCGCTGAACCGGGGATGGCGTATGTCCAGGGCGTCCAGCTCATCAACGGCGATGGAACGGGTAAAAGACCACTGGGTGGTGGGGGGGGTCAAGTCTGCCTCCGTTTGTGTTTTATACTGGCCGGCTGTAACTGGTGGTGTACCTGCATAGGTGTAGCGCGGATTTGTGCCTTTCGTCCAGTCCCACAAACCAACTAAACTGCGGTTTTCACTGATTGGGTACCTTGTTGTGGATCTGAAGTCTGTCATCCCGCTTGTCGGGGCCCTCATGCACGATCCGGTTCTGGCAAGGCCGCCCTTGTCCGGGCTTTGGCTGGATCAGCTTGCCGACGGTCTGGCCGGTCCGGGCTGGATGTGGCTGGATGCCCGGGAACAGCTGGGTACCGGTTTGCTGTCGGGGCTGCAGTCGGAGGTGGAAACGCTGCAGCAGGCCGAGGTGATGAGGGAGGCCGGCATTGGCCGCGGGCAGGATCTGGTCCACGACCGTGGTATCCGGCGGGACAGAATTGCCTGGCTGGATGGCAAAACCGCCGTTCAGGCCGAGCTGTTCAGGTTTCTGGAACTGTTGCAGGAGGGCCTGAACCGGCGCCTGTATCTGAATCTGCGGCGGTTTGAGGCTCACTACGCCAGTTATGGCGAAGGGGACTTCTACCGCTGTCATCTGGACAGCTTTCGTGGCCGGGCGTCACGGGTGGTCAGCCTGGTGCTGTACCTCAACGACAACTGGCTGGCGACTGACGGTGGTGAGTTGCAGCTGTACGATCCCAATTCTCCGGAGTTGGAGTGTGCCCGTTTACCACCGGAAATGGGGCACCTGGCGCTGTTTCTGAGCGAAGAGGTGCCCCACGAAGTCCTTCCCGCCAACCGCAAGCGCCACAGCATTGCCTGCTGGTTCCGGCAGGATGAAGTGCCGGTGCCGCTGACCGGGTTGTAGGGGTGTGGGGTGGAAGCCTGCTTAAATCCTTGATGAGCCTGCAGCCTCCTGATACTATGCGCGCCGCATCCGGGCAATCCGGATGAACGTTATGGTGGCCCCGCTGGTGCCTCCGCAACGATAAACCGTGAACCCGGTCAGGCCCGGAAGGGAGCAGCCGCAGCGGTGGATTCGTGTGCCGGAGTGTTGCTGGGGGGGTCACCCCCAGAATCCCCGGCTGTTATTTCTGTTTTTTCCTGACACTTCCGTTTTTCCACTGCGCTTCCCGGTGCCTGCAACGCTGTGGCCAACTGTTCGCCGCATCATGAATTGGGTTATTGTAGCCATTCGCCGGTTTTGCGCGGATCCGCAGAACGCCAATAACCAAAAATGTTGCCTGCAATCAGAGGACCGGACATGAAAGGTAGTTGCCTGTGTGGCTCTGTCGAATATGAAGTTGATCAACTGGATACACCGATTCAGCACTGTTCCTGCCGAACCTGCCAGAAGGCCCACTCAGCTGCCTTCAACAGTGCCTCCGGGGTGCTGCGGGACCACTTTCGCTGGCTGAAGGGTGAAGATCAGCTCAGCAGTTACGAGTCGTCTCCCGGCAAGTTGCGTTATTTCTGCTCGCAATGTGGCTCCCATCTGGTGGCGGACAAAGAAGGCATGCCCTGGCTGGTGCTCAGGGTTGCCAGCCTGGACGAAGACCCCGGCGCCCGCCCGGAGTTCCGCATCTGGACCTCCCAGGAGTCTGCCTGGCTTGACTACGGCCCCCATCTGCACCGGTACCCGGAATCAAAGCCGAAGGTCTAAGTGGTTGTCAGCGAGCGGTAATCGCCTGGTTGCCGCGGCCCGGTTTTCTTCTTCTGGTTCACTGGCCGTGGTAAGGTAAGCCTTTTCCAACCGCACACTGTCAGCACAGTCGAAACCCTATGAGCTATCAGGTACTGGCCCGTAAATGGCGCCCCAAAACGTTTCAGGATATGGTCGGCCAGGAACATGTGCTGCAGGCACTGGTACATGCGCTGGAGCACAACCGGTTGCACCACGCCTACCTGTTCACCGGCACCCGGGGTGTTGGTAAAACCACCATTGGCCGCCTGTTGGCCCGGTGCCTGAACTGCGAAACCGGTGTCACCGCCAATCCCTGCGGGGAGTGTGGCAGTTGTCGCGAAATCCTGGAAAACCGGTTTGTCGATCTGATCGAAATTGATGCGGCCTCGCGGACCGGCGTCGATGACATGCGTGAACTGACCGATAACGTGCAGTACGCACCGTCCCGTGGCCGTTTCAAGGTGTACCTCATTGATGAGGTACACATGTTGACCAACCAGTCCTTCAATGCCTTTCTGAAAACCCTGGAAGAGCCGCCGGAACACGTCAAGTTCCTGCTGGCCACCACCGATCCCCAGAAACTGCCGGTAACCGTGCTTTCCCGCTGCCTGCAGTTCAACCTCAAGCGAATGACGCCGGAGCATATCGTCGGGCATCTGCGCTATGTGCTTGGCGAGGAGCAGATTCCGTTTGAGGAACCGGCGTTGTGGCAGCTGGCCCGGGCCGCGGATGGCAGCATGCGCGACGCCCTGAGCCTGACGGATCAGGCCATTGCCTTCGGTAATCAGAAGCTGGCCACCAGCGACGTCAGCAGCATGCTGGGCACGATTGATCAGCGGGATATCGAAACCCTGGTGGATGCCCTGGTAGCCGGTGATGGTCCCGCCTTGCTGGCAGAAATACATCGTATTGCCGGATTTTCACCGGATTATGGTGCCATTCTCACGGATCTGTTGTCGCTGTTTCACCGCATCACCACCGAGCAGGTGGTGCCGGGCAGCGCCGATAATGCCCTGGGCGATGCCCATCGGGTGCAGGCCCTGGCCCGGGAACTCAGTGCTGAGGATGCCCAGGTGTTCTACCAGTCGGCGCTGATCGGGCGCAAGGACCTGGCAATCACCCCTGACGCCCGTATGGGTTTCGAGATGACCATGCTGCGAATGCTGGCCTTCCGTCCCGGAGCAGAGCGCCGTGAGCCGCCGCTGCAGGTGGCGACGGGCCGGTCATCTGCCGACCATCTGTCGGGTGCCGGTCAGCGCGGTCGGGAAGGTCGGGACGAGGGCACAGGCCCGTCGTCGGGAACCGGTGGCGAGGCTGCAGAGGAGCCCGCGCCTGCGGATGTCTCCGTTGATGTTGCCATGCCTGCGACACCTTCGGCCGAAGCGCCGTCATCTGAGGCACTCCCGGCTCATGGGGCCCCGGTCGCAGAGCCCGAAGCCGAGACTGCTCCGGTAACAGAGCAGCCGGTCCGGCAAGCGCCGGAACAGCATGCGGCAAGCCTGCCCGAGCCCACGGATACGGTGCCGTCGCCGCCTGCTCCGCAACCGTCAGCAGTTGTTGCACCGGATGCATCTGCGGTTGTACAGGACGATGCGTCGCCCGAGCAGTCAATGCAGCAGCCCCCGGAAACGGAATTGAGTGCGGATGAGGCGGCCCTGCTGGCCATGGCCGATCAGGCCGTGGACCAGTATGACGAAGACGCCGAATACGCTTACGATGACTACCCGGAGCCCACGGCGACCAGGGCAGAATCGGAAGCTTCGCGCGTTACCTCGGTGCTGGAGCAGGTGACCTCCATGGGCCGTAAGGTGGTCCATGAGGTTGCGCCGGAGCCCGGGGAGCACACGCCTGTGAGCGCAGAGCCGCGCACGGATTCGGAGCCTGCGCCCGCGCCATTGGCAGAAGCGGTGCAGGGCGATGCCGCGCAGCAGCCGGCGGTGGTCACCGAGGTACCGGCGGAAACGGCCGTCGCGGCAGATACCAGTGATTTTCACTGGCCACGGGATTTTCGCAAGCTGGGTATCGTCGGCATGCCGGGCAACCTTGCCAGCCAGGCTGAATGCCGGCGCGAGGGCGACCGGTTTGTGCTGATGCTCGATGAAGGCCATTACCGTCTGCTTAACGACCGGCATCAGCAGAAGATTCTTGAAGGGCTGAAGGGCTTTTTTGGCGCCAGCGCAGAGCTGGTGGTTGAAAATGCCCCGACCGGCGACCAGACCCCGGTCGCCTGGGAGGCCAGAGCAAAGGCTGAGCGCCAGCAGCAGGCCGAGGCATCCATAGAGACCGACCCGCTGGTCAGGGCGATTGTGGAACGCTTTGACGGCCGCGTCGTCAAAGAAAGTATCCGGCCTGCAGATTCAGCCACAGGCTGAGTCAGCGGGCCGGTTGAGAGCTACCCGATTACTGAACCATCGGCA
>NZ_CAXBDN010000008.1:0-37023 GCF_963974375.1 uncultured Marinobacter sp.
AAAAAACCCAGCCCCCCTCCTGTTCATCCTGACCCTGAGCTCGTCGAAGGGTCGAAGGACGCAAACTCACAAGCCGCTCGTACGAAGTACAAAAAAAGCCGCCCGAAGGCGGCAAAAAAAGGAGATCAACAATACGAAATACACTGCTCTGCTTTCACTTGCTTCCGCCAGACTCCCTGGCCCCGGACATCCTTCCGGTTTCCATTATCAAGCTCCCTGAATTCCTGAAAATCCTGTCGTTACCGCGCCGCCTGGGCCGCCGCCATATCCACCGAAGCCGGCTCCGGAATGATCTGGCCTGCCAGCCTGGCAACCCGTGCACCGAGGGCCCTGGCAATAGCCAGCTCGTTTTCGTCCACCCCGAGAGTGCCGTCAAAACCCGTGACCACTGACGCGCCATAGGGCGAGCCGCCTTTTCGGGTTGCTACCAGTTCCGGCACACTGTGGGGCACGCCCGCCAGAATCATGCCGTGTTGCATGAAAGGCAGCAGCAGCGACAGCAGGGTCATTTCATTCCCCGAATGCATGCCGCCGGTGGAGGTGAATGCAGCACCAACCTTGCCGATCAGCGCACCCTGCCGCCACAGAGGCGCCACTTCATCAATAAAGGCCCGCAGGGGCGTGCTCATCAACCCATAGCGGGTGGGAGAACCCCAGACAATGCCGTTGGCCCAGACCAGATCGTCCGCTGTCGCCTTCGGTAACTCTCGGTAGAACGCCTGCGCCGCCTGAAAGTCCGCCCGGGAATCGTCCACGCTGAATTCCGGCGGCTGAATATCCACCCGGCGCAAACGCACTTCGGCAGACTCGGCTTCCGCACCCCCGGCAATGGCCCGGGCCAGCGCCAGCGTGCTGCCGTAACGGGAGTCAACAATCACGGTGACCGTACGTTGTCCTGCTGGCTGGTAATTGGGGGTATCTGTCATAAGGGTTTGCTCCGTCAGGCCTGGGTCCGCCAGAAGGATTCGTGTATGGCTGCAGCCTCGTCTTCCAGCAGCGGGCCGATGACCTCCACCGCTCGCTGGCCGGACTCAAACACGGTGCGGCAGGGCAGGTCCAGGGTGGGATTCTCGGGATGGTTACCGGTCATCTCTTTGAGTCGGTGTTCACTGACACCATAGACCAGACGCCCCAGGCCAGCCCAGTAAGCAGCACCGGCGCACATGCAGCAGGGCTCGGCGGACACGTACATGGTGCAGCGGGCTAGAAAATCCGGGCGCCAGGTCGTGCTGGCCCGGGTCATCAGTACCCGCTCCGCATGACCGGTCATGTCCAGATCCGGCAGGTAGGCATTGACCTGCTCCATCAGCACCTGGCCCTCGTCGTCCACCAGCAAAGCGGCAAAAGGATGAATACCTTTGGCGGCGGCATGTTCCGCCAGATCAAAGGATTTTCGTAAAAATTTCAGGTCGGTCTCTCGATCTTTCAAAATAATGTCCTTAAAACAGCTTGTCAGGTCAGCTCCGGCTCAGCCCTGCTTTTTGGGCAGGCTCCAGGGGAAAAAGATCTGCTGGGTCCATTGCACCGATTTGAACAGCAGCAAGCTGACAGCGGCCAGGAAAAACAGTCCGGCAAACGCCTGGGGTATCCGGAAAAACGAGGTGGAAAACTGGATGAAGTAGCCCAGCCCCTGCTCCGCCGCCACAAACTCCGCCACGACGGCGCCGATAATGGCCAGGGTGATGCCCACTTTAAGTCCACTGAAGATATGGGGAACCGCATAGGGAATGCGGATCTGCCAGGTTTCGCGGCGGGTCGGCGCATCCAGGGAGCGACTCAGCTCAATCAGCTCCGGTGGTGTTTCATTGATACCGGTTGCAGTGGAAACCACGATGGGGAAGAACGTCAGCAGACAGGTAATCAGCACCCGGGAAGGATCGTCTGACCCCATCAGCACAATGATGAGCGGTGCCACGGCCACCACCGGAGTGGACTGGATGACCACCAATAGCGGATACACGGTGCGCTGCAACAGATCGGAGCGCATCATGGCGATGGCGATGGGTACGGCGATCACAATGGACAGGCCAAACCCCATCAGGGCCACCCGCAAAGTCGCCCACAGGTGCATGAACCAACGGCTCATATCCACCTGAAAGAAGGCTTCGAGAATGGCGCTGGGCGCCGGCAATACGTACACCGGCAACGAGAACACCTGACAGATCAGTTCCCAGAGCAGTATCAGCACCACAAAGAATAACCAGGGTGCGCCTGCAAACAGAACCGTTTTTAACGGTCCGTCAGACAGCTTCAGGCTCATAGATATGCTTCCTCAGGCGTTCCGTCAGTTCACTGAAGCGGAGCTCAGCAATGGTTTTCTGGGTTCGGGGTCGGGGCAGATCAATGTTGATCATGTCCAGGACCGTACCCGGGCGGCTGCTCATCACCAGCACCCGGTCCGCCAGCAGTACCGCTTCGGCAATGGAATGGGTGATAAACAGCACCGTTTTGGGCTGCTCTTCCCAGATTTTCAGCAGATCGAATCCGATCTGTTCCCGGGTCATGGCGTCCAGGGCTGAGAAAGGCTCATCCATCAGCAGGATGTCCGGGTTCAGCAGCAGGGCCCGAACAATACCCACCCGCTGCTGCATGCCACCGGACAGTTCATCCGGCATCTTGCTACCAAAGGCTTCCAGTCCCGCCATGGCCAACAGCTCGTCGGCCCGTTTCTCGTCGTCCCGGCCATAGCGACCGTATTTGTGTTTCAGGGGAAACAGCACATTCTTGCGCACAGTCAGCCAGGGCAGCAGGGTCGGCTTCTGGAACACAATACCCACGTCGTCTCTGGGGCCGGTTACTGGCAGACCAAACACACTGACCTCCCCCTCACTGGGAGTGAGCAGGCCGGAAACCATCCGCAGCAATGTCGACTTGCCGCAGCCGGAAGGTCCCACCACCGCCACAAATTCATGGCGGCGAATGTCCAGGTCGATGCCAGTCACGGCAGGCGGCACCGCCGGGTTGGGATCGTAACGATGTCCGACACCTGCCAGTCGCACGAAGGAACGGTCGGTGGCCCCGGTCATATCAGTTCATGGCCTCGAGCAGGGAGCGATCCACAATGGTTTCCGGGTCCAGGGCATCTTTCTCCAGACCTTCTGCCTGCGCCACCCAGTCCCAGGCCAGGGCAACCCGCTCCGCCGTCAGGGCACCCAGGCCGTCAGCCTCGGTAACCTCGTTGTAGACCAGCTTCATGGTATCCAGAATCTGGGCTGCCGCGACGTCCGGATCCACTTCCGGAACCATGGAGTGCAGTGCCGCCGCAGCGGCCTTGGGGTTGGCATTGGTGAACTCGATAGAGCGGGCAAAGGCAGTGATGAAACGCTTGGCCACATCAGGCCGCTCTGTAAGGAAGCGCTCGCTGGCCACCACGGAGGAGCTGTAGAGCTCAAGCCCTGCTTCGGACCAGGGAATCACCACCATTTCCTTGCCCACCAGGCTGGCCTGGGCATCAAACAGCGCCACGTTGGTCACCCAGGCGATGATGGCGTCGGTATTACCGTTCATCAGCATGGGGCCAAGAGCTCCCGGGTCGGTGCGGTTCAGCCGGACCGCATCCTCAGCCAGGCCGTTTTCACGCAATACCAGGGGCAGAAAAGCGTTGGAGGAGGTAAACGGGGATGTAGCCACCTGCTTGCCGTCGATGTCGGCCACCGACTCGATGCCACTCCCCTTCAGCGTAAAGAACGCATGGGGCGCCTGATTGAAAATGGTGAACACCACCTTCACCGGCAGGGTGCCATCCTGAACCCGCGCTGCCATCAGTGCGCCGATATCTGCGCTGCCGATATCGGACTGACCGGTGGCAATCTTGGTGATGGCATCCGTTGAACCGCGACCGCCAGAAATGCTGACATCCAGACCGGCTTCTTTGAAAAAACCCTCCTTGATACCCACGTAAACCGGGGACTTGTCACCACCCGGCAGCCAGTCCAGCTGATAGGTCACCTTATCCAGAGCGAAGGTGGACGTTGAAAACAGGGCCGCACTGAGACTGGCGGCCAGGGTCAATGAGCGGGCAATTGTCTTGAGCATGGGTCATCCTCATTTTCTGATCAATTAGTCAGGTTTTATCGAATAAAGCAATTCGCAGACCAGTTTGGTAAATACCAAGCATTTTCCCGGCCAAAGATTCCACAACGCTTATTTACTGACAGCACAACGACCTGAAGACTGTCGTCAGACGGGTGGCTAAACACCGGTATAAATGCAATAACGCCACCCCGCCCCGCCGCCGGAACAGTCGAAATCCCCTGCACGGCAAGAGTCCGACCATGCCCGATCAGAGTGCATAAAATTTTCCGCTGCCCTGAATTGATGCTACCTGCAGGCCCCCTTGAACGAGCCATTCTTCCTGCGCCAGGCGGTCCTTCCATGAACACCGGGACGTGACGCAGGCTGTCAGGGAATGATCCGGAATCTGGCGGATGGCACAGATCGTGAATATCTGACCAGATGGACAGTTCATGCGAACTTGCTGGCCGGACGCGCCAGACACAGGACCGGAGGCAATATGAAAACTGACAACCTGGCGGCGGCCTCGATCCCGGGCGCCCTGCCAATCATTGATCTCTCACCAATGCTGGACGACACCGGGATGCCATTGAGGCGTTCCTCGCCACAAAAGAAGGCCATGGCGAAGCAACTGACGGATGCCTGCCTTCATACCGGTTTCTTTTATGTAAGCGGACATGGCATCGCCGAATCACTGATTGCAGACGTGTTCCGTGAAACCCGGGCGTTGTTTGATCTGCCGGTCATGGAGAAAGAGGCCATCCACAAATCCCGGTCACCAGCCAACCGGGGTTACGAGCCCCTGAAAGGACAGACCCTGGAGCCGGGATCGCCACCGGACCTGAAAGAAGGCTTCTACATTGGTGAGGAACTGGGGCCGGACGATCCCAGAGTTCAGGCTGGTCGTTTCAATCACGGCGCCAACCAGTGGCCGGGCTCACGGCCGTCGTTCCAGACCACCATGATGAGCTACTTTGACCAGCTCAACGACCTGTCGGCCCGCATCATGTCGGCGCTGGCGCTGTCATTGTCGCTGCCGGAGGACTATTTCGCCGACTTCTGCCAGAAGCCCCTGTCGACGCTAAGGCTGCTTCACTACCCGCCGCAGCCAGCCCAGCCAGAACCCGGGGAGAAGGGCTGTGGTGCACACACGGATTTCGGCGGTATCACCATCCTGCTGCTGGACAACAACCCCGGTCTGCAGGTGTGGGACGCCGGCAGCGAACAGTGGATCAATGCCAACCCGGTGCCTGGAACCTTCGTGGTGAATCTGGGCGACATGATTGCCCGCTGGACCAATGACCGCTATCGCTCCACCCTGCACCGGGTCGTGAACAGCTCCGGTGCCGAGCGCTATTCGGTGCCCTTCTTCTACAGCGGCAACCCGGATCACGAGGTCCGGTGCCTGCCCGGCTGCCTGGGCAAGGGTGACAGCCCCCATTACCCGCCCACCACGGTGGAGCAACATCTGATGGACATGTACCGGAGGACCTATGCCTGACGCCAACGGATCTCAGTCAACACCAAAAGGCACGCTGGCACTGATTCACGGCGCCTGGGCAGGCAGCTGGGTCTGGGGTCGCCTGCAGCCACTGCTCGTCGCCCAGGGCTGGACCGTAGTGGCACCGGATCTTCCCGGCAGCAGCAGCCAGCTGGGCAACCCTGCGGAGGCCTCCCTGCAGGCCTGCGTTGATCATGTGCTGGATGAGCTGAAGCGGGCACCTGGCCCACTGGTTCTGGTGGGCCACTCCGGAGGTGGCGCCGTCGCCACCCAGGTAGCAGAGACCCTTCCTGAAAGAGCCCGGGGCGTGGTCTACATTGCCGGCATGATGCTGCCTTCAGGCACCGGCTTCACCAGTGTGGTGCAGGCGGTCATCGAGGAACACCCTGACGCCGCTGGCATTGGCCCGCACCTTGAGTGGGAAGACGACCGTATGGTCACCCGGGTGCCCCCGGACGCAGCCGCCAGCATCTTCTTCAATGATCTGCCGCCGGCGGAAGCGCGGCGAGCGGCAGAACGGCTGGGACCTCAGGCTGAGGGCAGCAGAGCGCTGGTGCCCTGGTGGACAGCGGAACGCTTTGGCAAGTTGCCGCGGCTGTATATTGAGGCCACCGAGGACCGCTCTGTCACCCTGGCAGCCCAGCGCAAAATGCAGGCTCTGGTACCGGGCGCCGAGGTGATCAGCCTGCGGTCCGGCCATGCGCCGCAGGTCTCGCAACCAGGGGCCGTGGCGGGCGCCATCTCCGGCTTTGCGCGACGGATACTGCCAGCCGACCCGGCCCCTCTCAATCCGTAAAAGAACGGTCAGTCGCCGTATATGCCGTCCACGAAGGACAAGTCAAAGGCCTTTTCCCAGTCGAGATTTTCTGGGAGGGTTCCCGCCGCTACCATGTCCTCGAAAAAGGCCTGCCAGCGGTCCCGGGTCATCATGCCGTAGCGGCCACCTGCGGCGGCATCGGATAGCAGCATGCCCTCCTCCTGCATCTTGGCGTGGCTATAGGCCAGCAGGTCATCCTTCATTTCCGGGTTGTCTGTCTTGATCAGTGCGTTAGCGGGGCCCGGATTTTCAAAGTACGCTTCCCAGCCCTCTGCGGTGGCCGCAACCATCCTCCGGACGAGATCGGGGTTATCGGCAACCATTTCACGGGTGGTATCCAGTGTCGCGGAATAGGCCTCCCAGCCATAATCAGCGAGCAACAGACTCTTCCCTTCAACCCCGGCCTGACTCAGAAAATAGCCGTCGTTGGTCACGTACCCCTGCTGGATGGTCTGCTCGTCCTGGATGAACTGGGCAAAACTGTAGTCATAGGCCCGCAACTGATCATCCGTGTAACCGTACTCTGATTTCAGCCAGGGCCAGTAGGCTACCCGACCGGCCGTGGGCACCCGCATGGGCTTGCCTTTCAGGTCTTCCAGAGAGTCATGCCCGACATCATTGTGAACCACCAGCGACTGGGGATCTTTCTGGAAAAATGCCGCGACCGTCACCAGTGGAATACCCTGATTCACCGAATTGAAGGACTGAAGGGCATAGCCCATGATGAAATCCACTGCACCACCCATCAGCAGTTGCACGTTATTGACCTGGGGCCCGCCCATCCTGATGGTGACATCGAGACCGTGTTCCTCGTAGATCCCCAGAGCCTTGGCGGCGTATAGACCGCCGTGCTCCGCCTGGGCATACCAGGTAGTGGAAACAGTCACCGGCGTCAGGTCCTCTGCCTGGGCGAGACCGGACAAGGCGCTCACCGAGAGCGATATACCGAGAACCAGTTTTTTCATTGCTTTCATGATCATTCCTCCGGGTGGGGGTCATGCCCCATAGGTATTGGCCAGCTTTTCCTGAAGGTGCCGGCCGGCAGAAATGGGTTCGTAGATCGCCGGTGACTCAGCCGTGGCACAGCTGTCGATACAGGCAATCTCAGCGTCTTTGTTGGGATGGCAGAAGAAGGCAATGGAATAGCGATCACGATGACTGAACTCGGGCGCCACATTGACACGGTGAGGTGTGGAGCAGAACACGTGGTTGGTCCATCGATGCATCAGATCTCCGGTATTGACCACTACCGTGCCCGGAATCGGCGCGGCCCTAACCCAGTCGCCGGCGCGCGTACGCACTTCCAGGCCGCCCACCTCGTCCTGGAACAACAAGGTAATGCTGCCGTAATCGGTGTGAGCACCGGCACGGCTTTCGCCATCAAGGGGTTCGAAGCCTTCTGGTAACGGCGGATAGTGAAGCAGGCGCAAGGTATGATGGTGATGACTATGGGCGTCCACAAAGAAGTCCGCAGATTGATCCAGAGCCAGCGCAAAGGCTTCCAGAACCCGGTCCGCCGTGCAGATGCACTCTTCAAGGAAGCCGCTCATGACGTCCTTGAACCGGCCGTGGCCGGAAGGCCACAGGTTTCTGGGGGCATCCGGCCCCGGCTCTTCCGGCGCCAGATTGAACGCTTCTTTAAGATCCCCGGGGCGGGACGGATCCAGGCGCTCCCGCCGGATGCCCACATAGCCGCGATTGCTTTGTGCGTTTTGCCAGGCAACCCGATTCTTTTCCTCAATGGGCAAGCTGAAGAATGACCGGGAAGCCGAAAACGCATCGGCCAGTTGCGTTTGCGGCATACCGCACTGGGCCAGGTAGAAAAAGCCCCACTCCTTGCTGGCCTGCCGCATCTGGCCTGCCACTGCCCGGCGTGACGACTCCGTACCATCCATGAAAGGACCAAAGTCGATTACAGGTATTCTAGATGGGTCGTCCGACATGATTTTTCCCATTGCCAAAAATATTAATTGCCTAACTGGTCAATCTTTTAGCAACGGCTATGCCACCTGAAAAAGTGGGCGTTTCTGCGGGTTGAAAGCCCAAAAAACAATGGATAGTGCCTCATAAAAGTGCGCCACAATGAATTCATGACCGAAAAGTCAGCCTTTTCCCGGCTCGGCAAAGGCACTACTTTTGCATACCCGAGACACTTCAGACCTTCGCAACGGGAATACACCAAAATGACTCAGACGCTGTTACTGAAGAACGCCCGACTCATCGCCACCATGGACGACCATCAGCGGGAGATCGGGAATGGTTACGTCCTGATCCGGGGCAACCGGATTGTAGCCGTTGGCTCCATGGCTGAGTTACAGGCCGATTCGCCCGACCAGCTTCAGCCTGACGAAATCATTGATATGACCGGCCACGTGGTGATTCCCGGGCTGATCAACACCCATCACCACATGTTTCAGTCCCTGACCCGAGCCCTGCCCGCCGCCCAGGATGCCGAGCTGTTCGACTGGCTGAGCGCCCTGTTCCCGGTGTGGCGCAACATCACCCCGGACATGCAGCGGGCCGCCAGCCGCACGGCCATGGCGGAGCTGATGCTGTCCGGATGCACCACCGCCGCCGATCACGCCTACCTGCACGTGAACGGCATTACCCTGGATGACAGCGTGCAGGCCGCGCAGGAAACGGGCATGCGCTTTCACGGTGCCCGCGGCGCCATGAGCCTCGGCCAAAGCCAGGGCGGCCTGCCACCGGATGAGCTGGTGGAAGCCGATGAACAGGCAATTCTCAAGGATATGCAGCGGGTGATTGAAGCCCACCACGACCACAGCCCGGACGCCATGGTCCGGGTGGCCCTGGCGCCCTGCTCGCCGTTTACCGTCACCACCGATCTGATGCGCGAGGCCGCCACCCTGGCCCGCAGCTACAAGGTAGGGCTGCACACCCATACCGCCGAAAACTGGAAGGACGTCGCCTTCAGCAAGGAGCGCTATGGCATGACCCCCACCGAATTTACCGAGGACGTTGGCTGGGTGGGTGAGGACGTGTGGCACGCCCACTGCGTGCACCTGGACGAGCCCGGTATTGCGCTGTTTGCCCGTACCGGCACCGGCGTTGCCCACTGCCCCTGCTCCAACATGCGGCTGGCCTCCGGCATTGCGCCGGTGCGCCGGATGCTGAACGCCGGGGTAAAAGTGGGCCTGGGGGTAGATGGCAGCGCTTCCAACGACAGCGGCAACCTGCTGGACGAAGCCCGCCTGGCCATGCTGTCAGCACGGGTACGGGACCAGGAACCCGGGGCCCTGTCAGCCCGGGACGCCCTGAGAATCGCTACCCGGGGTGGCGCTGAAGTGCTGGGACGCGGCGATGCCCTGGGCCGGATTCAGCCGGGCTATTGCGCCGACATCGTCGCCTTCCGCACCGACGATATCGGCATGGCCGGCGGCCAGAGCGATCCGCTCGCCTCGCTGGTGTTCTGCACCCCGCCCAGAGTGGCCTGGAGCATCATCAATGGTCGTATCGTTATTCGCGAAGGCGAGCTGCTGACCCGTTCTCTGCCTCATATTATTGAAGAGCAGAACGGGATGGCGGCAAGACTGCTGCAGTAACCTCACCCAGAGCGCTCCGGGGCCTGCCTGCGCAGGGCAGTGAACCCCGGGGCGAAGTCAGTGGTTTGCCGGAAAAAGCTTGCGGGGCACCCACCACAGATACACCGCCATACCGAGCAGCTCCACCAGTGACTGGAAGACAATCACCACCACCGCCAGCTCAAGATGCGATGGCAACGCCAGTGCCAGCGGCAGCACCACAAAGGAATTACGGCTGCCGAAGCTGAAGGCCAGTACCCGCCCCTGCCCCGACGGCAGCCGGAACAGTGGCGCTATCACCCGGGCCAGCAGCCCGGCGATGACCAGAAAGACTACAAAAATCAGCGCCAGATAAGCCAGCAGACCCAGGGATTCGCTGACGACGCCCACCTGGGCCGCCGCAATGGAGAACACCACAACCGCCAGCAAGGGCACCGGGAACCCGCCAAGGACAACAAGTAGCGACTGACGACCGGGCTTTTGCGCCACCCATTTTTCAGTGAAGAACGCCAGCACCAGCGGCAACAGGATCAGGCCCGCAAAGGCTGCTGCCATCTCCCGCTGCGCCACCCCGGCCGCAAACTCACCACCAAAAAACACCCATAAATAGACAGGCAGTAACACGATCTGCAGCAGCAGACTGACCGGAGAAAAGGCAATGGCATGGCGAGTATCGCCGCCACCCAGATGGGTAAAGGTAATAAACCAGTCGGTACAGGGCACCAGCAACACCAGCAGTATCCCGAGCCGAACCGCCGCAACATCCGGCGCCAGACTCATCAGACCCCACACAATAACCGGCAGCACCACAAAGTTACCCGTCACCGCAGCCGCCATAAAACGGCGATCAGCAAACGCCTCCCGCAGGTGGGCCAGTGGCACCTGGGTAAAGGTGGTGTACAGCAGCAGCCCCAGCACCGGCCAAAGCAGCCATTCCAGAACCCCCACCCGATCCGGAATCGCCGTTCCCAGCACAAGCCCACAGACAATGGCCGTCAGGTAGACGAGTACCTGATATTTTTCCCACACATCTGGCCTGAACAATTGTTATTCCTTAAATGCAGATCGTCTGAGTGTGGTGCATGAACCCGCGAATCATAGCAATTTACGCTCCGCAGCGTTGTCATCGCTGCCGGTGATGATTAGTATTTGCCAAGCAAACAATCCTGCCACGGAACCAGGATAGACGGTGGGATTTGAAACGGACCATTAAAAAGGACTTGGCCATGAATATAGCCCTTCAGACCGCCGACTATACCCAGAACTTCGACACCCTGCTGTACCGCGTCCGGCCAGGTGACAGCCTTGTCCGGATTCTGCAGCGGTACCACACCGGCCTGAACAGTACACAACTGGCACAGTTGATCGAACAGGTACAGACCGACAACCCTTCGATCACCAATCCTGACCGGATAAAACCAGACCAGCTGATCAGCCTGAAAATTCCCCAGCAATACTGCGCAGCCCCGCTACCCAACTACCACCTGCCGACCATACGCACCGAGAATCAGCAGTGGGTGTCAGAGCTGGAGCGTACCTTGGACAGAAGCACCCGCGAAGAACGTGATCTGTTGTCTGCTCTGTTACCTGCATTTATCGGTCTTGGCAGCGCAAAGATGTCGATGATCGACACCACGTTTTCCACCAATGCGCCGCTGATGCGTGAAATGGTCAACAATTATGAGGACTACAAGGCGGGTCGGCGAACCAAAGGCCAGTATGATTATCAGCGACGCAAACTGGTCAACCGGCTTACAGGCAATCTCGGGCCAACCAACCTGCTATTGAACGGTGGCCAGAGACCGACTGAGGTGCTTCGGATCTCTAATAGCAAGGGAATTGCGCCAACAGCCCCCATCGAGGCTCAATCCAAAAAAATGCTCAGTGCGGCAAGACTTGCAAAAACCGGAGGCGTTGTTCTCACCGGAGTCAGTCTGGGATTGGCTTGTCATGAAATAGCGGGCGCCAAAAGTCTTCGCGAAAAAAATGAAATCTTTGTAGAGACCGGGGGAGCAGTAATTGGCGGAATCGCTTACGGCATAGGCACCACAGCAGTTCTCCTACTCGTTGCTGGCCCAATCGGCTGGGTGGCCGCTCTAGCCATCGGCGCGGGCAGCGTAGTTGCTGGTTACGCTGGAAGCTATGTCTCGAAAAAGTTCTATAACGCGCAAGGCAATTCATATGATTTCGTCGGCGCAACCGGCGTGAACAATACCTGCTCGGTTTCGCCCAATCAGTCGCGGCGTCGCTTAAACAGCGTGCATTCCAACAATGCCATCATGAGCAGATAAAGTACGATGTCAGAACTCGAACCGACCTTTCTGCTTTTTATCATGCTATCAGTCGGCATACTTATTCTAGGTCTGTTGTACTTCCCGCTGTGGGCAGCACTGCACAAGTATCTGACACCCAGACTGGATGGCTTGCTGTTCAGGGAGCCCTGGTTTCAGAAATCAGAACTCGACAACTACAGGTTGTTCCCACTGAGCCTGCTCAGATCTCTGAACTATATCTATCTTATTGGCTGGCCAAGGATGGCCAAGAAAAAGCGCTTCAAGGGATTTGATTCTGCGATCCCGGTAGGCAAAACCGTTGTCCTGCTCTGCAGAGCACAGATGTTTATGGCCTTTTTCGGGCTTGGCCTGGCCATTGTCTATTTCGGTTACGGGGGCATCATGGCAGTTTTCGTGCTCTGAGCCTCGGCACAGGCCTCGATCTGTGCCAGCAAGTAAGATCTCACTATCTGCTGACACACCCACACCAATCCCTGTAGCATCCGCTCTTTTACAGCCACAGCTTCAGGGCACTGATCTGAATGTTACTTCCCCTGCTGAATTCCCTGGGTCTCGGTATTGTCGGTGGACTGGCGTTTGATTTCGCTGGCTTGCCGCTGCCCTGGATGCTGGGTCCGCTGGTGGTAAATCTGGTTGCTTCAATCCGCGGCGCCAGTGTGGCTGTGCCGGAACAACTGCGGATGCTGTTTCTGGGGGTGCTGGGTCTGGTGCTCGGCAGTCAGGTTACGCCGGAGCTGGCCTCGCGGGTGATTGACTGGCCGGTATCCGGGGCTTTGCTGCTGATTGGTGTGGCGGTTTCAACCTGGGCCTGTGCCGCCTGGTTTCGCTGGCGGGGTTTCGATGCTACCACCGCGCTGTTCGCAGCGGCGCCCGGTGCGCTGACGGCGATGATCATGATGGGCGAAGCCAGCGGTGGCGATCCCCGGAAAATTGCCATTTCCCAGTCCCTGCGGATCGTACTGGTGTTGCTGATACTGCCGCCGCTGTTCTGGTTCTATGAGGGCAGTGCCGGCGCCGACGTCTCCGCGTCGGCCAGTGGCGGCTTCTCGGCCATCTGGCTGCTACTGGCTTTGCCAGTGCTGATCCCGCTGGGGATCCGGCTCAGACTGCCGACACCCGCGCTGATGATGCCCTTGCTGGTGTCGGCCCTGCTCTCCGGTTTCGATATCGCCCGCTTTGATATGCCGGACTGGGGCGTTAATGCCATGCTGCTGGTTCTGGGATCCTCCATTGGTGCCCGCTTCCGGGGCATGACGCCCCGGATTCTCAGAAAGCACCTGAAAAACTCCTTCACCGCCACCCTGATCGCGTTGGCCATCATGGGGCTGTTTGCCGAGCTCACTCACCAGATTCTGGGTACCCCGAGAGACATCGCCCTGCTGGCCATGGCCCCCGGCGGTATCGGCGAGATGGCGATTCTCGCCGTCGCCCTGGGGCTGGATCCCATGTTCATTGCCTTTCACCATCTGTTGCGGGTGGTGGCACTGATGGCAGCGGCGCCCTTCCTGGCCAGGTGGATGCAGGCACGAAAAGCTTAGCGACTGCAATTTATGGAGCTGATCAGCCTCGCCGCCAGGCCCCGAACCACACGGCCCCCGCCGTAATGGTTCCGAACAGCAACATGCCAGCGGCAATAAAGGCGTAGACGGCGTTAAGGCCATAACCAAATACGTAGGCGGCCAGCGCAGCACCGCCGATCGCTACCACAAAGCGCACCAGGGCTGCGAACACCGGCCACTGCACGACACCGGCCCCCTGTGAGCCAAAGTAGAGCGCAAGGCCCAAACCCTGGAACAGGAACACCGGGCCGACTATCTGCAGGAAGCGGGCGCCGGCGGCGAAGGTTTCAGGATCGTCGGTGAACAACCCGATCCAGAGTTGCGGCGCGATGGCCAGCAGCAGGCCAACACTGCCGGTCAGAGCGGCGGCGAGAATACCTCCGGTCCAACCCACCTGCTCGGCCCGGGCAATATTGCCCGCACCCACGTTGGTACCGACAATAGCGGTCATGGCGGCACCGATGCCGAACACCATCGGGATCAACAGGAATTCCAGCCGGGCGGCAATGCCGTAACCCGCCAGTGCTGCGGCCCCGAAGCCACTGACAATCACATTGACCGCAGCGATAGCCAGCACTGTCAGCACCGGCGACAGGGACGACAGGGCGCCTACCCGGAAGATATCCGCAAACAGTCCCCGCTGCAGTTGCAGCGCGGACAACCGAAGTTGCAGCACATGGCCGCTCCCCAGCAGCCTCGCCAGCAGCACTGTCGCCATTAAACCCATGGCCAGTACCACCGAGATGGCCGCTCCGGCCACACCAAACGCAGGCAAACCGAACCAGCCGAGGATCAGCGCGCCGGAGAGTGGGATCTGCACACAGGCGCCAACCACCATCACCATCGCCGGAAATCGCATCTCACCCATGCCGCGATAAATGGCGGCGATAATACCCATGGCCCAGAGTGCCGTGCCCCCAGCAAACAGAATGTTTCCATAACGCACAGACTCGTCGATCACCCCCGCAGAGACATCGAGCTGTTGAAGCAAGGTACTTCCGACCACCAGCCACAGCGTCCAGAACAGAGCGCCGGCCGCTAATGCGATCACCAGACCATGCCAGATCAGCGCCTCCGCCTGATCCTTGCGGCCCCGGCCCAGAGCCCGGGCCACCGAACTGCTGAGGGCGCCACCAATGGCTCCGTTGGACAGCATCTGCATCAGCATCATCGCCGGAAACATCAGGGCGATGGCGGCCAGTGCTTCGACACCCAGCTGACTGATAAACCAGACTTCGGTCATGCTGACCGTGCCCTGCACCAGAAAGGCAATGGCGTTCGGTGCTGCCAGCGCCAGTATCAGTGGCAGCGCCGGGCGACTCAGCATCTGTTCTGTGCGAGTCGGCGCCGGCGTAGTCGTAGTGGTAGTTACAGGAACTGTGCTCATGGTGATGTCACCTCGTCCGTGGGGTGGGCAAGCAGCTCCAGTGACTCATCGAGCAACTTGTGAAGTGCGATTACCCTATCAGCACCCAGCACATTGTTGATGTGGCCCTGGGCAACTTTCCAGTACTCCCGCGCCTCGGCCCATTTCTGATGACCGGCATCGGTGATGGTCACGCTGCGACTGCGGGCATCGGTACCTTGCTCGGTCCGGGCCAGGCCGGCGTCGGTCAGGGGTTTAAGGTTGCGCGTCAGGGTGGAGGCATCCATACCCATGGTCTGGGCCAGATCTCCCGGCCGTATCGGGCCCAGCCTGGCCAGTTGCCCCAGCAACGCAAACTGGGTCGCCTTCAGCCCGGCCCGGCCAATCTCGGTGTCGTAGTACTGAGATACCTGGCGCATCAGCTTGCGGATTTTGTAATTGGTGCAGCCTCGCGGCGAGGTATTGCCCGGAGCAGTCATAAGCGATCACCATAGAGTTGTAGATACAATATTTGTATATGCAACTTATGATGTCAAGTAATGTGCAACCCGGTCATACCCAGCAATCATCCCTGCGACTTCCGGGAACCCTCCCGATGATCGTAGGTGGCATTGAGCCGTTCGGCCAGATAGTCCGAACACAGGATAGGGGGATAAAGCGGATCCTGATCCTTCACAATATCCCTGGGGTCCACCACAGAATCCGGATTCACCTCCAGGAAGAAGGCAATGGAATAGCGTTCCTGCTCTGGCGGCCGCACCCGGTGAGGTGTGGACACATAGTGGTTGTTGCTCCAGCGCATCAGGCAATCGCCGATGTTGCAGACAAAGGCGCCGGGCACATAAGGCGCCTGTATCCATTCGCCCTGACGGTTGAGCACTTCCAGACCCGCCACTTCATCGGTGGCCAGAATGGTGACGTTGCCGTAGTCGGTGTGGGTGCCGGCAGCACCATCTTCCCGGTCCAGCTCACCAGCACTGGCGGGATAGCGCAGCATCCGCAAGGTGGCAATGGGCGCGCTGAGGTGACTGTCAAAAAAGTGCTCATCAATGCCCAGATCCAGACTGAAGCCCCGGTGAATGGTGCGCCCCAGGTTCAGGCAATGATTGAAGTAATCCAGCGCCTGCTCGCGCCAGCCCTCAATGGGCGGCCAGAAGTTGACTCCGCGAAAGGGTTTGCCCGCCACCACTTCCGGATGATCATCGGGAAAGTCAGTGCCGATATTAAAGGCTTCCTTCTGATCGGCCCCGGCGGCGGGATTGAGCTTTTCATCGGACATGGCCACGTAACCCCGGTTATGTGGCGACAGCTTGATGGAGAGGGCCTGCTTCTTGTCGATCGGCAGCTGGAACAGGTCCCTGGCTCCTGCGAACGCCCGGTTCACCACCGCTTCAGGAATGCCGTGATCGATGACGTAGAAAAAGCCCACCTCACGACAGGCCCGGCCCAGTTCGGCCGCGGTTTTGCGGCGCACGTCAGCGTCATCACTGATCAGGCCGGCAACGGAAATCAACGGTAATGATGGCATGGATCACTCTCACTTCAGATCATGGAGGTTCGTGTATGGGCCAGCTTGCGGCAGGCCTCGTGCAGACGCAGACCGGCAATGCGGGACGCTTCGGTAATTGAGCCCGCCGATACCCGCACCGGCTGCCCGTGGGCAATCACCGGCTGGCCGTCGACCCACACCCCGGAGACATTGGCCCCGGTGGCGGCAAACACCAGATTCCACAGCAGATTGCCGCCCTGCTCGTCCACCGACATCGGTGCCAGGTTGGGGGCGCTGGTGTCCAGCAATAACAGGTCGGCTTTCTTGCCCGGCTCCAGGGAGCCGATGTCACGGTCCAGGCCCAGGGCCCGGGCGCCATTGATGGTGGCCATCCGCAGCATGTCCCGGGCCGGCAAGGCCGTGGCATCCAGCCGGGAGGCCTTCTGGATCAGCGAGGCAAATTTCATTTCCTCAAACAGACTCAGGCTGTTGTTGCACACTGGCCCATCAGTACCCAGACCCACGGTAACTCCAGCCGCGAGCATGTCCGGTACCGGTGCAATACCGCTGGCCAGCTTGGCATTGCTGACGGGGCAATGGGCGATGGCGGTTCCGGTATCGGCGACGCGCTGGATCTCATCACCGTTCAGCCAGACACAGTGGGCCAGCAGCGTTCGCTCCCCCAGAATGCCGTAGTGGTCCAGCAGGGCGATGGAGCGACGACCAAACTCTGCGGTCACCGCCTGCTCCTCCTCTTTCTGCTCACTGGCGTGGGTGTGAATGCCGACGCCGTATTCCCGGCTGTAAGTGACCGCATCACGGTAGGCGTCTTCGGTGCAGTAGAACAGATGTTCCAGCCCCATCCACACCCGGATACGGCCCTGCTGGCTGTCGTGATGGGTCTGGATCAGCCGGCGGTTCTCCTCCCGGCTGGCGAAAAAATCCTTGCCCGGCCGGTCCGCCACATAAGGCGCCAGCTGCACTCGCAAGCCAAGCTCCCCGGCTGCGTCTGCACAGCGGTCCATAAAACGGTACATATCCATCACACAGGTGGTGCCGCTGAGCAGCGCCTCCAGATAGCACAGGCGGGCGGAATGGTAGGCGTAGTCCTCAGTCAGGGCACGATGTTCCAGCTGATACCAGGGCAGCCACTCCATCAGCGGCATGTTCTCGGTAACGCCCCGCATCAGACTGGAATGGGAGTGGCAGTCGATCAGCCCCGGCAGCAACGCATGGCGATGTTCGCCGTCAAACACCGGGCATCCCGGCGGGAGCTCCACAGAGCCGGTCTCCCCCACCGCCACAATGCGGTCGTCCTCAACCAGCAGCGTGCCGGAGGGAATCACCCGGTCGCGGGTATCCACGGTGAAAATGGCGACATTGGTAATGGCAAAGTGACTCATGGACTTCCCGGCTCTCCCAGCTTACGCATTCAAAACTGACCAGTTGATCAGTTTTTAAAGCAATGGCTGTGCCATAGCTTCGAAGGCGCCAAGGCCCAGAAAGCACTTTCAGTTCCGCCACTTCCGTTAAGAATTGCACCAGTGCTGATCACACACCGGCAGTTCCGCACCAGGAGTTGTCACGGTGCCGCTGCGCCCCATTTTCAAATGCCACTTCATCAAAAGAAAGGTGAGCGACTGGCTGTTTGGCAATTAATCTCTTTGAGAGAGTGCTTTTACCAGCACCGGCATTTCCAGGAAGTATCGTTTTCACCGTGCTGTCCCGTCCTCGGTACAACGCCGGAGCACAGCGGTGACCTTGGCAAGGAGGCGTAGCCGCAATGCAGTAACCGTCGCCAGGCAGTCGATTTTTATGTGCTGTTAACTACAGGCAAATTCTTCAAGAGCTTTTCCAGCCAAACGATAGCCTACCCATTCATTTTGTGGTTTTGCACCTATTGACTTATAGAACTGTATCGCCGGCTCATTCCAGTCAAGTACGTTCCACTCGAAGCGACCACAATTTTTCGACACTGCGATTTTTGCAAGGTGCTTCAGAAGCGCTTTGCCGGCACCGACGCCTCTATACTCAGGAGAAACATACAAATCCTCGAGATATAACCCATGCTTACCGAGCCATGTTGAGAAATTGAAAAAATAGACCGCAAAACCAATAGGCTCATTGTTTAGGTTACAAATAACTGCATTAGTGGTCGTTTCGGCGCCAAATAAAGAACTTTCTACATCTGCAACGGTAGCCAATACTTCATTTTCTGCTTTCTCATAAATGGCAAGCTCTGTAATAAACCTGTGAATCAGAGCCGAGTCTTCAATTTTCGCTTGACGAATTACTATACCGGACACTCTATACCCTCGTTTCTAGCAATATATAAAGCAGAGCGCACCCGCGGCCTTGACGTAGCGAAGCGGAGACAAAGGCATCCGAGTGACGCGCCTGGTTAGCTGTTCTCAAGCATGTACGCACGAAGCTGCCGCTCCTCTCGCATGACATAGAGAACGAGAACCCGTTGCCCATCCTCACGATAGAAAATGCGACACGGTGAGACTACTACCTCCCGGTATACCGAATCAGGGAGCTCTGGAGGAATCCGTCCGGATTGGGGAAAGTCTTCCAAACGCTCAGTCTTATCGAAAACTTCCTGAACCAGATGACTTGCGGCAACAGGGTTATCCAGAGCAATGTACTCAGCGATGGCATCCAGCTCTTGAAGGGCGGGCTCCGTCCAGATTACTTCAGCCATTTACTCATTTTCTCCCTGGCCTCACTCTGGCTGTACGTTCTTCCCTCAAGTACAGCACGCTCTCCCCGTGAGAGCCCCTCAAGCAGCTCAAGTCGGCGCTGCATAAACTCGTAATCCTGCACATCGACAAGGTATGCGGATGGCTGACCATGCTCCGTGATCAGTACCGGCTCTTTAGACAAGTGCAGATCGGCCAGAATTTTTGTGGCTTGGCGCTTGAGATTCGTAACAAGCTCAACTTTCATGGGCTCACCCTGAATCAGACTAATAGTGACACTATAGTATCACTATTCCGGAGAGGCACTACCAGCTAACGCTTGGCTCACGCGCCGGTTTGGAGCCGCGAAGCGGCGGAAAATCGGTCGCTGTGCAGCCGATTGTTATGTTCTCCGTGAAGTGCTAGATTGTGTATAGAAATCGACAATCGTACACATAGGTGCAACATGAGAACCAACATTGTCATTGACGACCAGTTGATGGCCGAAGCCCTCAAAGCCTCCGGCTACGAAACCAAGAAAGAGGCCGTTGAACAAGGCCTGAAACTTCTGGTCCAGCTTAGCAAGCAGCAAGAAATTCGAAAACTGCGCGGCAAGATCAAGTGGGAAGGCAACCTGGATGAAATGCGGAGTGCCAGATGATACTGGTGGATACCAGCGTCTGGATCGACTATTTCAACGGAGTCGAAAACCCGCAAACTGATCTTCTGGATGCTTCGATAGCCCAAGGTTCCGTCGCTATCGGCGACCTCATATTTCTTGAAATCCTGCAAGGCATTCGCAACGACAAACAATACCGCCAGACCAAGCAAAGCCTGCTCGCACTGGATCAGTATGAAATGTTTGGCAAAAAAATGGCAGCTAAATGCGCTGACAACTATCGTGCGCTACGCAAAAAAGGCATCACGATCAGAAAAACCGCTGACGTGATCATCGCGACCTTCTGCATAGAAAAACAGCTACCCTTGCTGTTTTTGGATCGCGACTTTCTACCTTTTGTTGATCACCTTGGACTTGAGCCTGCCCTACGAAAAACATAACAGTTTATTCTACGTCAAGAGTGGCAATATGTCTGGACGGACCCAGTGCCAGAAAAAGAAATAAAAACTAAATAATTCAACATCTTGCAATATATAAACCTCACAAAACCAGCATATCCATTCCCGAAAAAGCGACAAAATGACGGTAGATTTCGAATATACCGTCAAATGTGGCCGAATATCCGGTGGATATCCGGAAAAAGCGCCATCATCGCCCCAGGAATGAGGTGTGCCTCACGCCGCTAGCCGTGCCCTACTGTAAAAGATATACAGCTTATTTTCTGGAGCTCTTCGTGCCATGGATATGCCACCACCAGTATGCTCTCAATCGACCCGTTTTCCGGACCTGCTCCGCACGTTTGTTCATGCTCGCGGCCCGGCCGAAAACCGAGAACGCCGGGAGCACCCTCAGTTGATTGAACTCACAGTAGTTTTTACCCTGACTTTTCTGTACCTGGCCTTAAAGCGTGACGAGCCTTTTGAGTTACAGGTCATCTACGCCATAGCCTTCATGCCCACGTATCTGGTTGTCTGTTTATTCCTGCCTCCCCAGTTGGCCATAACAACCAACCACCTGGGTCAGGCCTTTGGCTACGGGCGGGCCGTGTCGTTTGGAGCTATCCTGTTCCCGGAACTGAATACCCGGTCGCCGATTGCGGTCACAAGATTTCTGGGCTGGTTCGGGCTGGTGGTGGTGTTAGTAGGGTTTCTATCAAGAGGTTATGCCGCATGTATGTACCGAGTAACTTCCGGGAAGACAACACAAAAACGCTTCAGCAATACATTCGTGACTATGGCTTTGGTCTGCTGATCGTCAGCGATGACGAGGGAATCGAAGCCAACCATGTTCCCTTCTACTTGCATTACGAGGAAGAGGGCTCCTTAGGCCTTCTGCAATGTCACCTCGCCCGGAACAACCCGGTATGGCAACGATTGCTTAATGGGCCACGGGTGCTCGCGGTCTTTCAGGGGCCTGATGCCTACGTTTCACCCTCCTGGTATCCCACCAAAGCGGAAACCGGCCGGGTTGTGCCAACCTGGAATTATCTGGCGGTCCATGCAGAAGGAAACGCCCGGGTCATTCAGGATGCATCCTGGCTGAAACAGCATGTCGGTCAGCTGACCGACAAACACGAGTCAAAAAGGGACAACCCCTGGTCGGTGGAAGATGCCCCAGAGGATTTCACGGATCGCCTGGTGCAGGCGATTGTTGGGGTGGAGATTAAAATTGAAGCGCTGACCGGTAAGCTGAAAGCCAGCCAGAATCAGCCAGAGCGAAACCGCAACGGCGTCAAAGCCGGCCTTGGCGATGAAGAAGGAGCGAACAGCCGCGCCATGTCCCAGCTCATCACGTGAATAGGGACTGCTGTCAGACGACCCTCTCGCCGACAGTGACGACTACAAACACCAACAAGGAACGTCACCATGATTGAAAGAATGCGTGGAGTGTTTAAAGACCGCAACAAATACGAATGGATCGGTACGGACTGGCGCTGCCGGCCCTAGAGAGCATGCCTTGGGGTGGATTTGGAGAGTGGCTTTGGAGGGTGAGGTTCTGGACGAAATCACGGTCACTGCAGCCCGGTGACGGACTGCTACAATTGCAGACACAGCCACCGGTTTTTCGTTCTCCCAAAAGTGCTCCGGCGAACCTCTGACAGTCAGGGAGTGACATGATGACGAAGCCAATACGCATAACCCTTCTGGCAATCTCGTTGCTGGCCGCCCTGCTCGTGGTGGCGGCCTTGTTGGCCTGGATGCTTTTCGATTCAGACCGGGTCAAAGCACAGCTGGAGGCCCGGCTTGGCGATGCGCTGGGCATGGAGGTGAAAATTGGTGAGCCGCCAGGCTTCAGCCTGTTCCCATACGCCAGCGTCACTCTTGCCGATATCGAGGTGAGCCGCGAAGGACAGGCGGTAGCCACGGCCGAAAGTGCCCGCGTGCAGATAGAGCTGGGCAGCCTGCTGACCGGCACAGTGCGCCCCACCGAGTTACACCTTCAACGGCCAACGCTTTCCATCGAACGCCTCAGCCCGGGTGTCTTTAATATCTATGAGTCCAGTTCGGAACCGGGATCACCCAATGAGTTATCGCTGCAGCGGTTGCAGGTCTCTGAGGCACAGGTGAACTATGTGGACCGGACTTCGGGGCTGGAATGGCAGTTTGATAACTGCGATCTGGACCTGCAGGATATCCATCATTCCGGTAGCGGGACGGATGACGCTCTTGCAGCGTTCGCTGCCCACGGCGAGCTGGAATGCCAGACCCTGCGCCAGGGCAATTTTACAGTTTCCGATCTATCGATGGAGATCCATGGCGACAACGGCGTTTTTGACCTGGACCCGATCAGCGCCAATGTTTTTGAGGGTCAGGCCTCGGGGCAGCTGGAAATGGACCTCACCTCCAGTACGCCCGAGTTCAGCCTGACCGGAGAGCTCTCCGGGTTTGAAATCAGCGCATTCATGGCAATGCTGGCGCCGGGCCAGACCACCACCGGCACCCTGGATCTCGAGCTCTCTCTGAACGCACAGGGCGGCAACTGGCAGGCGATTCGGGACAGCACTGCAGGTAACCTGAGCATGACCGGCGGTGGACTGGAACTTCAAGGGTTCGATCTGGACGAAGAGCTGGGCGAGTACAGGGCCACCCAGCGCTTCAACCTGATCGATGTGGGCGCCGTCTTTCTGGCCGGACCCATCGGCCTTGTGGCCAGCCGCGGTTATGCATTTACCGGCCTGCTTGAAGGTAGTGGGGGCAGCACGCGTATTGTTGAGCTGGTTACGGAATGGACGATAGAGGGCGGTGTCGCGCGAGCCCGGGACGTGGCTTTCACCACTCAGGAAAACCGGCTGGCCCTCGGCGGTGGCCTGGACTTCGCCCGGTACCGCTTCGCGGACCTGAAAGTGGCGGTACTCGATCGCGATGGTTGCGCCATTGTTGAACAAACCATTACCGGCTCTTTCGACGATCCCGACGTCAACCAACCCAACTTCCTCGTGGCAGCAGCCGGCCCGCTGCTGGATCTGGTCGAAAGCGGCCTGCAGGCGATTACCGGTGAGGAATGTGAGACTTTCTACAGCGGTTCGGTTGCGCATCCATAAGATGATTGAAATGAATCGCCCACAAGACCTCCTGCGTCTGCGCCGCCTGGCCCTGTCAGCACAGGGACTGGTGCAGGCTCAGCCCTACGGGCGTGGCCTGGCCGGGGCGCGCAACGCGATCGGGCATCTTGGCTATGTACAGGTCGACACTATATCGGTCGTTCAGCGAGCGCATCACCATGTTCTGAATTCCAGGGTGCCTGATTTCAGACCGGCCATGACTAACCAGATGCTGCGTGATGGAGATATTTTCGAGTACTGGGCCCACGCGGCGGCGTTTCTGCCCATGGCGGATTTTCGATTTTCCCTCCCCTACAAGCACGCCATCAGAAGTGGCCAGACCCATTGGTTCAGAACACCAGACCAGAAGCTGATGGATGAGCTGCTGGCCCGCATACGGTCACACGGACCGTTGCGGTCCCGGGACCTGGATAACCCCACCGCAAAACGCGCAGGCTGGTGGGACTGGAAGCCGGCCAAAAAAGCCCTTGAACAGCTGTAATGCTATATACCTGAGGCCAGGCGTCAGTATGGCTACTTCTGTCTGCCACTGCTTTATCGCGATGAGTTTATCGGGCGCATGGATTGTAAAGCCCATCGCAAAACCGGCACGTTGGAAATCAAATCACTTCACCTTGAACGGCACTGTTTTGACGAGGATCTGGTCATTGCTGCGTTTGCAGAGGCCATTAAACACTTCTCTCACTTTCAGCAGTGCGACTCGGTAACTTTGACCAGGACCTATCCTGAGCATCTCACCCAGCGTTTGCGTACTGCGCTGGAAGTTTCCGAGTGACAACGCAAAAACAGTCAGCAATGTGTGCTTTGAAGTATCTCCATAAATTTCAGGGGACGGTTACATAGGTGGCAAGCATTACGAAATAATCGCTATTATTCTGCCAGGGGTGGAGAACTATCGCCCGTCGAGGAGGTGTGTCCGGTTTTAGTCGACAGACCTCTCCGGATTTGCTGAATGTTTGACATGGAAGCAATCATGGAACGAGCTGACAGCCCATACATCGCCCCACGCCTGACCTTGCGCGTAGGCGTTACCGGTCACCGTCCCCATAAGCTTGAGGGCGTGGACACCGCCAGACTTCATGATCGCGCCTCAGAAATCCTCCATTACCTCGCCGACGTCACCCGGTCACTGCAGGAGAAAAACAATGCACGACGTGAGGCAGCTCCTTTCTCCTCGACTCCCGTGGATCTTCGGCTGGCGACAGCAATCGCCGAGGGTGCGGACCAGATCGTGACCGATGCAGCCGTAGGTGCCGGTTACAACCTGAACCTGATACTTCCCTTTCCTCGCGACAGCTATGCACAGGACTTTGAAGGAGCCGCTCTGGAGAAGTTTCAGAGCATGTTCGACCATGACGCCGTGCAGAGCTGCACGGAACTGGATCTTGGTGATACGTCCCATGGCCGCAACGAAGGCTATCTTGCTGCCGGACACCTGATGCTCGCGCATGCGGACATCCTGATCACCATCTGGGACCAGAAGGCCGCAGATGGCCCGGGAGGCTCAGCAGAGATTGTCAACGAGGCCCGCCTGCGCGGCATCACCACCGTGCTGATCACCCTTGAGGGTGCACTCAAACTCTGGACGGTTCCGGACACCGCCGTCGATCCGCTGGAAGAGGGTGAGTGGCAGGCGCTCGATCTGGACACCGGAACGGCTCCTGTATCCAACGCCCTGGCGGAACAGGTGGAAAACCATCTCGCCCTGCCGGAGCAAGCACATGAGGCCCATGATGCGCCGCTGTTCTCGGCAGGCTTGCGGAGTTTCCAAAGCGAGACATTCCACCCCCATGGCTGGGCCAGCGGTTATAACCTCCTGCGCTGGGCATTCCTGCCAGAGCGCCGTCTTTCCCTGCGCGTTGACAACGGGCTCGCCCGCGAGCGCCAGCAAGCATGGACCAAAACCCGTCAGGCAGCCGAGAAAACGGGTGGCCCGGCCTTCCGCAATCAACTCGATACGCGCTTACGCGAGCGCTGGCTGGGTGCAGACAACCTGGCGGTGCACTATTCACACCTGTTCCGCAGTGCCTACATCGCCAATTTCACACTCGCCGCGCTGGCGGTTTTCGTGGGGCTGCTCGCTGTCTTCTTCTGGGAGAGCAAAGCGGCAAAAGCGATCTTCGTTGTTGTCGAGCTTGCCATCATCGGCATCATTCTTATGACCACCTGGCTCGGTCACCGCGGCCAGTGGCGTGAACGCTGGCTCGACTACCGCAGTCTTGACGAAGCCCTGCGTCCTGCACGGTTGCCCCTCCTGATGGGTAGTTCACCCATCCGTCCGATCAGTAATCTCGGAGGCAATCCGGCGCAGACCTGGATCGCCTGGTATGTCAGGGCATCGCTGCGAGAGATAGCGCCGCCGACAGCCGTCGTCGGCTACGATGCGTTACTCGCGGCCATTGACGTGGCCCTGCACGAGGAGATCAACAGCCAGCTCAGCTATCACCGCGACAACGCCAGGCAGTTGCACCTGCTGGACCACCGGCTTGAAAAGGCGGCGGCGGTATCGCTCTGCGCCACGATTGTCAGCGGCACGCTTTACCTCCTGGCCTTCGGACTTTATACGCAAGGCTGGCAGCTGGCTGCCGATGGGTATAAACCCCTGGCAACGCTGCTTGGCGCAACATTGCCGGTGGTGGGCGCGGCGATCTTCGGTATTCGTGCTACCGGAGATTTCCGTTCATCCGCGCAGCAATCACGGCGCATGGTGTCAGAACTGGAGCAGTTGGCCAGATGCCTGGAAGCCAGGCGCGACTCGCCGGACCGACCGGCCGTCCGGCGTCTGTTGGGTCAGGTCAGCCTGACATTGTCCGATGACCTGCGGATCTGGCGGTTGATATACAGTGAACGGGAACTGACCCCGGGGTTTTGAAGGCTATGCATACTCGAGATCAGACCTACACCGGGGGCAACGGCCCATGACCGATCCTGCAAACCTCTATCGCTACTGGGCCTTTATTTCCTATTCGTCAAAGGACGCTCGCACAGGCGAGAAACTGCACCGGCGGCTTGAGGCCTACCGCATCCCACGAGACCTGGTGGATCGCCCCGGCCGCGATGAGCCGGTGCCGCGCCGCCTCTTCCCTGTTTTCCGGGATCGCGACGAGCTGCCGCTGTCTTCCGACCTGGGCGCCTCCATTGAGGACGCCTTGCGAGCCTCCCGTTATCTCATCGTGCTGTGCTCGCCCCACTCAGCCAAATCAAGATGGGTCAACGAGGAGGTGCGCTACTTCAAGTCCCTCGGGCGTGAAGACCGCATTTTCGCCATTATGCTGGACGGCGAGCCTAATGCCTCAGACGATCCGGCAACGGCAGACCAGGAATGCTTTCCACCTGCCCTGCGCTACCGCGTGGACGCTGACGGCACCCTGACCGGAACCCGCACTGAGCCCGTTGCCGGAGACCTTCGGGCCAAAGGCGATGGCTGGACCAGCGTGCTCCTCAAGGCCGTGGCGGGTATTACCGGGCTCGGTTTCGATGCCTTCGCCCGCCGCGAACGCAAGAGCCAGCGTCGCCGGCGCGCTGTTGCAGCCGTGGCAGCCGTGCTGATGCTAGCGGCAGGCGGTTGGGCCTGGGATTTCAACCGGCTCAAGGTCAGCTACTACGCCAACCTCGGCTCGCAATGGAGTGTGCCAGTGGGCGTCGGTCGGCTGGATGCGCACACCCGTGCCGGCCGTGAGACTCACTACCGGATCGAATCGCGCCAATACAAAGTGCGACAGGTGCTGCATGTCAACAGCGCCGGCCAACTGCGCGAAGACGACGATAACCACGGCGCAGCCGTTCACCAGGTGTTCTATCGCGAGGATGGCAGCATCCAGCAAATCGACCTGCGCGACCGCAACGAACGGCTGGTGATGCGGCAGAACCTGACTGAGTTGAACGATACGGCAACCGGCCCTTACCAGTTTGTGGAATTCCGGCAGGAGCACCGGGATGCGCCGCTGGCCCAGGCAGCCACTGCGGGCGGACTTGAAATTGGTGTTGAGGGCGGAGGCCAGCGCTCGGATGTCACCGGGCACGAGATTCACTACGATGAGCAGGGGCGAGCAATCAGCCGAATATACCTCAATCTCAACAGAGTGCGCCGTGCCAACGCCGAAGGGGTCTTTGGTCAGCGTTTCGTTTATCACGGCGATAACTTCGTGCCAACCCGTGTTATCAATCTGGGCTTTAACGGCGAGCCACAGGCCAGCCGGCGCGGCATCGTAGCGGTGGACATTGCGCTCAGTGAGCTCGGCGACCCGGTAGATCGACGCTATCTGGGAGCGAACGACGAGCCAACGCTTCACGCGGACGGCTATCACCGCGTCAAGGGGGCTGTCGATGCGCAAGGCAACTACACCGAGATGGCTGTATTCGGTGTCGATGGTGAATCAGTGCTGCGCCAGGACGGCTATCACCGCATCACGCAAGACGTAGATTTACGCGGCAATGTCACAGAGCAGTCTCACTTTGGCACTGACGGGGAACCGGTGCTGCACCGCGACGGTTATCACCGCTTCAAGCGGGACTTTGATGCGCGGGGCAACGTTACGGAGGAAGCCTACTTCGGGGCCGACGGTGAGCCCGTGCTCCGGAGGGGCGGGTACCACCGCCTCTCGCAAGTACGCGATGCGCGCGGCAACGTTACCGAGGAGACCTACTTCGGAATCGACGGTGAGCCGATGCTTGTGCAGTATGGTTATCACCGCTTCTCATTAAAAGTCGATGAACGTGGCAACGTTACCGACCAGACCTACTTCGGGGCCGACAGTGAGGCCGTGCTAAACCAGTATGGGATTCATCACCATACCAGGATCTTCAATGCGCGTGACTACCTTACGGAGGTGGCCCACTTCGGGCTTGACGGTGAGCCGGTACTGCACCGGGACGGAAATCACCGCAGAATTCAGAACTTCGATGCGCGCGGCAATCTGACTGAGGTGGCGTACTTTGGTGTCGACGGTGAGCCGGTGCTGCATAGGGACGGGTACCACCGTATTACACGGGACTTCGATGCGCGTGGCCACATTGCCGAACAGGCCACCTTTGGAATCGATGGTGAGCCGGTGCTACACAAGGACGGGAATCACCGCATCACGCGAGACGTAGATGTAAGTGGCAATATCACAGGGCAGTCATACTTTGGTATCGACGGGGAGCCGGTGCTGTACCAGGACAGCTATCACCGCTTCACGCGGCACTTTGATGCGCGTGGCAACGTTACGGAGGCCGCCTACTTCGGGGTCGACGGTGAGCCAGTACTGCAAAGGGACGGGTATCACCGCCTCTCGCAGGTCGTCGATTCGCGGGGTAACGTTACGGAGGAGACCTACTTCGGGGTCGACGGTGAACCGATGCTATTGCAATACGGTTATCACCGCCTCTCACAAATCGTCGATTCGCGTGACAACCTTATCGAGCAGGCCTACTTCGGGATCGGCGGTGAACCAGTGCTGCACCGTGATGGGTTTCATCGCCTCACCCAGCTCGTCGATGCGCGCGGCAATCTGACCGAGGTGGCGTATTTCGGGATTGATAATGATCCTGTGTCGCACCAGGACGGGTATCACCGTTTCACGCAGGCCGTCGATGAACGCGGCAACGCCATTGAGCAGGTATACTTCGGAGTCGACGGTAAGCCGGTGTTGCGAGCTAAAAGCTACCACCGAATCACGCGGACCTTCGATGCGCACGGCAATATCTCCGAGCAGGCCTACTTTGGAATCGATAATGCGCCAGCGTCAAACCGGGACGGCGTTCACCGCTTCACGCAGGCCTTTGATGTGCGCGGCAACGTCACCGGGAAGTTCTACTTCGGAGTCGACGATAAGCCGGTACTACACCAAGACGGTTATCATCGCTTCACTCAGGTTCTCGATGGGCTCGGCAATGTCACCGAGCAGGCCTATTTCGGAATTAACAATGAGCCGGTATCACACCGAACCGGGTATCACCGCTTCACGCAGAGCTTTGATGCGCACGGTAACCTAACCAAACAGGCCACCTTCGGTGTCAATGGCGAACCTATAGCGATATTCGGCGGATTTGTCAGATTCGAGTATCGGTACGAACTCCGCGGCGAGCAAATCAGTCAGATCGGCTACCGCCCAGACGGCAGCGCGGAGAAGCTTGACTAACAGTCGACTTTGTCAAGTTCACCTTCCACCTTGCTCAACCCGATAACCGGATGTTTACTGCAAAAGCCGATAATCCGATCAATCTGCTCGTGGTCCTTGGCCAGCTCGTCGCTACTGAGACTATCCCAGTCGACCAGGGACAGCCGACGTTTGTGAGCATTATCACGCTCACCAAAGGTCCAGCCATTGAGCAGGCGCTCGGCCAGCCAGCGGTTGTGTTCCATGCGGGCCACGTTCTCGCGTTGTTCGGGGGTGATTTTGGCAGCGTCCACCGGCGCGCCAGTGCCATCTCGATAAACCAGCTTCATGCCCAGCGCGGCCAGTTTGATATTCAGGTGCGCTGCGGCTGAAAGATTGGATTGCCGCTCCCAGGCCGGCAAGGTCGGGAAGGCGGGCGCCTCCGTGTGACGCGGCGGTTCCCCGGCGGCAACTGCCTTTCTTTTTTCGTAGTCGTGGTAAAAATCGGCGGCCAGTGCTTCTGCCAGCGGTCGCTGCAAATCCCGGGTCAGCTCCCGGTAGGTGCAGACCAGGTCGGATGCGCCGAAACTGATCAGGTCCGGGCTGTCGACCAGTCGCGTCAGCATGGGGCGTCGGGGCACATACGAAAAAATCGGCACCGGCGCCAGGCCATCCCGGTAGCGCAGTGACGTGCCGTCGCTCGCGCCATTTACCTTCAGCCGTTGATCCAGTTCCGTGCGCAGCTTTTGCGCCAGCGAGCAATTCAGCTCGTCGGATTCCCTGCAGATAAACACAAAGGGGCGCACCCCGGGGGTAGCGGCCAGGTCCACGATCCGCTCCAGAAACTCGTCGGACTCCGGCGCCGCCTCCAACTCCGTCCAGCCCCCGTTGACTACAAACGGCACGCCGCAGTCACCTGGCTGTGGGTTATTACGGTCTGCCACGGAAACACCGAAGGACCAGTCATCCCTGCCGGCATCCGGCATCCAGACATCAGCCGGAGCCTCCGTGGACATCATCCGTGGATACACCTGACGGAATCGCCGCACCGAGTCCTGTTCGCAGGCACCGTGGACGATGGTCATACGCGAGCGCTTGTAGTTCTCAAAGTGCGCCAGCTCTGCCAACCGCAAGGCCAGCCTCTGGCCCACCTCACCGAAACCAACGATCACAAAGTGGGCAACCTGCGACGGTGTGTGCGGCCGCCAGGGCAGAACAAGATTGCCAACAACATCCCTCACCGAGCGATCAATAACGTTAAAGGCCTTGATACGGCTACGGCAGGGATCGGAAGCGGAGCCTCGGCGATTCTCGACTACTCTCTCAAGATCTGCGTGGCGGACATGTACATAAATATCCGGTGATGGGTGATCTCCCGGCCGAAGCCCTTCAACGATGAGGTCTTCAAGTTTGCAGGCACCTTCGATATTCACTTCGTCCTTGCCCGTCAGGAAGAACACGTCACGCGCGTTATGGGCGTTGATGCGCCTGAGCATCTGAATGTCAGTTGCATCCCCATGAACCACAACAGCTCCGAGTTCACGCACGGCATCCAGATAGTCGTTATCCCGGTTGGGCTCAACGACGATCACTTTCGGAATAGCCGGCGGTTTCCTGGCATTCCCTGCCGTCGCGGTCCGCAGGTCGCGCACCAGGTGATAGCCGATTTGTCCGAGACCGCAAATCACCACATGTTGTCTGTTCAATTGCAGCATCACACGCTGAATGGAGTCGGCAAAAAGTCTGTGGATAGCCTCATAGGCCAGCAGGAACACGGTCGCGAGGGCCGCAAATCGCGACATCTGGATCAGGATATTGTCATCAGGCGCGGGGCCATCCTCCATGAAAAGCAGCTGGACCGACATGAACAGCGCATTTGCCAACAGCCCCACGTAACCGAGCTCACCGGCCTGCACTTCAATTTCGTAGAGAAAAAACCCGGCAATCCGAAGCAAGAGAGCAAGCAGTGCGGTAACCAGCAACGTCCACGCCGGGAACCTCCGGGAATAGCGATAGACCACCAACGCAAGAAGAAGCCCCCACAGGACAAGAGCAACCTGATGGCTCAGTGCGCTGGTCATGCGGTGCGTCTCCCGGTAAGAACCATGCCCGGCGGCAACGCAAAGGCCTGATCTCCGTTCAGGATAAAAAAACGAAAGCGCATGCTCACCTGTCGGATGTGGAAGCGGTTGAACATTCCCGTGCCGTATAATCGTAATAATCGCTCAGACGTACGACCGACCGATCGGGCTCCCAACGCATCGAAAAGCGGCGCCAGCAGTTGTCGGGCCGATAGTCCGGTTGGTCTATGTAAGGTTTGCAATGTCCGAGCCCTGCTCCGGGGGACATAAACTGGTAGAGCGACCAGTCCCGTTCGTTGGCTGCCACCTCCAGCAAGGCATAACCACCGTGCCAACCTTTCGGTGTGGTGGCCAGGAAATACCCCCTTCCCTGCACGACGGTCAGGAGGTGATGAATGGTAAAGCCAACCATCCTATGGTCGTAACTGTTCCCAGCCACGATATGCTCCGGCATGCTTTTGGCCACTGCACACCAGTCTTTGCCGGCTTCTGCCGTCGCCCTTTCGCATATGGGTTCACTGAGTCGCGCGGCACAACCCGAGGGACGAACTGCCGAAGCCAGGTCAAGCCTCTCAGAGGCTTCCACCAGTTGCTTGTATTGATCAATGTGATGGTGCTGGAAGCTGAATGCATCTTCTTCCGGAGAGACCAGGGCGGCGCCCGCAGCTGCCAAGCCACGCGCGACCTTAGCTTGCTGGGCGTCGGTCCACTGATCTTGTCTGAAAGCATAGGTATAAGGAAATAAAATCCTCGGAACGGCGTAGGGGGATAAATGCAGGTCCTGATAGGGGTGCGGGCTTGCACCTGACTCAAGCAACGCGAGAATGGCAGCTACATTTCCGCTTCCGAACGCTGATGAGATCAGCCCTTCCCGAACATAGTGCTCGCTCTCAACGGTGAGGTTGGGGTCGACCCCTGCCGCAATGGCATCTTTGAGCCAGCGAACAGCCTCCGGATTGCCCTGGCTGCGCTCAAAGAACGTTCGTCCCGCCTGAACAAAACCATCGGTGAGAGCCCCCGACCCGATCCCGGCCTCCAGAAAAAGATCAAGCTCGGCTACATTCGCACTGCCCATTGCGCGAGCGACGTCCGCGCTGCCAAGCGCACTCCCCCGCTTTGCGAGTTCATTGACAGCGCGGTCCTGGTGGTTCATGAAAAAAGTGCGCATATCGGGGGCGAAGACGACGCTGATGAAGACCACTGCAGCCAGCAATATACTGGAAAGACCTGCACCGATTCGCCAGCGGCGACGGCGGGTAAGAACTCGGTTATCCACCCATTCCTCATCCGATGCGATCGCCGCAGCAATCCGTTCGGCATGGGTTGCGAGAACGCCGTCCAGCGCATCGAGGGACTGATGCATGGAAATGAAGTATTCCAGCTTTGGCGACGGCGGCACATCTTCAATGCGAACCGGGTAGATCGGTTTTGACTTCGATGCAGCCCGTTCGACTTCTCGCCGGACATGAGCTGAAAGATTGGAAGCTCCTGACACAAGCAGTACGAAGCACTTCGACTGATCAATGCCCTTAATGATCTCCTCGGCATATTCTCGTCCCGGAGATATATCTCTTGGTGCGATCCAGGCGGTAAGTCCTTTACTTTCTATCGCATCCACAAACTCTGCAGCGATATCGCGGTCAGCTGAAGCGTGACTGACAAAGACCGTGTATTCACGCGCCTTGTCTGCATTGCCCACTGTTGCATTCATCGGATGAACCTCCGGAAGGTGCGAGACGATGATGCACCCTGCAATGGATACTTACGCAATCAGCTATTCATATTTTCCAGGCGAAATACAACTTTTAATGAGTTTAAACGTTTAGCATTGTAAAAGTCGACATAGTAAATAAACCGTCGGCGCAATCATTCCCGCACAATGTTTTAACGTTTTCCAGGACAAAATAAAGATAAATGAAAACCTGGCCCGAGTGTGTCCGCAAAGCTGCATGAGTGGCTAACGACCTGCTTGCAGGCCACCACCCAAGGAGAGTCCGAAATATTCTACGACAACAGCACGCTCCCCCCGAAAGCCTGGTTGCAGCCCGGAAATCGACTTGAGCCTGAAAAGGCTCCGCCTAGTGCGGTTTTAAAGGGGTCACCGCCCGCCAGGGAGTACCGTTGCAGGTGGCGTAATTGGGGCAATCAGGAAGGCAGCCCCGGCACGGCAGTCGGTGCGGGTTTGCTGAATCTTTGGTAGGCTCAGGCTTCGACATGGGTTACGGCTCTGGTTGGGATAGTCCTATCCATACGGATCTTCAGCCTTTCTGGATGCCTGTGCCCTTGGCCAAATCCAGCACCACAGCCCTCTCCAAGATCACCTCATCACAGTTATTCCCCGCCCCCTGGCGGTCCACCACCAGATAGTCGGAATCTGCCTGCAACGGTAATAACGGTGCGTGCCAGGTACCTGCGCGGTAGCTTACGCCCTGATGGCCGGCCACATAGAAGGCACGGATGGCAGTCTCATCAAAATCGCCGGGGGGGGCCACCACCGCCAGAAACGGCCGGTGGTTGAGGGGCACAAACGCCTGGCTGCCCAGGGGGTGACGCTCCATCAGGGTAATTTCCAGCGGCGCCAGGGGCTGACCCCGGAAGATGGAGAGAATGCCCGTGGCCTCTTCCCCCAACAGCTGAACCTCGGCGAGCCCATGAAAACGCTCGGTGCGGCCGCCGTTGATGGGGAATGACTCGGCCCCCTGGGTCTCAATCACTTCGCCAAAGGGCGCAAAGGCCTCCCGGGTCAGGGGCTCGGCCTTGAGGGTTCGGGTCGCCCTGGCTGCACCGGAGGTCATTTCACCGGCTTCCCGAACAGCCGCACCCGGCTGACACCACCGTCCGGAATCATGTTGAAGCGGATATGGGTGATGGGGCCCAGGTCGTTGAGCTGACTGAATTCGTGGATCGCGTCGGCGGTCAGGGGTTGCTCGTCCAGCAGGGTGTGCCAGAACATGCTCTGGGTCACCTGGGATCTGGCGGTACCGGCGCCCGCTTCCACGCAGGCAGCCTGTATCGAACAGGCGGCGGGGAAGTTGCCCTTGAAGTGGGCCGTGTCCACCTCGATGCGTTGCGGAATGCCTTTGTGGCCCAGGGCCAGGATACACCAGTCGTTGCCCGGTTCCCGGCGGCGGCGGGTTTCCCAGCCATCGCCCATGTTGATGCCACGGCCGGGGCGCAGCAGTTTGCGGGGCTCACCGTAGTGGGCATCGCTCCAGGCCACCTGATCGCCGCCGTTTTCCAGGGCCAGCAGGTTGACGCTCTCGGAGAGTTCACGGCTGGCCCAGTCGCAGAAGGGCTTGCCGTAAACCCGCAGCCGGGCCAGACCACCGTCCGGGTAGATATGCACCCGCAGGTGGGTCCAGGGCTGGTCGGAGTGGATCTCGCAGAAACGGTGGTCGTTGCCTTTCAGCTCGGTTGCTGCAATCAACGGTTGCCAGGCACTGTGATCGTCCGGCACCAGGTCAGGACTGAAGCAGGCCTCCACAGACACCGCCGGGGGAAAGTTACCGGTAAAGAAGCTGGTGTCAAAATCCACCCCCAGCAGTATCCCGGGCATGGCCAGCTTCACGATGCTCCAGTCATGGCCGGTGGTACGACGCCGTCGGGTTTCCCAGCCGTCCATCCATTTGCCATGGTCGTCGAATTTGTCCGGGTAGAACACCGCTGGTTCCGGGTTCAGCATCCGCTCACCGGGGGCGAAGAACTCGTCAGTAGCGGCCAGCACTTCCGCACCCAGGCTCGCATCCGCCAGGTTCAGGCCCTGACGGGTGAATTCCGGCCCTTCTACATCGGGGGCGACGATGGCATTGCTCATAGTGCGTGTCTCTTTTGGTGATTTGTTGATTGATAGACGATTCAGGTGTTTTCGAAGGGATGGGTCTTTCTCCAGTGCCGGGCAATATCAATGCGCCGGCAGATCCACACCTGTTCGTGGGATTGCACGTAATCCAGAAATCGCTGCAAGGCCCGGAACCGGCCTGGCCGGCCAATCAGCCGGCAGTGCAGCCCAACGGACATCATTTTCGGGGTTTCGGCGCCCTCTTCGTAGAGCACATCGAAGCTGTCCTTCAGGTACTGATAAAACTGCTCACCCGAGTTAAAGCCCTGGGGTGAGGCAAAGCGCATGTCGTTGGCATCCAGGGTATAGGGAATCACCAGGTGGGGCTGATCGTGGCCATCGCTGGTGGTGACCCGGGTCCAGAACGGCAGATCATCGCCGTAATAGTCGCTGTCGTACTCGAAGCCGCCCTGATCCGCTACCAGACGCCGGGTGTTGGGGCTGTCGCGGCCGGTGTACCAGCCCAGAGGGCGCTGACCGGTGAGCTCGGTGTGCTGCTCGATGGCCTGTTCCATGTGGCTGCGCTCGTCTGCTTCGCTCATGTCCTGGTAGTGAATCCAGCGCAGACCGTGGCAGGCGATCTCGTGGCCGTCATCGATAAAGGCCCGGGTCACTTCAGGATTGCGGGCCAGGGCCATGGTGACGCCAAATACCGTCAGCGGCAGCTGACGCTTGCGGAACTCTTTCAGAATCCGCCACACGCCGGCCCTGGCGCCGTATTCATACATGGATTCCATGCTCATATGCCGGTCGGCGTAGGGCTGGGCGCCAATGATCTCGGAGAGGAAAGTTTCCGAATGGGCGTCACCATGCAAAACACAGTTCTCGCCACCCTCCTCGTAGTTCAGCACAAACTGCACCGCCACCCGGGCCTGGCCTGGCCATTGGGCGTGGGGAGGATATTCGCCATAGCCCTGCAGATCGCGGGGATAAGCCGGGGTTTTGCTCATGCCGGTTGCTCCAGTCCACAGCCACGCAAAATCATGCCGGTGAGAAAGTCCGCGGCGTGGTCGAAGTCGCGTTTCTCATACTCGGCCTTGTTCTCCACCATCAGTATCTGCACCTGAAAATCGGCGTAATGCTGGGTGGATGACCAGACCAGGAAAATCAGTTGTACCGGGTCTACCGGCGCCATCCGGCCTTCATCGATCCAGTGCTGGATCACCTCTGCCCTGCCCCGCACCCATTCCCGCATGTTGGTGCGCAGGTGCTCCAGCAAAAAGGGCGCGCCCTGAATAATTTCCATGGCAAACAGCCGCGATGCCAGCGGGTATTTTCGGGACATGTCCACCTTGGTGCGAATGAACGATGACAGCGCCTCGGCCGGGTCATCGTCCGGCTTGATGTCGGTGAATACCTTGTTCCAGCGGGACAGGATGTCGTCAAACATGGCCCCGTACATCAGCTTCTTGTTGCTGAAGTAATAGAGCACGTTGGATTTCGGCAACCCCGCCCGCTCGGCGATGTTCTGGATGGTGGCGCCCCGGAAGCCATGCTGGGCAAACTCTTCTTCCGCCGCCGCCAGTATTTTTTCCCGGTTTCGTTCCCGGATACGACCCGGACGGTACTTGCGGCTTTTT